>CAJFMJ010000076.1 GCA_904391645.1 uncultured Neglectibacter sp.
CTCTCATGAGAGCCGTCGAAGGAGTACAGATGGATCATGCACCGGGTTCCGCCGGTGGGGGGCACCCATTCCGTACGGGTGGGCTGAAAGTCATCAAGAAGCTGGACAATCTTTGCCACCTCCTGGGGGTCCTCCACGGTAATACTTTGCAGCTGGGGGGTGTAGGAGCTGATCTCTATGTGCTCTACTGAAGCGGGATTTCTGTGAAAGGGGTGGTCTATGGTGGGACGGTTTGCCAGACAGAAGGCAAGGCATATGGCCAGGGTCAGGGCCAGCGCCGCCAGGCAAATAACAAGGGGGAAAAAAAGCTTTTGACGGAGCGAGAATTTGGGTTGTGTTTTCATGGCAGTTTGCGCTTTACTTAAAAATAGAGTTTATAAGGTGCGTCATTCCTGCTGGTAGTATTCCTCCGGGTCAATGCCCATCAATTCGAAGAGAGGGAGGAAATAGCCCTCCTCGCCAATGTAGATGTAATCTTGCTGTCCTGGCTCCACATAGGGGGACCTGTCCAGAATGACAGCATTGGGCGTTACACTGCAAATCAGCACGGGCTCTGAATAGAAGCAAATATAAACCGTAAAACTGTTTCCATCATGTTCCGGATAATACTCCCTTTTGGTGTAGGTGAAGTTGTTGAACAGCTTTACGATTTTCTGCACCGTTTCTGGTTCGAGAAAAGTAGCGGGCTCCTGGGCGCACGCTGTTCCCGCGGCGAGCTTTACAATGGTCGTTTCAGAGGAGGAAATGTGAAACAGGTGTTTGGGGCGGGAAGATTGCCATAGAAAAAACAGGAGTGCCACGCAGAAAAGAGAAAGTAAAAACATGGCCAGTTGTGTCTTTTTCTTTTTAAATAGCTGAACCATACCCATCACCCAAAGAACATCTCAATGTAATCATCATTTCCCAAATAGGTTTGATTGGTTTGTTGGGGCTTTCACTTCAATGAACCCCTTCCTCAATATGGTTGTCATGCAGCTTGATGGTTCTCACTTACCGGCCCATCGGTTCCACCTTCCTTTTATATCTATAATTATACTAAAATAATCTGAAAATGTAAACAAAAAATAGCATTTTGTGGAATCTACAGGCAAAAAAACCTCCCGGAAGCTCCGGGAGGTTTTTTCCATGTGGGGACAATCAATAGTTTTCGGCCTTGATCTGGAAATAAGCCTGGGGATGGGCGCAAACGGGACACACTTCGGGGGCTTTCTTGCCCACCACAATGTGGCCACAGTTGGCGCACTGCCAAATGGTGTCCCCGTCACGGGAGAACACAATGCCCTCTTCCAGGTTCTGGACCAGCTTCAGGTAGCGCTCCTCGTGCTCCTTCTCGATCTTGGCCACGCCCTCAAACAGGTCGGCAATGTGGTCGAAACCCTCTTCCCGGGCGGTTTTGGCAAAGCCGGCATACATATCGGTCCACTCGTAGTTTTCGCCGGCAGCAGCGTCCTTCAGGTTGTCGATGGTGTCGCCGATACCGCCGTGGAGCAGCTTGAACCAGATCTTGGCGTGCTCTTTTTCGTTATTGGCGGTTTCTTCGAACAGGTTGGCAATCTGCACATAGCCGTCCTTTTTGGCTTTGGAGGCGTAGTAGGTGTACTTGTTGCGGGCCTGGGATTCTCCAGCGAAAGCGGTCATCAGGTTGGCTTCGGTTTTAGAGCCTTTCAGTTCGGGCATGGGGATTCCTCCTTCAAAAGAAAAGTGTAATTAGAACTTTCTGGCTACAGTATAATCGTTTAAAAATCAAAAGTCAAGAAAATTTTTAAGAATAATTCCTAATTTTAAAAAGTGTCTACGGACAATTGTAAATTTATCGTAAAGGGTGGGGTGGGCCGGTTGAAAAAACCTCCGGCCGAAGGTATACTATACTTTAACGCCCAGGGGGCGTTGACTTGGAAAGGATGTGTTTTGGTTGCTGCTGCAAAAATTCCAGCAATTCATGTACGGCCGTTACGGCGGGGACAAATTCAGCCTGTTTTTGCTGGTGATAGCTTTAGTGTTGTCCCTTTTTGGCGGTTTATTCTGGCCCATCACCTTGTTGGCAGATGCGGTGTTCATCTATGTGCTGTTCCGGATGTTCTCCCGGAACCACGCTGCTCGCCAGCGGGAGCTTTACGGCTTTTTGCGGTTTTGGACACCCATTGAAAACTGGGTGAAATTCCAAAACACCCGTTTTCGGGAACGGAAAACCTACAAATATTTCCGCTGCCCTCAATGTAAGCAGCGGCTGCGGGCGCCCAGGGGCAGGGGGAAGATCCAGGTCACCTGCCAGAAGTGCCACAATGTGTTCCAAACAAAAACATAAAAGCTGGCTGTTTCCCGGTTTTTCCCAATGGGAGCCGGGCAAGCTAAAAGAGGTAGAACGGTTGAAAAAGGAGGAGAACCATGCGTCTGCGGGAGTGGGGAATTCACCTGCGGGATGAAAAACGTGTGCTGCGCAATGGGATGATCTTGATGGTCTTTGGGGCAGTACTGGTTTTGATCTTGCTGAAGATTGACCAGGTATGGGGGATTGTGTGCACCGGTGCGGCCACAGTAGCCCCAGTGTTTTACGGGATCGTGCTGGCGTTTATCCTGAATGTGTTTGTGCACTTTTTTGAGGACATCGCCTTTAAGCCTTTCCAGAAATGCAAAGCAAAGCTGTGGCTGCGGGCCCGCCGGCCTTTGGCGGTGGCCTTGGCCTACTTAGTGGTGGTGCTGGTGATCGTGTTTATCGCCTGCTTCATCATCCCCGGATTGATTGAATCCATGGGGGTGCTGGCCCAGACCGCCCAGGAAAACGTGCCCGTGTATTACAGCAACATCATGGCTTGGCTCAACCGTTTTGCTGAGGAAAACGACCTGACCATGATCCAGAACTTCCTGGCAGGCTTTAACTGGACCACCTTGCTTTCCAATGTGACCGACTTGGCCCGGGACTTTCTGTCTTCCCTGGTGGGGGTTACCATCAATGTGGCTTCCGGTGTGTTTGCCGCTGTGATGGGTTTCATCTTCTCAGTGTATATGCTCACCAATAAGGAAAAGCTGCTGCGGGGGGTGAAATCCGCCCTGCTGGCCTTCCTTCCTAAAGCGCCCGCCCGGAAGATCGGCCAAATTGCCTCCCTGACCAACCGGGTATTTTTCAACTTTATCCGTGGTCAGCTGACGGAGTGCGTGATCCTTGGCTCCCTGTGCTATGTGGGCATGAGCCTGCTGCGCTTGGATTACGCCCTGCTGATCTCTTCCATTGTGGCGCTCTCTGCGTTGATCCCCATTTTGGGCGCCTATATTGGCGCCATTCTGGGCGTGATCATCCTGTTGTTGGTCCATCCCATCGACGCGCTGATCTTTTTGATCTTCCTGTTGATCCTCCAGCAGGTGGAGGGCAACTTGATCTATCCCCGGGTGGTGGGGTCTTCCATTGGGCTTCCCCCCATCTGGACCTTGTTTGCCGTGGTGTTTTGGGGCGGTGTCCTGGGCGTTCCCGGCATCTTGTTCGGCACTCCGGCCACAGCGGTGATCTACCGTCTGTTCCGGTCATCTGTGCGCACCCGGCTTCACAACCGTCAGATCGATGTAAAAGATCCCCAATTCCCCCTGCCGGAGGAAGAGGAGGATTCCCAGGAGGACACTTCCTTCAGTGAGGGAGTCTGAACCAGCAAGAAAAGTGAACCAAAGGGCTGTTGCGAATCACGCAGCAGCCTTTTTTGTAACATAAAGAGAGCGTTTTTTGGAAAAGGCTGTGGGGACGTTTTTCAGTTGTTGGAAAGAAAGGGCGCTTGAGAAAAATAGATGGGATCCAAGGAAACATAAAAAAACGGAGCAAGCCAACGCTTGCTCCGTTTCTTGGTGACCCATCGGGGATTTGAACCCCGGACACCCTGATTAAAAGGTATAACCAGTCTGTTTCAGAGAGAATTTGGGCCCGATTTTCCCAGGTTTTAAGCCTTTTTCTCGATTTTAAAAACCGGCTCGGAGGGCAAAGAATTTTTTGGGTTACACACACGGTTGCACACAAACCCGGAGGCGGTTTCCACGGCGTCTACCAGTTGCTGAGCGTCGGTGTGCAAGTATACGTTGGCTGTGGTGGAGTATTGCGCGTGCCCCAAAATCCGCTGTAAGTGCTCCGGCTGTATTCCCGCACTCCTTGCCCAGCTGGCGTATGTATGTCGGGTGCAATGAGGATTGAGTTTGCGGATCTCCAACCGTTCCAGAAGGGGGTAATAGTCCCGGCGGCGGAAGTTGTTGATGGTATGCTGCCCTACATACCCGGACAGCAGCAGAGGACCAGTGGCCTGGTTTGCAAAATAGGCAAAGTACTCCCGCCCTTCGGGACGTATTGGAATCACCCGGTTCCGGCCGGCCTCCGTCTTTTCACCGCCAATCACGTAGGTATCGTGATAGTCCGCCAACGGCAGTTGGAAAAGTTCCCCGATCCGCATCCCGGTGTAGATCAGCATCAGCACAATCTTGGCCGCTTCGCTGCCATTCTGGCGCAGTTTGGCGATCTCCAGATCGGTAAAGACCTGCTTTTCTTTGGTGGGCTTCCCCTTTGTTTTCACAAAGCTGGCAAAATTTGTGGAACAAATTTCCTCCCGGATGGCCCAACGGCACATCTGGTTGAGCAGCTGCCTTCGCTTTGCCTGGATCGACTGGCTCATGTGGGCGCCATTGTCCAGGATCGCCTGAAAGTCAGAGGCCCGCAGGTCCCGGAAGCGGCGTCCGTGTAGGGGCGCAAAGAAGCGGTAGGAGGCTTCCGACGCTTCCACCGACTTGACTCCCACGTCTTTGAAATGTTCCTGGGACCAGCCCTGGTACACTTGGGCAAAGGTCCAGTTGTACTTCTCTGTGATGGGGGTGCCGATCAGCTTTCCAAGGGCCTCAAGGGCGGCTGTTTTGGTGGTGTAATATCCGATGTACACCCCGTCTTTTTTGGCTGCCCAGGGCCGCGATCTGCGCCCCGGAAGCTTGTACACCGTCCCGGTACCGTTGGCCCGTTTCAGCTTCTTTCGCTTTTTCTTTTCCTCCAAAAAAATCACCTCCAGGGTATGACTTGCAAAGCCTGCCCGGAGGTGGTATAATCTGAGCGTTGACGGACAGATTTATCCTCTGGGTAAGCTGTTCTGATGAGCCGTCCTGGTGTTCCAGCACTGGGTCGGCTTTTTTTATTTGCTTAGGGTTTGATGAATATATAAAATATTATTCTGGTCTTTGAGTTTCCTCTGCTCCAGCAATTCCATAAAAAAGCACGCCTCCCCATTTCTGGAAAGGCGCACATTCCAGCCCGGATTTGTACCCCGCACCCGGACAGGCGGCAGTTTTAGCAAGACACACTTTTGTATGCCGCTGGTGCCAGGCGGCAAGTACCCTCTTAGTTTCTTCCCTTCTCCCGGGAGTTACTAAGTTTAGGTGGGTTTCCCCACATCTCTATTATACGCGCCTTATTCAGTTTTAGCAAGCGGTTTTGAAAAATTCAGAAAAGCTCTGACTATTTAAGAGAATCTCTAAGTAAGTGAAATTTTAACTTAAATCACTTTGCTGATTTCACTTTTCATTTAGGTTATTGCGTTAATAGCACACGCCACACGGGTCTGCATGACCTGATGCAATGGCTTCGTCAATTGTTCCGCTTAATATAGTTTTTGAGCGGCTCAATGTGCGGCACCCTTCGGAGGAATGATAGGAACTGCCATTAGGGGTCCAGTATACCACGTATTGAGACGGTTCTGAAGCGGGAATAGGCGTCGGAGATAACGATGGTGCAGGTGCCGTAGTCGGAGTAGAAGTGGGAACCAACGTAGGACCCGGTGTAAAGCTTGTTTCGCTTACAGCGGAAGAACCGGAGACACTATATGGTGCTGAGGATGCTGTTGGATCTTTGTTATCAGCAGTTGGTTCTATAAGGTTTGCAATGATTCCAATGGCCAGTAATCCCCCAATTACATACAACCATACTCGCCGTTTTTTCTTCTTGGCTGGCTCTGGCGCCTGATGGGCAGGCTTCCTTTTCATGGTGCATTCCTCCAAATATTGGCTTAGTCAGCTTTTTTGAGTCTTACGGTTTGCGTCATCCCCATTGCGGAAACATCGTAGGAAATTTGTCCGTTCTCGTATGTAAACGTCTTGGTGTCGTCGCCAGATGCCATAATAGCGGCTTGTGTCCGCTCTGTGTCGTTCTGACTGTCCCAAGAGAAGCTATCTCCTGCATTTTCTGGGATTTCTACACTTCCTGCCCAGTATAAAGATTTTGTGTCAGTGCTGGCAGTTACCCAGTTGATAGTGATAGTGTCCCCAGAAATAACAGCCTCCTGATAGCTATCCTCAGAAGCGTTATTTATCTGCACCCAAGTCCCATCAAGATTGATTGGCTCGGGTGTGGGTTCCACTTCACTTGAGGATTCCGAAGCTTCTTCGGAGTCCACAGCATTTACAGCCGGGGCAGAGTTCTCCGGGGTGCTGGAAGAAGTCTCAGCAGCCGAGCAAGCTCCCAAAGAAGCTACCAGCAAGGCGGACATAATGACAGCGAACAATTTCTTTTTCATTGTCGTACCTCGTTCCTAAATTTATTTCCTCAGCGTTGCGCTGTGGGTTACTCCTCAATTTCCCGCACAATCAGCTTGGGGATGCCAATAATCCGGCAGGTGTTCACCTCGGGCCCCACTATGAGCTTGGGCTCATACTGGGGATTGATAGGGATGAGCTTATACCAGGCTTCGCCCTCTTTGTACTCCACCTTCTTAATGGTGCCCTCCTCACCGTGAAGCATCACCGCCACCTGGCCGCTGTGGTCCAAGGTGTCTGTGCGGAGAACCAGCACATAATCCCCATTTTGGTATTGGGGGTACATGGAGTTGCCACAGATGCGGATGACGAAGTAATCCTCCACCGGACGGCCCCGCAGCAAGGAAACGGGAATTTCCACTTCCGCCCCTTCCCAGTCATCCAGAGGCTGAGCGGGTTGGTCGTAACCGGCAGCGATGTCCGTGTTCACTCGGAAGGTGACAACGTTCTGAGCTATGGCGGGAGAGGGCAGGTCGGGCAGCGGGCGCCGCTCCATCGGCACGTCATAGCCCATCAGCCATGCCTCGGAAACGTTGAGGGCGTGGGCCAGGCTGTAGACGGTATCCTGCTTGCCTTTCCATGCTCCGCTGATATATCGGGAAATGCTGGATTTTGACACGCCGGACACTTGAGCCAGTTCTGATTGTGTCATACCCCGAAGGTCTAAGATAGCCTTAAGCCGTTCGGAAAATTCCCCTGTTTTAGTTGCCATTACAAGTCACCTCCTGAGTGTGCTTCTATTATATAGGATGGGTTGCGAAAAATCAATACTTTTTCGAAAAATAATTGCGTTTTCTCAAAAAATCCCTTGACTTTTGAAAAGAATAGGGGTATACTTAAGTCAGAGTTGAGAAACATCAACCAGAATACAGGAGGTGAAAGAATGCCAGAAATGGATTACGCCCATCTTAAGGAGAGAATCAAAGACTGCCGGTTGACGCAGAAGGAGTGCGCCAACTTGCTGGGAATCAGCGAGAGCCAGTTTAACCGCAAACTTGCTGGGGAGTTCGTATTCCGCCAGGATGAAATCAACGGCCTTTGTGAAATCCTTGGGATTGACGGAACAGAAATCGGCAAATATTTTTTTAGCCCAAAGTTGAGAAACATCAACAAAGGCAAAGCCAGTTGAAAGGAGGTGAGGGAGATGGGCGGCTATTATGCCAGTATAGCGAAAAGCTTAGAGCGGATAGCGGATGCCCTGGAAAAGCAAACAGCCCCACGCGTGGACGGCAAGGAGCTGTTTGAGAGGTTTAAGGGTGAGATGAAGAAAGAGGTGGAAAGAAGAAGTGAGCCAAACCAATATAGCTGAAAAGGAGGAAAACACGATGGATGTCATCACAGCCCAAGAGGCAACCGAGATTTTGCGGGGTGAGGGGATGAAAATCAACCCGGAAACCGTCCGGCTTGGCATTTTGCAAGGTCAATTCCCATGGGGAAACATCATCATGGATGGGGAACGGGTAAGATCTTGCTGGATCTACAAAGAACCCCTGATGCGTTGGATTGAGGAAAGGAGGTGATAGCATGGTTGAATTAGGATTATTCGCCGCGCTGCTGCTGTTTCTGGGCCTGGCGGGGTGGAA
>CAJFMJ010000077.1 GCA_904391645.1 uncultured Neglectibacter sp.
TATACCGAAAGCCACTAGGTTTTTGACCTCTTGGTGGAGGTTGGCCACAGACCCGGCCAGGGTGCCGTCCTCCAAGGTCGCTTTCCCGCCCCGGACAGTGACCAGCTGGCCACCCAGGTCGAAGGGCTCCCCTTCCGGCATCCCATTGGCCCGCATAGAGTCACTGACCACCAGGGCACGGTCCCCCAGCAGCCGGAACGCCGTGCGCAGCACCGCTGGATGGATGTGGTGGCCATCGCAGATCAATTCGGCCCGGACACGGTCGTCTTCCAAAACAGCGCCTACCACGCCAGGCTCCCGGTGGTGCAAGCCGCTCATGGCATTGAACAAGTGGGTGGCATGGGTGATGCCTGCGTCAAAAGCAGCTTTGGCCTGCTGGTAGTCCGCCGTGGTGTGGGCAATGGATACCCGGCACAGTCCCTGGACAGCTTGGATAAACTCCAGGCCGCCGGGCTGCTCTGGGGCAATGTCCACCAAGCGGATGATTCCGCCGCACAGCTCATACAGCTGCCGGAACAGTTCCGGGTTCGGCGGGAGGATGTCCTCCTCTTTTTGGGCGCCTTTCCGCTCCTTCGAGAGGAAGGGCCCTTCCATATTCACCCCTACAATGCGGGCGCCGCCTTCCACGGGGTGATCCACTGCGTCCTTGGCTGCCAACAGCGCCTGCTCCAGGCGATCCCGGCTGACGGTCATGGTGGTGGGACAGAACGAGGTGACCCCGTGTTCCAGCAGGAACCTGGCCATGGTTTCCAGGGACTCCCGGGTGCCGTCGCAAGCATCTGCACCGGCGCAGCCGTGGATATGCACATCCACAAAGCCGGGCACAATGGTGTACTCGCCCCCGCAGTCCACTGCCAGGTCCTCCTCTTTCCGGGGCAGGGCCTTCCCTACCCGGAGGATCTTCCCCTCTTGGATCTCCAGATCCCCCTGGACCAGCTGGAAGTTCTCGTCCAGGTAGTTGGCATGGATCAACAGCATTTGAAACATCCTTCCCTTGGCAAATCCTTAAAACAAGGTGTTTATCAAAATCAGCAGCGTCACCCCGGGGATGCCCAACAGCCCCGCTGCCCCCAGGCTCAAACGGTTGATGGGCAAGGTCACCCCCGTATACGCTCCGCAAAGATTCACAAGCGCTAAGGCCACCAGCCCCAGCACCGCCGAAAGCAAAAACCCCTTCATGGCAAAGCCCCCTGTTTGTCCAGATGGTCATACCTATGAAGAGGCAATTGAATTTATTCCCTTAGGGTTCCTGGGGCATGAAGTCCACACGGCCGGTGGCTACGTCCGCAGCTGCCACGATAATGCCGATCTCCTCCCCCATCATCAGCACCCGGCCGGAGCGCAGGTCCCGATGGGAAACTTCCCCGTCGTACTCAAACTCGCAGTTTTCAAAGTCGTTCAGGCTGACAAAGCCCTCCGCGTTATTGGGAAGCTTGACAAAGATCCCCTTGGGGGTCACGCCGCTGATAATGCCCGTATACCGCTCGCCCAGGTGGGCTTTCAGATACTCGGCCACATAGCAGTCTTCTGCGGCACGCTCCCCAGTGACCGCCCGGACCTCATTTTTGGAAGACTCGGAAGCGGACAAGGCAGCAAACTCCCCATAGCGGCGCTTCAGGGTGGTTGCGTCTTCCCCGGCCACCAGGTCGCTCAAGATGCGGTGGATGGACGTGTCGGGATACCGGCGGATGGGGGACGTAAAGTGACTGTACTCTCCCAAAGCCAAACCGAAGTGGCCGATTTCCCGGTCCAGGTAGTGGGCTTTCTCCATGGTACGCAGCACCCGCTGGTTCACCAAAGACTGCCGGGGCGTATCCTTCACCCGGTCCAGAATGGCGGCAAAATCCTTGGTGGAGGGCTTGCCCTTCCGCAGCTCCCGGCAGGGGATGCCCAACCGCTCCAGCAGTTCCGCCAGCTCCTCCACACGGTCGGGCTGGGGCCGTTCATGGACGCGGTACAGGAAGGGGATCTCCGCTTTTAAAGCAGCCTTGGCTGCAGCGATGTTGGCGGCAATCATCATCTGCTCGATGAGCTGCTCCGCCGCGCCGGTGGTGCGGGGCTGCAGGTCAATACACACGCCGTCTTCGTCCAGGACAAACTTTGTTTCATCGCTGGAAAGATCCATGTTGCCCCGGGCCTCCGCTGCCCGTTCAAAGACACCGGCCAGCTCCTTGGCTGCCATCAGGCTATCCATCACCGGGGCGTACTTGTCCAGGATCTCCTGGGTAGCAGTACCGTCCAGAATGGTGTTCACCTCGGCATACACACCCCGGACTTTGGAGTTGATCACCGCCTTCTCAAAGCGGTAGTCCACCATGTTGCCCTCGTTGTCAAAGTCCATCAAGGCAGAGAAGGTGAGCTTGTCCGTGCCGGCATTCAAGGAGCACACCCCGTTGGAAAGGGCCTCCGGCAACATGGGGATCACACGGTCTGCAAAATACACGGAAGTGCCACGGCGGAAAGCTTCGTTGTCAATGGGAGTCTTGGCCTTGACATAGTGGGAAACGTCGGCGATGTGCACCCCCAAAGTGTAACCGTCCACCGTCTTGTGGACCGAGATGGCGTCGTCCAGGTCCTTGGCGTCGGCGCTGTCGATGGTGAAAATGGGCTCGTCCCGCAGGTCCAGGCGCTCATCGATATCCGCCTGGGTGACGGTCATTTGGGAGATCTCCTCTGCCTGGGCCATTACCTCCGGGGGGAACTCCGTGGGGATACCGCACCGAACGATGATGGCGTCGGCACAGATGCGGGCCCGCTGGCCCGTGCCAAACACCGACTGGATCTCCGCCAGGGTCCAATCCCCCCGGCTGTCCTGCTTGGGACGGATCTGCACCTTATCCATATCCTTAGCGCCATTGAGGCCGCCCGCCACCTGGAAGTCGTACCGCACTGCGCCGTCGGGGGTGATGCGGGTGCCTTCTTCGTCCACGTGGACCGTGCCGGTCATGGGGCGCTCCTGATGCTCTACCACCCGCCTGACCCGGCCGCTGGGGCCCTTATCCCGCTTCTGCAGGTCGGTCAAAATGACCTGGTCCCCCAAGAACGCGCCTTTCAGGGCGCTGCCGGGGACAAAGATATCCTCGCCCCCCAGCTTGGGCCGGGCAAAGGCAAACCGTTCCGACAGGGACACAATCTCCGCCTGGATATCGCCGCCCCGGGGCACCAGTTTCACCCAGTGGTCCTTATCCACGGTGATCTCGCCCTTATCCTTTAAGGAGTGGAGGGCTTCGTAAAAAGTGTCCTTGTCGTGGATGCCGGCCTCCCGCTGCAAAGACCGGGAAGGGACGCCGTCACCGCCGCACCGCTTCAAAGCTGCCACGATCACCTTTTCTTCCAGGGTGCTGGCAGAGCTGGGCAGCTCGTAAGCATCGGTAGGGCCGAAGGTCCGCTTGCCAAAGTTGCTGCTGCGGCCGTTCCTGTTTCCATTTCTGTTTCCGTTAAAACTTCCTCTTCTTCTCTCCATACACACTCTACTTTCCCGGAGCCGTGCTCCGCACTCATTCCAAACCGTTTACCAATTCCTTGTAATGTTTCCCCCGCACCTCGAAGTTGGGGTACAGGTCAAAAGCCGCAGACGCCGGGGACAGGGAAACAATGTCCCCAGGCTGGGCATGGGCGGCGGCAGCGGCCACCGCTTGCTCCATGGTTTCCACCCGGAGGATCTCCGGGGCACCCTCTTTGTAATTCTCCGCGGACTGCACCGCGTCCTGGATCTTTTGGGCGGTGGCGCCCAGGAGGATCAAGGTTTTCACCTTATCGCACACCACCGGGCCCAAGGGCTCAAAGGGGATGTGCTTGTCGTACCCGCCAGCGATCATCAGGATCTTCTGGGGGAACAGGGACAACATCCCAGAGATCACCCGGGTGGGAGAGGTGGCAATGGAGTCGTTGTAATACTTCACGCCCCGCAGCTCCCGGACAAGCTCTGCCCGATGCTCCACGCCGTTGAAGGTGGCGGCAACCTGGCGGATCACCTCCGGGTCCACGTCGCCCCACACAGCGGCAATGGCCGCCATATAGTTCTCCACGTTGTGCCAGCCAGGGATCTTGATCTGGGAAATGGGCATCAGCTTTTCCTGGCCCACGTAGATGGACTCCTCATCGCACCACACACCCCGGTCCACAGGGCCGCCCCGGCGGAACATCCAGCAATCCCCCCGGACTTCCGGGGCAAAGGACGCGGTGATCTCATTGCCGGCGCCCAGCACCGTGCGGGAAAAGGCATTCTGGTGCCGGAAGATGTTCTTCTTGGCGTCGATATACTCCTGCATATCCTTGTGGACATCCAGGTGGTTGGGGGACAGGTTGGTCACCACAGCCACGTCGGGGCTCTCCCCCATGGAGATCAGCTGGAAACTGGAAAGCTCCACCACAGCGCAGTCCTCCGGCTGGATGGACTCGATCTCCGGCAGCAAGGGCTTGCCGATGTTTCCTCCCAGATGGACCGTTTTCCCCTGGGCCTTCAAGAACTCGGCAATGATAGAGGTGGTGGTGGTTTTGCCATCGCTGCCGGTCACGGCGTAGATCTTGCAGGGGCAAAGCTCAAAGAACACCTCCATTTCGCTGGTGACAGCCGAACCCGCTTTCCGGGCGGCTTCCAGCTGGGGAAGATGATACTTCATGCCCGGCGTGCGGAAAATGATCTCTTCGTTCAGGTCCTGCAAATAGTCTTCCCCCAAAACCAGCCGGACACCCAGGCTTTGAAGCAGCTTGCCATTGTCCCCCAGCTCCTCCAAAGAGCGCTTATCCCGGGCGGAAACAAGGGCGCCCTTCTCCTGAAACAGCTGGATCAGAGGCAGGTGGCTGCGGCCAATGCCGCAAAAAGTCACGGTCTTCCCATGGATGAAATCGAAAAATTGCTGCAAATTCATGTCACACACTTCCTATCTGGATCTCCCTGCTCACAGAGCGTCTGTGGCTGCGGGAAGGGTATTGTCGTCCGCGTAGCTGCTGTAAAGGTTGTAATAGATGCCCTTTTTCTCCATCAGCTCCTGATGGGTGCCCTTTTCCTCAATGCCGTTGTGGGTGAGCACCAAGATCACACTGGCGTTTTTAATGGTGGTCAGCCGATGGGCAATGGTAAAGGTGGTGCGGCCTTTGGCCAGCTTTTCCAAGGACGCCTGGACGATCTTTTCGCTTTCATTGTCCAAGGCGCTGGTGGCTTCGTCCAGGATCATGATGGGCGGGTTCTTCAAAAAGGCCCGGGCAATGCTGATGCGCTGCTTCTGCCCGCCGGACAGCTTCACACCCCGCTCGCCTACAAAGGTATCATAGCCGTTTTGCAGCTCCAGGATAAAGTCGTGGGCGCCGGCCTGCTTGGCAGCCTCAATGACCTCTTCCCGGCTGGCCCCGGGCTTGCCGTACTGGATGTTTTCAAACACCGTACCGGAGAACAAGTACACATCCTGCTGGACAAAGCCAATCTGGTCCCGCAGGGACTTCAAGGTCACATCGTGGATGTTCTCCCCATCAATGAGGATGCGGCCCTCGTCCACATCGTAAAAACGGGGGATCAAATTGCAAAGGGTGGTTTTGCCGCCGCCGGAGGGACCCACCAAGGCCACATTCTCCCCGGGATTTACATGGAGGTTGATATGGGACAGCACCTGCTTGCCGTCGTCCGCATAGGAGAAACTCACATTTTCAAAGGTGACCTCCCCTTTCTTTACCTCCAGGTCTTTGGCGCCCGGCTCGTCGAAGATCTCCACGTCGGCGTCCATTACCTGGAAGAACCGCTCCACGCCGGTCATGCCCTGCTGGAACTGTTCCGCAAACTGCACCAGCCGCCGGATAGAGGTGATCAGGGTGCCGATATAAAGCATATAGGCCACCAAGTCGGCGGGCTGGATCTGACCATGGATCATAAACAGGGCGCCGGCCACCAGGACCACCAGGTTCATCAGGCCGTCGAACAGCCGGTTGGAGGCCTCAAAGCCGCCCATGTAAAAATAGCGGTGACGCTTCACATTGTAAAAAGTCTGGTTGCCTTTTTCAAACTTCTCCTTTTCCAGGGCTTCATTGGCAAAGGATTTCACCACCCGGACACCCAGGAGGCTGTCTTCCACCTGGGCATTGATCTCACCCAGCTGGACACGCTGCAGGCGGAACTGTTCCTTCATCCGGTTGTTGAAGTACACCGCCGCAATGATGATAAAGGGCACAATGGTGAACATGATCAGCGTCAGCCACACGTTGATGCCGCAAAGGATGATAAAAGAACCCACGATCTTGATGCCGGCAATGAAGAACTCCTCCGGGCAATGGTGGGCGAACTCCGTCACATCAAACAAGTCGGTGGTGATGCGGGTCATGATCTGGCCCACTTTTGTGTTGTCGAAATAGTTGAAGGACAACTTTTGCAAATGGTCGAACATTGCTGTACGCATATCTGTTTCGATTTTCGTACCCATGATGTGGCCAATGGACGCCATAAAGAAGTTGGCGGCCGCGTCCACCAGGCGCAAAAACAGGTACAGGGCGCCGATCTTTAGCACCAGCCCCACCGTCAGGGAAGCCAGGTCGTTGATGCCGGCGTTTGTCACGTACCGAACCAACATGGGCAGCACCAGCTCGCACACCGTGGTCAGGGCCGCACAGAACAAGTCAAAGAATAGCACGGCCTTATACTTTTTAAAATAGGGTAAAAACCGAAGGATTAAACCCTTCGGATGCTTCTGCTTCGTATTCTCCAAAATCCCACCTCAAGTCTATTCTTAAAAATTCCCTACCTTGCATTATGCCACAAAGCGCGGATAGAATCAACCTTTTTCTGGCATTCTGACCTCCCCTACAGCCTGCCCCTGGGAGCCAGCTCGCCTGGCCCATCCTGTTTCGGGGAGAAAGCCCCGTCCCGGCGTGGCGGGCCACCAGAGAGGCTTCCCGTAAAACGCCTTGCAAAACCGCGGTCAGGGCATTATAATCGAGAGGTGAGGAGGGATGGTATTGAACATTGTTGTATTGGACGGCGGCACCACCAACCCCGGTGACCTGTCTTGGGAGCCCCTGGAGCGTCTGGGGGAACTCACCGTCTACGGGCAGACCCCGCAAAACCTGGCCGTGGAGCGGGCAAAAAACACCGACGCCGTGATCCTCAACCGGATTACCCTGGGGAAGGAGGAGTTTTCCCAACTCCCCCAGCTGCGGTACGTGGGGACCCTGGCCACCGGCTACAACACCATTGACGTGGAGGCTGCCCGGGAACGGGGCATCACCGTGTGCAACGTCCCCCACTACTGCGAGGGCGCTGTAGCCCAGCACGCCCTCTCCCTGCTGTTGTGCCTGTGCAACAAGGCCCAGCGTTCCCAGGACTTGGTGCAGGCCGGGCATTGGGAGCAAGCCGTGGAGGAAAGCCATGGCCCCCTTGCCCCTGTGGAACTGGAAGGAAAGCGTCTGGGCATCCTGGGATTTGGAAGCATTGGCCAGCGCATGGCCCGCTTAGGGGAGGCTCTGGGCATGGAAGTGCTCCTTTGCAGCCGCACCCCACGACCCGCGCCTTCGGGGTACCGCTGGGTGGATCTGGAAACCCTGTTCCGGGAAAGCGATGTGGTTTCCCTGCACTGCCCCCTGACGGCGGAAACACGGGGCCTCGTGGGGGAGCACCTTCTCTCCTTGATGAAGCCCACCGCGTTTTTGATCAACACTGCCCGGGGCGGTCTTCTGGAGGAGCAAGCCTTGGCAGACGCCTTAAACCAGGGCCGCTTGGCTGGGGCCTGTCTGGACGTGCTCACCCAAGAGCCTCCGCCGCCGGACCACCCTCTCTTGCAGGCCAAAAACTGCGTCATCACCCCCCACGTGGCTTGGGCCACCCGGGAGGCCAGGGCCAGGCTGATCCAAACCGTGGCGGACAATTTAAAGTGCTTCTTGGAAGGCCGGCCGCAAAATGTGGTGAGCTGACCTTCCACCAATCTGGAAAGAGAAAACTTCTGCTAATTTTATAGAAAGGAAGGACGTTGTATGAACGAGTTTGTATTCCAAGCGCCCACCAAGGTGGTCTTCGGCAAGGGCGTAGAAAACCAGGTGGGGCAGCTGTGCAAAGAACAGGGCGCCACCAAGGTGCTGGTCCACTTCGGTGGGCAGAGCGCCAAGAAAAGCGGCCTGCTGGACCGGGTGTATGCCTCTT
>CAJFMJ010000078.1 GCA_904391645.1 uncultured Neglectibacter sp.
ACGGTCATCGGCGAGGACGGCGGCTCCATCTCCCAGGGCCAGAAGCAGCTGCTGTGCATCGCCCGGGTGATGCTGTGCCTGCCGCCCATGCTGATCCTGGACGAGGCCACCTCCTCCATCGACACCCGCACGGAAATCCGCATCCAAAAGGCCTTCCAAAAGATGATGGAGGGCCGCACCAGCTTTATCGTGGCCCACCGGCTGTCCACCATCCGGGACGCGGACACCATTTTGGTGATGCGGGACGGCCACATCATCGAGCAAGGCAACCACGAGAGCCTGCTGGAAAAAGGCGGCTTCTACGCGGAGCTGTATAACAGCCAGTTCGACCACAGCTAAACCAATTTAACGGGATAGCTGGACCCCTGGGCCAATGTCCCTGGGGCGTTCTAGCTGGCAGAAATAGGAAAAGCGCTTCCCAGAGGGGAGGCGCTTTTTTGCGTGATTTTCCGGCAGGCCGGAGGGGGTTATTGCAGCAGCAGCCGTGTTTCTCCAGGGTTCAGGCTGGGCAGGATGGCCTTTACCCGGGGGTGGGAGAAGTCCTGGCGGATCATGTCCCGCAGGGCGGTGCCGTTTTGGTAGCCGTGGATCACCCGCAGCTCGGTGAGGGTTTTGGGGGCGATGTTCAGCCACCCGGTGAGAATGGCTTTGGCGTCCTGTTGGTACAGGCCGTGAAGGTCGGCTGTGGCAACGGTGCCTTGCAGTTTGAATCGCATGGGGCCGGACCTCCTTTCCAGGGCCAAAAAAGCAGTTTCTTTTTATGGTAAGTATAAGCGCAAAAAGACGGAGGGGCAAGCTGAAGCAACGAAAAATGAACTTTTTGGAAATTTCCTCTATTTTCTATGAAAGTTTTTTAACAGTATGCTATACTACTTTTAGAAACTTTTGAAGGAGGAATACCCTTTGACCCCCCATACCATCTCCCGGGAAGACCTGCTGCAAGAGCTTTCCGTGTCGCCAGAGCAAGGGCTTTCCGCCCAGGAGGCCCAAGAGCGCCTGGCCCAATACGGGGAGAACAAGCTGACCGAGAAGAAGAAAAAGACCAATCTCCAGCGGTTTTTTGACCAGTTCAAAGACGCCATGATCGTCATTTTGCTGGTGGCCGCGGCAGTGAGCTTTGGTGTGGCCTGTTTTGGCCACGACCCCATGGAGTTTTTTGAACCGGCGCTGATCCTGCTCATTGTGGTGCTCAATGCCGTGCTGGGGGTGGTGCAGGAATCCAAGGCGGAAAAGGCCCTGGACGCCCTGAAAAACCTGTCGGCCCCCCACGCCCGGGTGCTCCGGGACGGGAAGGAGCAGGTGATCGACGCCTCCCAGCTGGTGCCCGGTGACATCCTCCGCCTGGAGGCCGGGGACTTTATCCCTGCCGACGTCCGGCTTTTAAAGAGCGTCAGCCTGAAAAGCGAGGAATCTGCCCTGACTGGGGAGAGCGTCCCCGCGGAAAAGGACGCCGACCAGGAGATCCCGGAAAACGCCCCCCTGGGGGACCGGGCCAATATGGCCTTTTCCGGGTGCAGCGTCACCTACGGCACTGCCACCGCAGTGGTCACCGGCACGGGGATGCACACGGAAATGGGCAAGATCGCCGGCCTGCTGGAGGGCGAAGCCGAAACCCAAACGCCCCTCCAGCAAAAGCTGGCCCAGCTGGGGAAGTACCTGGGCTTTTTGGCCTTGGCTGCCTGCGCGGTGATCTTTGCCGTGGGGCTGGCGGGCGGCATCCCTGTGCTGGAGATCTTTATGACTTCCGTTTCCCTGGCGGTGTCCGCCATCCCGGAGGGCCTGCCTGCCATCGTCACCATTGTGCTGGCCATTGGCGTCCAGCGGATGGTGAAGAAAAACGCCCTGATCCGCCGCCTGCCTGCGGTGGAAACCTTGGGCAGCGCTTCGGTGATCTGCTCCGATAAGACCGGCACCCTCACCCAGAACCGCATGACCCTCACCAAAGTCTGGGTGGAAGGGGAACCTGCGCTGGAGGCGGTGTCCTCCCAGAACAGCCAGGCCGCCCGGAAGCTGCTGCAATACGGCGCCCTGTGCTGTGACGGCTCCGTCACCTTTGGGGAGGACGGCAGCGAGCAGCACATCGGCGACCCCACGGAAACCGCCATCCTGGTGGCGGCCCACAAAAACGGCATGGAGCAGGGCGATCTGGAGAAGGCATCCCCCCGGCTGGCGGAATTGCCCTTCGATTCCGACCGGAAGCTGATGACCACGGTCAACCGCATCGACGGGCAGCTGGTGGCCATTGTAAAGGGCGCCTTTGACGTGATGGCAGCCCGGTGTGTTTCCGGGGACCTGTCCGCCGCCCAGGAGAAAAACGAAGAGATGAGCCGTCAAGCGCTGCGGGTGCTGGCGGTGGGGTATCAGCTGCTGGAGGAGGTCCCGAAGGAGCTCACCAGCGACACCCTGGAAACCGGCCTGACCCTGTTGGGCCTGGTGGGCATGATCGACCCGCCCCGCCCCGAGGCAAAGGCCGCCGTGGCCACCTGCCGCCAGGCGGGGATCAAGCCGGTGATGATCACCGGCGACCACGTGGTGACGGCTTCCGCCATTGCCCGGGATTTGGGCATTTTGGAGGAGGGGGACCGGGCCATCACCGGTGCCCAGCTGGACGCCATGAGCGACCAGGAGCTGGATCAAGAGGTGGCCCACATCTCCGTGTATGCCCGGGTGTCCCCGGAGAATAAGATCCGCATTGTGAAGGCCTGGCAGCGCCAGGGCCAGGTGGTTTCCATGACCGGTGACGGGGTCAACGACGCCCCCGCCTTGAAAGCGGCGGACATTGGCTGCGCCATGGGCATCACCGGCACCGACGTGGCCAAGGGCGCCGCGGACATGACCCTCACCGACGACAACTTTGCCACCATTGTGGACGCCGTCCGGGAGGGCCGGGGCATTTACGCCAACATCCGCAAGGTGGTTGGGTTCCTGCTGGGCACCAACATCGGCGAGGTGCTCACCGTGTTCTTCGCCATGATCCTGTGGCATAAAACCCCGCTTTTGTCCATGCAGCTCTTGTGGATCAACCTGGTCACCGACAGCCTGCCGGCTATCTCCCTGGGCATGGAAGCCGTGGAAGACGACGTGATGGACCACAAGCCCAAGCCCAAGGACGAGGGCATCTTCGCCCACGGCCTGGGGGTGCAGGTGGTGCTGCAGGGGTGTATGTTCGCCCTGCTGACCCTGATCGCCTTTGTGCTGGGGGAGCGCTTCGGCGGTTCCCTGAAGGCGGGCCAGACCATGGCCTTCCTGGTGCTGTCCCTTACCCAGATCGTCCAATCGTTCAATATGCGCAGCGAGCATTCGCTGTTCCACATCGGGCCTTTCTCCAACAAGCGGCTGAACTTGGCTGCCCTGGCTTCTTTGGCGCTGGTGGCCTTGGTGCTGGTCACTCCGGTGCGCATCGCCTTTGGGCTGGTGCTGCTGCCCGGCTGGCTGTATTTGGCAGGGCTGGGGCTTATTTTGGTGCCCCTGGTGGTGATGGAGCTGGCCAAAGCTGTGGGCCTTGTGAGAAAGCGCCACCATTGACCCACCCGACTTTCTAAAAAAACGAGAGCCGCCTTCTGAAAAGAGGGCGGCTTTTTTTGTGGCACCGGCTTGGGAGGCAACGGGTCCCCCGGTCCATCTTCAGGGGATATCCCGCTGGGGGCTTGGCTGTGTGAGGGCGCGTCATGCCCCTTGGGCGTTTTGCAGCAGGGAAAAGACCTTTTCCAACTCCGGGGAGAACACGCTGCCCCGCTGCCACAAAAAGGAAAAGTCGTGGCTGAGGGAGCAGTCGGCCAGGGGGATCTCCCGCAGCTTGCCGGAGGCCAGTTCCTCCTCCACCACCGGCTGGTAGAAAAAGGCAATCCCCACCCCGGCCAGCACCAGGCGTTTTATCAAGTTCAGGCTGCCCAGCTGGGTCACCCGGGCAAAGCTGTCCACGGTGAGGTTGCGGCTTGCCAGGGCGCGCTCTAGCACGTTGCGGGTGCCGGAGCCCGGTTCCCGCACCAAAAGCCGCTCCCCCAACAGGCTGTCCAGGGTGGTCACCGGCTGGGAAAAGCAGTAGTCCGGCGCCGCCACCGGCAGGAACCGCTGGGTGGAGAACACCCGGCTCTCATAGGCTTGGCGGTCAAAATTGCCCTCCACAATGGCAAAGTCGATCTCCCCAGCGTCCAACAGGGAGAGCAGCTCCTGGGTGTTGGCGGTGTGCATCTCCAGCTGGATATCCGGTTGCTGGCGGAGCAGCTGGAGCAGGGGGGCCGCCATACAGTATTCCCCGATGGTGAGGGTGGCCCCAAACCGGAGATGGAGCGTTTTCCCCTGCTCACGGATGGCCTCCTCCAGCAGCAGGGCGTCGTGGCGCATGGCGGCGGCTGCCCGGCGGAACAGCTTGCCGCTTTCGGTGAAGGACAACTGCCGGTTTTCATAGCGGAAAAACTTGGCGCCAAACTCCTCTTCCAGGGTGTGGATGTGCTGGGACACCGCCGGCTGGGTCAGGTGCAGCAGCTGGGCGGCGTGGGTGAAGTTCATGGTGCGGCAGACGGTTAAAAATGTGTCGACACGTGGGTCCAGCATGAGGACCACCTCCTGGCTTTATCATAACAGAAATTTATGGAAAAATAAAGAACCATCATTTTACAAGGGGAGAAAAAAGGAGTATAGTGGGGAAGCTGACCAAAGATTTCCAGAAAATGAGGGGAGAGGGTTCTCATGACATTGGTAAAGAAGTACGGCCCGGGACTGGGCCTCTGTTTGGCGCTGGCCGTGCCCAGCTGGCTGCTGGGGAAGGCGTTCCCCGTGGTGGGAGGGCCCGTGTTTGCCATTTTGCTGGGCATGGCTGTGGCCCTGTTCTACAAGAAAAAGGACCGCACCCAGGCGGGCATTGCCTTCACCTCCAAAAAGGTGCTGCAATACGCCGTGATCCTGCTGGGCTTTGGGTTGAACCTGTCCCAGATCGCCCAGGTGGGAGCCCAGTCCCTGCCCATTATCGTGTCCACCATCTCCACTTCCCTGATCGTCAGCTTCCTGCTGTGGAAGGTGATGAAGCTGCCGGGGAACACCGCCACCCTCATCGGCGTGGGGTCTTCCATCTGCGGGGGCTCGGCCATTGCGGCCACCGCCCCGGTGGTGGAGGCCGATGATGAGGAGATCGCCCAGTCCATCTCGGTGATCTTCCTGTTCAACATTGCCGCGGCCCTGATCTTCCCCACCCTGGGCGGGGTGCTGGGGCTGTCCGACCAGGGGTTCGGGCTGTTTGCCGGCACTGCGGTAAACGACACCTCTTCGGTGACGGCTGCCGCCGCTGCCTGGGATGGACTCCATCCCGGCGCCAACACCCTGGACCAGGCCACCATCGTCAAGCTCACCCGGACCCTGGCCATCATCCCCATCACCCTGGTGCTGGCCCTGTGGCGCACGGCCAAGGCCAAGCGCGCCGGCGGCAGCGGGGAGAGCACCTTCTCCCTGAAGAAAGTGTTCCCCTTCTTCATCCTGTTCTTTGTGCTGGCATCGGTGATCACCACCGTGGCCACTTCCCTGGGGACGCCCACCAGCGTGTTCCAGCCCTTTAAGGAGCTTTCCAAGTTCTTCATCATCATGGCCATGGGGGCCATCGGCCTGAACACCAACCTGGTAAAGCTGGTGCGCACCGGCGGCAAGCCCATCCTGCTGGGGGCCTGCTGCTGGGTGGCCATCGCCGGGGTCAGCCTGGGGATGCAGCACGTGCTGGGCATCTGGTAAGCGGCCCAAACCATAGAAACAGAAAAGGCATCCTTCCCTAGAAGGGTGCCTTTTTTGCGTGGTATCTGCTGCCAGGCGAAAAACACCCCCAAGGCAGCTGCCCCAGGGGTGTGGGTCTTACTGGTGCTGGGTGACCATCCAGTCCAAAATGCCCTTTTCGCCGCTGTAGACCAGGCTCCAGCAGCCGTGGTTCTCCGAGAACCGCTGAACCAGGGACATCTGGGGGTCCACGCCCATGCCGTATTCTGCCAGCTCTTCGGGGGAGAAGATGGTCAGGTGGGCGTCGGGGTTGCCGGCGTCCTTAATGGCCAAAATGCCGTCCACAATGTACTTGTGGCGGTAAATGGTGTGGTCCACATAGGCTGCCGCCACCCAGATTTTGGTGTCCACCAGGCTCTTGAGGATGTTGAAGGTTTCGGGGGTCATGGTGGGGCAGATGGGCACTGCCGCGGCAAACAGCCCGCTGCCTACCGACAAGGCACGCAGGGTGCCGCCGCCGCCCATGGACATCCCGGTGACGTACACGCGGCTGGCATCCACCTGGCCCTCTGCAATCATCTTGCGGATCAGGTCGCACACCCCAGCCAGGTAGGAGCGGTTCCAACCGGAGTCGGGGTCCTGGACAGAACCGGCAAAGGTCTGGGCGCTGGGCAGGCCGATGGGGAGTTTCCCCGCAGGGGCCTGGGGGGCCATGACGTACATTTCCGGATAGAGCTCTGCCAGGCGGATGGCGCCCACAGTGCCCACCATTTGCATAAAGTTGTCGCTGCCGCTCTCACCGCCGCCGTGGAGGAACAGGATCAGGGGACGGGGCCCGCCGGCTTTGGGGGAGTACAAGCGGTAGTGGATGCCGTTTTCCTCCAGAGGGGCAAACTTGTCCATGCCCTCCACTTCCACGTTGGAAACGTCCTTTTTGGTCAGGGAAATCCCCTCTGCGGCGCCGCTGCCGGTGAGGGTGAACTCCTGGTTGTAGGAAAACTCCTCCGGTACCACGCGGATGCCTCCGGGGATGGGCTCCACAGCGGTGATGGATTTTTCCGACTTCTGGCCACGCTGGTCCACCGTCAGGGTAAAGTCTGCCGGGGAAGCGTTCTCCGGGCCGCCCACCAGGTCAAAATACTGGGGGACCCAGCCAATGTTTTCCACCTTTGCATACACAGTCACTTGCATGGTATACAGCTCCTCTCTTTTTTGCCAAAATTTTTTCAAACAACGCCACAATTATAGCACAGTTATGGGCGGTTGAAAAGGGGCCCTCCCGCCGTCCCCACGGGCAAAAGGGGAGGCTTCCCGTCTGAAAAAACGGTTCCCATCCCTCTTGGAAAGGGCTTTCCAGTAGGGCAGGTGTGCCCTCAAAAAAGGGGAAAAAGCCAGGAAATCCGGGGGTTCCCGCGGGATGCACTGCCAGGACTATCCCTGTGAGGAGAGCTGATTTTGTCCCGCTGTTGGAGGGGGGAGGGCCGGAATCCCTGGGGAAAAGTGACCTGGAATTTGAAAGAAGAAGTCGGAATGACAAAAGTTTTGAAAAGGCGGCTGTGCCTTCCGAGAAAACAAAAAATCCCAGAAACCTTGCGGTTTCTGGGAAAATCCTTGGCGCGCCAGGAGTTGAGGCAGGCTGGAAGCTCCGGTGGAGCTTCCAGGCAACGAGGTCCCTCCCCAAGAAGGCGAGCCCCAGGGCGAAGCCTGATTGGTTGGTCAATCCAGCAGGAAAACAAAAAATCCCAGAAACCTTGCGGTTTCTGGGAAATTCTGTGGCGCGCCAGGAGGGACTCGAACCCCCGACCTTTTGGTTCGTAGCCAAACACTCTATCCAGCTGAGCTACTGGCGCATAGGCTGTTCTCTCACAGCCCTATTATTATAGACGATACCGAGATGCTTGTCAACCCTTTTTTAAAGGTTTGCTGAATTTTGTCACGGAAAATCCAAAAGGCGCCAGAACATTTACCGTGCCCAAGGGTTCACCCAGCAACAATTTGCCGCCTTCCATGTCCAGGGCGGCTTTCAAAACGCTCTGGGGACGGTTGCTGCGGTTGACCACCACGGTGATGCTCTCCCGGGTGTTTTCGGTGAAGACAAACCGCTCAAAGGCCAGCAGGTTGCCGTCGGCAAACAGGGTGCGGTAAGAGCCTTGGCCCAGCACAGGCTTCTCCTGGGCGCGCAGCTGCCCCAACCCCTTGTACCAGGTGAGCAGGTTCAGCCCCTCGTGACCCCAGGGGTAACAGGCCCGGTTAAAGGGGTCACGATACCCTTCCATCCCCGCCTCATCCCCGTAATAGATGCAGGGTACACCGGGGAGCAGGTATTGGATGAGGGAAGCCAGCCGCAGGCGCTTCAGCCCGATTTCCCGC
>CAJFMJ010000079.1 GCA_904391645.1 uncultured Neglectibacter sp.
CCCTGCGGCAAAGCTTTGAAAAAGAGCTGCAGGCTGCCCAAAACAGCGACGTGGTGGAGCGCCTGCGGGTCGCTTACTTGGGCAAAAAGGGCTCTGTCACCGAGCTGCTGAAAGGTTTGAAGGCCGTTTCCGGTGAGGAGAAAAAAGAGATGGGCCAGCTGATCAACCAGCTGAAGCGCCAGGTGGAAGAGGGCATCGCCCACCGGGTGGAGGCCATCCGCGCTGCAGAAGAGGAGGCCCTGATCGCCTCTGCGGAACAGTATGACGTGACCCTGCCCGTGGACCAGTCCGAGGGGTCCTATCACCCCATCACCCTGGTGCAGCGGCAGCTGGAGGAGATCTTCTCCTCCATGGGCTTTACCATTGAAGACTATAAAGAGATCGTCACCGACTACGAGTGCTTTGAGGCGGTGAACATTCCCAAGCACCATCCCGCTCGGGATATGCAGGACACCTACTATCTGGACAACGGCCAGCTGCTGAAGACCCACACCTCCGCAGCCCAGAACGCCATTATGAAGAAGTACGGCGCCCCCCTGCGGGCGGTGTTCCCGGGCCGGTGCTTCCGCAATGAGGCCACCGACGCCTGCCATGAGAACACCTTCTTCCAGATGGAAGGCATGATGATCGACAAAAACATCTCCATCTCCAACTTGATCTACTTCATGAAGACCATGCTCTCCGAAGTGTTCGAGCGGGACATCACCGTGCGGCTGCGCCCCGGGTTCTTCCCCTTTGTGGAGCCCGGCTTTGAGCTGGACATCTCCTGCCTGATCTGCGGCGGCGAGGGCTGCCCCAGCTGCAAGAACTCCGGCTGGCTGGAGCTGTGCCCCTGCGGCATGATCCACCCCAACGTGCTGAAGATGGGCGGCATCGACCCGGATGAGTACACCGGCTTTGCCTTTGGCCTGGGCCTGACCCGTTTGGCCATGATGAAGTATGGCATCAAGGACATCCGTGACCTGAACAGCGGCAACCTGAAAGCCCTGTCCCAGTTCAAGCACGAATAAGGAAGGGGGAGTTAAATCATGTATATTTCCATGAATTGGATCGGGGATTTCGTGGACCTGTCCGGCTTGGACCTGGAGGCCCTGATCCATCGTTTCACGCTTTCCACCGCTGAGGTGGAGGACGTCTATCAGAAAGGGGAGGACTTGCGGGACGTTGTGGCCGGCAAGATCCTTTCTGTGGAGGACCATCCCAATTCCAAGAAGCTCCACCTGCTGAAAGTGGACGGCGGGGATAAGATCTACGACGTGGTCTGCGGCGCCCCCAATGTGCGGGAAGGCATGATCGTCCCCTTTGTCAAGGAGGGGGGCATGGTGGCAGGCCAGGAGATCACCTGCGCCACTATCGCCGGCTGCGAGTCCCACGGGATGTGCTGTTCGGAAAAAGAGCTGGGCATCTCCGACGACCACTCCGGCCTGATGGAACTGCCCCAGGACACCCAGGTGGGCAAGGACATCTGCCAGCTGTACGCCATTCAAGACACCGTATTTGAAGTGGACAACAAGTCCCTGACCAACCGTCCCGACCTGTGGGGCCACTACGGCATTGCCCGGGAGTTCGCGGCCCTCACCGGCCGGGAGCTGAAGCCCCTGGAAACCGTGTCCCTGGAGGCATTCGACAACCTGGATCCCATCCAGATCGATGTGCAGGACCAGGAGCTCTGCTACCGCTACACCGGCCTGAAGGTGCGCAACATCCAGAAGAAGGTCAGCCCCGTGGATATGCGCATCCGCCTGTTCTATTGCGGCAGCCGGGCCATCAACCTGCTGGCGGACCTGACCAACTACCTGATGCTGGAAATGGGCCAGCCCATGCACGCTTTCGATTGCGCCAAGGTGGGCCAGATCGAAGTGAAGCGCTTTGAGGCCCCCTTCCAGTTCACCACCTTGGATGGCCAAGAGCGCACCGTGGACGAAAACACCCTGATGATCTGCTCCAAGGGGGAGCCTGTGGCCATTGCCGGTATCATGGGCGGCCTGGACTCCGAGATCGAGGACGACACCGACAGCCTGCTGTTGGAAAGCGCCAACTTCGACGCTGTCAGCGTGCGGAAGTCCTCTACCCGGCTGGGGCTGCGCACCGACGCCTCCATGCGCTACGAAAAGACGTTGGACCCAGAGATGTGCCCCACCGCCATCGGCCGGTTTATGAAGCTGCTGCTGGACATCGACCCCGATGCCCAGGTGATCTCCCGCCTGACCGACGTGTACGTCAAGCGGTACCCCACCGTGTCCTTGGAGTTTGACAAGGCCTATGTGGACCGCTACACCGGCATTGAGATCAGCAACGACCGGATCTTGGAAACGCTCCGGGCCCTGGGCTTCGGCGCTGACTTCGACGGCAGCCTGTTCCACGTGGAAGTGCCCTCCTGGCGTGCCACCAAGGATGTGACCATCAAGGCGGACATCATTGAGGAGATCACCCGGATCTACGGCTATGACAACTTCCAGATCAAGACCACCAACAGCGCCCTGTACCCGGAAAAGCGCAGCGCTGGAAATAAAGCCGACAATTTTGCCAAAGATATTCTTGTGCAGCGGTTCCACCTCCACGAGGTCCACTCCTATATCTGGTTCGATGCCAAAAAGTGCAAGGACCTGGGGATGGCTGTGGAAGAGAATGTGAAGCTGCTCTCCCCCCAAAGCCCGGACCTGGAAACCCTGCGCACCAACATGGGTCCCACCATGCTGGCCTTTGTGGGTGAGAACAAGTCCTTTGCCCCGGATTTCGGCATCTTCGAAATCGGCCGTGTGTGTGAAGGTTTGAAGGAAGACGGCCTGTGCAACGAGCGGAAAAAGCTGGGCATTGCCCTGTACAGCCGTACCCGCAGCGAGAAAGAGCTGTACCTGGAGCTGGTGGAGATCCTCACCACCCTGGGCCGGGACATCAAGCGGGCCTCGTTCACCTTCCAGAACGTGGAGCCCTGCCACGGCTGGCAGCATCCCCGGAACACCGCGTCTGTTTCCTTTGACGGCAAGGAGCTGGGCTGGCTGTGTGCTCTCCATCCCTCAGTAAGCTCCAAGCTGGACAAGAAGGCCGCTGTGGTCTGCGCCCAGCTGGATATGGATGATTTTGCCGCCATCCCCGGCGTGGATATCGCCTATCGGGAGCCTTCCCGGTTCCCGGGCATCGACATCGACCTGTCCTTGGTGATGCCCCAGGGCCGCACCTTTGCCCAGCTGGTGCCCGCCTGGGAGGATATCGACCCCGAAACCCTCACCGGCGTGACGCTGATCGACTCCTTCCAGCAGAATGGTATGATGAGCATTACCTTGCGGTTTGCCTTCGCCTCCAATGAGCGGACCTTGTCCAAGGAGGAAGTCCAGCCCTGGGTGGACCAGATTGTGGAAAAAGCCGCCAAAGTGGGGGTTACACTGCGGTCCTGATGGGAAAATCCCCTTCCCATGGGGCGCTGGGGCCAAAAAAGGCTTGCATTCCCCTGCGGATTCTTGTATGATATAAGTTAGGAATTTTTGGGAAGATACGGAGGTGTTCCCCATGCCGGAAGATTATTCCAACAACACCATCACTTTTTCTATGGAAGATGTGCGCGAGGCCGACATGAAGCGGATTTTGCTGACGGTCTATGACGCCCTGAAGGAGAAGGGGTACAATCCCATCAGCCAGATCGTGGGATATATCCTCTCGGAAGACCCCACCTATATCACGACCCACAACAACGCCCGCAGCCTCATCCGCCGGATTGACCGTGACGAGCTTTTAAAAGCCATGGTGCGTTCTTACCTGGGCGAGTGAACCTACAGCAAATTTACGAAAGCGCGGTGATTCTTTGAGCGAGCAGAACAAGTCGAGTTTCCCCACCTACAAAGGGAAGCCCCTGGTGCGCAGCGGGGATACCATCTACTATGGCAGCATGAAAGACAAGTATGTCATCAAGATGGATATCAAGTCCAAGAAAAAGATAGGTGACCTGGACGTGGCCGACAAGGTGATCGTCCAGCTGATGTATACCGATCCGGAGATCCGCACCCGGAAGCAGATTGTCAAGACCAGCGAGAAAAACGGCCTGTACCTGGCCCTGGATATTGCCGATGCCTGGCTCACCCGGGCCTTGGCAGAGGACTAATTGGATTGACTATGGAAAAAGCGTGAGCGCTCTGCGCCCACGCTTTTTTGTGCCCTTCAACCGTAGAAAAGCCCCTCCCAGGCCGGGAGGGGCTTTGTGTGTTCCATGGGAAGCCAGTGCGATTTCCCCATCCTCCGGATGGCTGACAGACAGAACCGCCCCGGTAACATCCGGGACGGCCTCTGGGTATGGGAAAATGTGTGTCACTTGTACTTAAACGTCAGGGGCGCCGGTAGGCGCTTTGGGCGGTTACACCCGGAACATCAGGTCGCCGTAGCTGGGATAGGGCCAGAAATCGGCGGCGGTGTTCACTTCCATCTCATCCACCACAGCCCGCAGGGCGGTCATGGCGGGAATGATGGTGTCCTTGTAATAAGTGGCAACAGCCAGGGTGTTTTCACTTTGGACTTTGCCGTCGGACAGAAGGGTATCCAGGGATTCCACCTTTTCAAAGGCGCTGTCCATCAATGTGGAAAGGGACTGGATGAGGGCAGTTTCCGCTGTGCAGGGCAGCTGGGCGCACACAGCGCGCTTGGAAGCCACGGCCTCGGCCAGGCTGGCCACATAGGCGCTCACCGCGGGGAGAATGTCCTGGCGCACCATCTGGCTCATGGTCAGGGCCTCGATATTGAGGGTCTTGGCATACTCCTCCAGGATGGTTTCGTAACGGGCTTCCATCTCCGCTTCGGTGTAGATCTTGTGGGAGGTGAACAGCTCCACATTTTTCTGATCCAGGTAGCGGGGCAGGGCGTCCACGGTGGTGGGCAGGTTCAAAAGGCCCCGGCGCTTGGCCTCTTCGGTCCAGGCTTCGGAATAGCCGTCGCCATTGAAGATGATGCGCTTGTGTTCTTTCATCACCTTCCGGACAATCTTGCGCACGTCGCCTTCCAGGTCGGTGGAGGTTTCCAGCTGGTCGGCAAACTGGCGGATCTCCTCGGCGGCGATGGTGTTCAGCATGATGTTGGGGCAGGAGATGGAAATGGCGGAGCCCAGCATCCGGAACTCAAACTTGTTGCCGGTGAAGGCAAAGGGGGAGGTGCGGTTCCGGTCGGTGGTGTCCATGCTCAGGTCGGGCAGCACGTGAACGCCGGTTTGCAGCTTCTTTTCCTCGATGCCGGTGTAGGGTTCATCCTTCTCGATGGCGTCCAAAATGGCGGCCAGCTCGTCGCCCAAGAACATGGACACAATGGCAGGCGGTGCCTCATTGGCGCCCAGACGGTGGTCGTTGCCTGCGGAAGCAACCGAGATGCGCAGCAGGTCCTGGTACTCGTCCACGCCCTTGATGATGGCGGCCAAAAACAGCAGGAACTGGGTGTTCTTGGCAGGCTCCTTGCCGGGGTCCAGCAGGTTTTTGCCGGTGTCGGTGGAAACGGACCAGTTGTTGTGCTTGCCGCTGCCGTTGACCCCCTCGAAGGGCTTTTCGTTCAGCAGGCAGACCAGGCCGTGGCGGGCAGCCACGTTCTTCATGGTTTCCATGGTCAGCTGGTTGTGGTCGGTGGCAATGTTGGTGGTGGTGAAGATGGGCGCCAGCTCGTGCTGGGCGGGAGCCACTTCGTTGTGCTTGGTCTTGGCCAGGATGCCCAGCTTCCACAGCTCCTCATCCAGCTCTTTCATAAATGCGGCCACACGGGGCTTGATGGCGCCGAAGTAGTGGTCGTCCAGCTCCTGGCCCTTGGGGGCTTTGGCGCCAAACAGGGTGCGTCCGCAGAAGCGCAGGTCGGGGCGCTCTTCGTAAAGCTTTTTATCCACCAGGAAGTACTCCTGTTCCGGGCCCACCGTGGTGATGACCCGCTTGGTCTTCTGGTCGCCGAACAGCCGCACGATCCGCAGGGCCTGGGTGCTCAGGTCTTCCATGGAGCGGAGCAGGGGGGTCTTCTTATCCAGCGTTTCCCCGCTGTAAGAGCAGAACGCGGTGGGGATATAGAGGGAGTCGCCCTTTACAAAGGCATAGGAGGTGGGGTCCCAAGCGGTGTAGCCCCGGGCCTCAAAGGTGGCACGCAGGCCGCCGGAGGGGAAGGAGGAGGCGTCGGGCTCGCCGCGCACCAGCTCTTTCCCGGAAAACTGCATAATCACCCGTCCGTCGGAAGTGGGGGAGATAAAGCTGTCGTGCTTTTCAGCGGTGATGCCGTTGAGTGGCTGGAACCAATGGGTGTAGTGGGTGGCGCCCTTTTCCACCGCCCAGTCTTTCATGGCGTTGGCAACGGCGTTTGCCACGTTCAGGTCAAGGTCCTTGCCCTCATCGATGGTTTTCCGAAGGGATTTGTACACGTCCTTTGGCAGCCGTTCCTGCATGACGTCATCGTTGAACACCGAGCTTCCAAACAGCTCGGGGACGCTTTTGCGATTTTCTGAACAAGTTCCCATAACATACCACTCTTTCCTAAGGATTGGGTCGCCCGTTTCTTCCTTTGGCAAATGCCGCCTGGCTTTTCAAAATTGTTGCGGAAAAGAAGGAATTGGGCTGTAAGACGAAAGGCGCTGAGGGGATCCCCTTCAGCGCCTTTGCTGCTCTATTTGGTATTCTATACCGGATGGGGATATTTGTCAACGGATTTTTAGAGGGTTGGCGGGCTTTCTCCAGGGTGAACGAAAGGGTTTCTGGGTGGGACGGCTTTTTTTATGGAAAAAATCCAGAATGGGCCAAATCCCCTTACTCAGTGTGCCTTTTTCCAGGGGGAAAAACCGTTGACAACTGCCCGCCCGCGTATTATAATTTTGAAAACAGACAAAGGCGTCTGGGTTTCCCGCTTGGGAAGACCCAGCGCCTTTTTTCTTTTATATATGGGAGGGGCTTTTGGCTGCTTCCCCCATGGAGGGAAAAATTTTGCCCCAGGGTGGGCACGGTTTGTGAAAATGGGAGAAATGTAAAATCTTCTTGCTTGTTTTCCCCCTATCGGGTATGATATACTATTGATAACTGTGAGAGATACGCCGAGTGCGTTTGCGGCAGGCCCCCAGGGGAAAGGGGGACAGGCCCCGGGCGCGGCGTCTAAAACAAGAGAGAAAGGGTTGAGCGTATGGGGAAAACTGGATATCTCGTGTTGGAAAACGGCAAGGTTTTTCGCGGGGAGCGCTTTGGCGCCCAAGGGGACATGACCGCTGAAGTGGTGTTCACCACAGGAATGACCGGCTATTTGGAAACTTTAACCGACCGTAGCTATTGGGGGCAGATGGTAGTGCAAACCTTCCCCCTTATTGGCAATTACGGCGTTATTCCCGCCGACTTTGAAAGCGATGTCATCGGCCCCCGGGCGTATATTGTGAAACATTGGTGCCAAGCTCCCTCCAACTTCCGCTGCGAGGGCAGCCTTGACACCTTTTTTAAAGAGCGCGGCGTCATCGGCCTGTCCGGCATCGACACCCGCACCTTGACCAAGATCATCCGGGAAACCGGCGTGATGAACGGCAAGATCACCGACGACCCTGAGAGCGTGGATTTTGAGGAGCTGAAGGCCTACCGGGTCACTGGCGCTGTGAAGGCCTCCTCCACCCCCGAGCGTTATGTAGTGCGCCCCGAAGGGGAAGTGAAAAAGAAGATTGCCCTGCTGGACTTCGGCCTGAAGAAGAACATCTACCGGGAGCTGGTCAAGCGGGGAGCGGAAGTGACTGTGTGCCCCTGCACCACCACCGCCCAGGAGATCGCCGCCATGGGTGTGGACGGCATCATGTTGTCCAACGGCCCCGGCGACCCTGCGGAAAACACCGAGATCATTGCAAACCTGAAAGAGATCTGCAAGTTGAATATCCCCCTGTTCGGCATCTGCCTGGGGCATCAGCTGCTGGCCCTGGCCCACGATTTTAAGACCGAGAAGCTGAAGTACGGCCACCGGGGCGCCAACCAGCCTGTGAAAAACCTGGAAACCGGCCGGGTGTACATCTCCAGCCAGAACCACGGCTATGCGGTGGTCAGCTCCAGCATCGACAGCACTGTGGCCCGGGAGCTGTTTGTCAACGT
>CAJFMJ010000080.1 GCA_904391645.1 uncultured Neglectibacter sp.
CCCGGCGGACCATCTCCATGTTCACCGCCAAGTTTCCCTCTTCCAAAGAGGGTTCCAAGTCGGAGGCGGTGGTGTGGATGGGCACCGTGCCGCAAGCTTTGGCCAGGTGGGTGTTGTTGTCGCTGTTGGAGAGGTAGGTCAAGAAGTGGACAGCATTCCCCGCCTGCTGGGAGGCTGCCGCCACCCCAAAGCCGGTGTACTCCAAACCGGTGATAGCGATGCCGCTGAGCCCTCTGGGGTAGCCGGCCACGCCCAGGGCCTCTTCCCCCAGGGCGGAGGCGATCTCCTCCATACGGTCCTGCCCGGCAATGAGGGCAATGGCCTCCCCGTTGACAAACGCCTCAATGGCCTGATCCTCCGTCCAGGAGAGGGCTTCCTCCGGCACGGCCCCTTCCACCAGGGTGGAAAGCTGTTCCAGCGCCTGGGGGGCTTGCTCCAACGTGAACAAGGTATCGTTGCCCTCCACCGCGGAGAAGTAGCCTGCGGCTGTGTCTGCCATGCGGCCCAGGTTCACACCGCTCCACAAGATGGAGTCAAACAGGTCCACCAAGTGTTCTTTACCGCCGAACACCAGCCCTGCTGCCCCCTTGTCCGCCAGTTTTTCCACTGCTGCGGGGAAATCCTCCCAAATGCGGCAGTACACCAGGCCCTCTGTCTTGCCCTCGTTAAAGGCTTCAAACCAGTCTTTCCGGTAGTAAGTCACGTCCTGGTTCAAAGTGGCAGGCAGCAAGTAAGCCTGATCCGCCCCCATAGAAGCGATCACCTGCTGGGCAGCTGCCGTCAGGCTGGAGGTTTCTTCCCACTCTTTCAAATAAGAGGACAGTTCTAACAACAAGCCCTGCTCCACACAGGCAGGCTGCTCTGCTTGGGAAAGCTCCACCAGGTCGGCCTCCCCGCTTTCCAAAAGGGCCTGGGCTTCTTCCCCGCTGTCCACTGTGACGATCTCAATCTGGGTTTGGGGGAAGTCTGCCATATACTTTTCCCCAATCTCCTTGAGAGCTTCCGTGCGCTCCCTGCTCACAAAGATCTCTGCCACGGTCAGGTGGGTATCTTCCCCGTTGTTTGTCAGCTGGGGCTGGCTGCTTTCGCCAGGCTCCCCCACTTCGGAGGAACTTCCTGTCCCCGGGGCGCAGGCGGAAAGTGTTCCCGCCAGGGTCAAAGCCGCCAGCGCCAGGGCCGCGGCCTTTTTCCATCTATGCACAGGCTTCGCCTTCCTTTCACGTAAAGTGTCTGTTTTATTATAGCTTTTCAAGGGAAAAAACACAAGAAAAACCACTCTCTGGAAGAAAAACGAAAAAAGCGGTCCCTTTTTGAGGAACCGCTTTCCGTACAATTGCCGCGGGAATTGCCCCGCTGTGCCCTTACACCTTGTGGATGTAGTCGGCTTTGCGCTCTTTGGGCTGGGGCAGGGGGCCGGCAACGTAGCCCAAGGCCAGGGAACCCACGCCCCGCAGGTTTTCCGGCAGGCCCCACTCTTTCAAAAGGGCCTTGCCCTCGGGCAGCTGGAACATCTCCTTTTCCCCGTGGATCCAGCAGGAAGCCAATCCAATGGCATGGGCGGCGTCCATCATGGTGCACAGCACGCAGGAGGCATCCTCCACGCAGGTGCCCCGCTCCGGGTCGGCCAGCACCAGCACAATGGTAGGCGCGCCGTAATAGGGGTCGCCTGTGCCGCCCCGAGCCTGCTTATTCAGCTCCATCACCGCCTAACGGTAACGGGGGCTCTGCACCGCCACGATCACCGGGGACTGTTTCCCCATTCCGGTGGGGGCATAGGTGCCGGCTTCCAGTACAGCGTCCAGCTCCTCGGGTTTCACCTGCTCCGGAAGATAAGCCCGCACACTTCGGCGGGTTTTCAGCAGTTCCAGCATTTGGTTTTCCATAGGGCAAAACTCCTTTCCTGTTTTTCGATTTTATCTTTTTAGAAACTTCTTTGAAGAGATTATTCTTTGAGGTGATCCGGCTTTTCCTGGTGAATATACATTCTGGTCATCCTGGGTTCCCCGGTTTCCTCCACCATGCACAGAAACTCCCAACCATACCGCTCATAGAACGAGGTGTGATCCGTGACAAGGTATAGCGTATCCACTCCCAGCTCCCCCATATCCCGGCAGATGGATTGCAGCAAAGCGCCCGCAATCCCCTTACAGCGGTGCGCCTCCTCCACGTACACCGCACAGACGTTGGGTGTCAAGTCTTTGCGCTGGTGGAAGTCGTTCTCTATAACACCAGCCCCCGCGATAATCTCCCCCTGCTCCACGGCCACATACCACTGGGGAACAGGCCCTGTCCCCTGCAGGCAGGCTTGAATGCTCTCTTCATAGGCTTCCAGCGGGACTCCCCATTTCTCATAGAACCACTGTACAGCCCTAGATGCCCATTGGGGATGATCTCTCAAGTTTGCAATTTCCATGGTGCCTTTCTAAACTCCGTTGGCCAATTTAAGTGTTTCAGATCCTGCTGTTTATTTTTTAGTATACACCATTTTCCCGTTTTTTTCCAGCCCTGCCACCAGCCGCAAAAGCAACGCGGCCGTGCCCACGTTGTAGCCACAGCAGCCGTAAAGGCCCTCCCCGTTGCTGTTTGCCAAAAGGGCCAAGGGCAGCTGGTCGGGATCCAGGTACATACGGCGGGCAAGGGGTGATGCGCTCTCCCCAAAAGGTGCCTGCCAAAGGGTGGCCTCCGGAAGGGCATCCAGGGCCTTTGCCAAAGTGGGATCCTCCCGCTGGGACAGGTCCGGCAGCACGAAGCACAGGGGAAGCCCTGCCCGTTTCAGCTCTCCGGCGGCCTCCCGCAGCTCACCCAGCAGGTGTTCCGTAGGTTCCCGGTTGACCTCTAAGAAGCACAGCAGCGTCAGCGGGGCCTGAGCCAGCAGTTCCCGGCCTTTCACGACCCGCCCCTGGCCATCCTCCAAAGAGAAGTCCGGCAGGGGGCAGCGCTCCAGCAAGTCTGCCACGTCCCCTTCCCGGAAAGAGAGGGCACAGGTCTTTGCCTCCCCCGCCTGGAGGGAAACCGTTTCCCACCGGGAAAGCAGACTGCCTCCCGGCAGGCGGTTGACCATCCAAAGCCGGTACTCTCCCGGGACCAGGTGCAGTTCCCGGATGCCCCCGGCAGACACCTGCCCTGTGGAAATCTCCCGGAACCCCTGCCCTTCCCAGCGGGAAAGGGTGTAATTCTGGCCTTCCAGGCCAGGGTGGCCCTCCGGTGCCTGGAGAGTCAGCCGGGCAGTGGGGGCATCCCCCCACAGGGACAGGAAGGAGCCCTCCCGCCACACCTGGGGCACACTGTCGGAAAGTTTCGCGGGGATACCCAAGGCTCGGCAGGCGGCGCAGAACAGCATCACCTGCCCCTGGGCAGTGGCCGCCCCTGTGGAGAGCATCCCCTGGGGCGTGCCCCACAACGACTGGTAACATTGGGATTCCAGCGGCGCAGCCTCTTTCACCCAGCGCCACAGTTGGGAAGGGTCTTGCCGGGCTGCCTCCTGCTGCTGGGGCGAAAGCGCCCCTTTCAAAAGCTTCCGCCAAGGGGTGAGCACTTCCAGCCCCACCCGGGGGGAGAGCAGTCCCTCTTCAAAAGCTTGGGGAAGTGTGCTCTTCTCCCAGACAAAGGCATCCAGCCCGTCCTCTAGGACCTGGTCCGGCACAAGCCCCGCCCGGTCTTTTTCCGTGAGGGAATCCCACAGCCTGCCTCGCTCCCCTTGGGGCGGGTCGCCCACCAAGTCCCGGTAGGCCTGGGCGCGCTCCTCCCGCAGGGCAGCGGCATGGTCCAGGACAGCTGCCCGGGCCTGTCGCTGCTCTTCCTTCAGCGGCGGTACGGTCAAACCGCCGTCCTGGGGCGCCAGAAAGTCCGCCTCGCCCCTGGCGGGAAGCCGCTGTCCCAAGGCCAAGGAGGCACAACAAGCTTCCGGCTCCACCAACAGCTCCCCGCAAAGGGACGGGGCACTGTCCTCCCAAGCGGAGAGCAGCACCGTGCCCTTTCCCAGCTTCAAGGTGACCCGGCCTCTGTCATCGGCCCGGCGGCGGGCGATCTCCCGGGGTGCTGCCATATTCATCACGGCCACGCTGACCCAAGCCCCCGCCGCGGGGGAACCGTCCTCTCCCAGGACGGTGATCTCCAACTCCTTCACCGGGGCGTAGCGGGCGGTGATATTCTCCACGGCCACCCCTTCCTGGATGTCCCAGTCCTGGGGCGCCACATGAGGAAACAGGAACGCTGCCTCCTCCCGGCCGCCCTGGACAAAAGCTCGGGTGTGCACCATCACTGCCCGGGCGGCGGCATAGGTGAACCATCCCCGGTCCAGGACAGGTTCCGGCTCACAAGCCCCCAGGTATCGCCAGGAAACCCCGTCAAAGGCCTCCACCCAGGCGTGGTTGTCGTCGCAGTGGGACCACCAAGGCACATACACCTGCCGGGCAGCAATGCCCACGCTGCGCAGGGCTGTCACCAAGAAGGTGGACTCCTCCCCGCAGCGTCCGAAGCCTCGCTGGTACACCTGCAAGGGGGACGCCGTCCGGCCGTCGGTGGAGCGGTAAGTGACGTGCTCCGCGCACCAGCGGTTCACCTCTAAAATGGCTTCCGGCAGGGGGAGCCCCTCCACCCGGGGCCGCAGCTCCTCATAGAACTGCTCCCGGCAGGGGCTGAGTTCCTCCGTATTCACCCGGGGGTACAGCACGTCTTTGAGGAACCGGTGTTCCGGCAAAGCGGCGCACCAAGAGAATTCTTTCCGCACCCGCAAAGCGTGGCGGACCCCCTGCAAAAAGTCAGCGGGGGCATAGTCCCCCACATCGGTGATGGGCAGGGTGGCGTACACAAAGGAGAGCAGCAGGCGCTCCTCCTCCCCACAGCCTGCCAAAGCCTGTTCCACTTCCGGCCGCCGGGCACCAAAGGCAGGCAGCCGCCGGCTCAGGCAAGTGTGGGTATAGGTTTTCAGCTCTTGGGACCAGTTCATCTCTCTGTCAGCTCCTTTCGGGCCGCCCGGATCTTTTCCGGGTCTGTGCGCCACAACGTGTATTCGTCAAAGCCGGGCAACCCCATGCTGACCTCTTCTTTCCGGTAGGCCATGGGGCTCTCCAGGGTGACCTTCCCGCTCATGTGGAAGGCGTTGGCCTGGGGCAACACTTGACGGATCTGCCGAATGGCAGCCGCGTCGATCCCCGCTCCCAACAGCAGCTCCACTGGGCCCCGGCGGCTCCAAAGCTCCTTCAGCAGAGGCAAGCCCTCCAGGCAGGTGTTTTTCTGGCCGGAGGTGAGCACCGTATCCACCCCCAGTGCCTTACACTGCTCCAGGGCGGAAACAGGGTCCCGGCACACATCAAAGGCCCGGTGGAGGGTGAACCGCTTTCCCCGGCTGTGGCACAGATCCGCCAGCTTCTCCAGGCGGGGCAGGTCCAGGTCCCCTTCACCAGTGAGGCAACCGGAAACAAGGGCGTCCGCGCCGGCGTCCAACAACGCGGCACCGTCCTCCAACAGCAGCTCAAACTCCTCCTGGGTGTAGAGGAAGTCCCCAAACCGGGGGCGCAGCAGGGCGTGGACCGGCAACCCGGTTTCCCCCTTCACCCGGCGCACCAGGGACAGGGAAGGCGTGGTCCCCCCAATGATCAAATTCGCGCACAGTTCCAGCCGGGTGGCGCCCCCCTCTTTTGCCGCCCGGGCAGAGGACAGGCTGTCCACACAAGCTTCCAGCACAAACTCCATGGCCATAATTCACTCCTTCAAGGTAACTTCCAACACGGTGTCCACCGGGTCGGGAAGCACCGGGTCGAGGCCCAAATCGGCAAAGACGATCTCCGGATAGTTGGAGCTCATCCAGCTGTTGGACAGGGGCACCTCTCCCCTGGTGGCCAGCAAACGCACGTGGTCGATCTGCTCCCGCTTCAGGCCCGCCAAGGGCATGGGGCCGATGGTGTTCTCAAACAGGTGGTAATACAGCTTGTTCCCCTTCCGGGTGATACGCCCGGTATCGGGCTTTGCCATCCCCGCCTTGCCGCAGCCGTAGATGCTGGGGCTGTTGTCCTTCATCCAGGCGCCGATCTGCCGGAGGATCTCCAAGGACTGGGGCGGGATATTGCCCCGGGCGTCGGGGCCCACATTCAGCAGCAGGTTTCCGCCCTTGGAAACGCACTCCACCAGCTTTTTGATCAACATGGGGGCGGGCTTGAAGAAATGGTCGTTTTGGCAGTAACCCCAGTTGTTGTTCATGGTGACGCAGGCCTCCCACACCAGGTCACGGCCCTGCTTGTCCTGGATGCCCTCCGGGGGGATGATCTGCTCGGGGCTGACAAAGTCCCCATGATAGGGCGTGGGGTTGCCCTCCCACAAAGACCCAAAGCCCTCGCCGCTGACCTCCAGGCGGTTGTCAATGATGATCTCCGGCTGCAGCTGCCGCACCATCTCCACCAGTTGGGTGGCTTTCCAGGTTTCACCCCGCATCACGGCGTTTTCGTTCTCGTAGGAGAAGTCGAACCACAGGATGTCCAGCTTGCCGTAATGGGTGCACAGCTCCCGCACCTGGTTGTGCAGATAGGTGAGATAGCGGTTAAAGTCGCGGCCCTCGTTGGTATAGGCTGGGTTGTCCCGCATGGGGTGGTGCAGGTCGCCATAGTGGGGATAGTCCGGGTGGTACCAGTCCAGCAGGGAGTAGTACAGCCCCACTTTTAGGCCCTCTCCCCGGGCGGCGTCCAAGAACTCCCGCACCAAGTCCCGGCCGCACTTGGTGTTGGTGGACTTGAAGTCGGTGTACTGGGAATCGAACAGGCAGAACCCGTCATGGTGCTTGGCGGTGAGCACCATGTACTTCATGCCTGCCTCTTTGGCGGCTTTGGCCCACTGCTTGGGGTCGTAGTCCACCGGGTCGAATTCCTCAAAATACGTCATGTACGCCTCTTTGGGAATGCGCTCCACGCTGCGCACCCACTCCCCCCGGGCAGGGATGGCGTAAAGCCCCCAATGGATGAACATTCCAAAACGGGCGTCGGTATACCAGCCCATCCGTTTTTCGTAGGCCTCACGATCAAATGAAAACATGGCAAAGGCTCCTCTCCAGGCGGCGCGCCGCCGCCCTGTGAATTGACAGACATACTATAGCACAACAAGGCCCACAAGTAAAAAGTTTTGGCCAAACTTTTTTGAAAATTCAACCAAAACTTTTTCAGCCATGTTCTGTTGTGTTTACTGCTCGTCCGCCTTGCGGATCTCCGCCCGTTTGATCTTGCCGCCGATGGTCTTGGGCAGCTCTTTCACGTACTCGATCACACGGGGGTACTTATAGGGGGCAGTGGCGTGCTTTACGTGGTTTTGCAGCTCTTTGGTCAGCTCGGGAGTGCCTTCAAAGCCCTTGGCCAACACGATGGTGGCCTTCACCACTTGGCCGCGGATGGGGTCCGGTGCACCGGTGATGGCGCACTCCACCACGGCAGGATGCTCCAGCAGGGCGCTCTCCACCTCGAAGGGCCCAATACGGTAGCCGGAGCACTTGATCACGTCGTCGTTGCGGCCCACGAACCAATAATATCCATTGCTGTCACGCCAGGCCACGTCGCCGGTGTCGTAATAGGCGCCGCCCAGCTTCTCCTGGGTCATCTCGTCGTTTAAATAATAGCCGGTAAACAGGCCCACGGGAGGATGCTCCTTCACGCCCATCACGGCGATGGTGCCCTCTTCACCGTCCTCGCACACATTGCCTTCGCTGTCCACCAGCTGGATGTCGTACAGGGGCGAGGGTTTGCCAGTGGAACCGGGGATGGGCTCGAACCACTGGAAGTTGGCCAGCATCACCGAGCTCTCCGACTGACCGAAGCCTTCGTACAGCTTCAGGCCGGTGAGATCCAGCCACTTTTTAAACACTTCCGGGTTCAGGGGCTCGCCAGCAATGCAGCAGTGGTGGATGCTGCTCAGGTCGTACTTGGTCACGTCCTCTTGGAGCATGAACCGGAACATGGTGGGCGGCGCGCAGAAGGTGGTCACCTTGTACTTTTCCAGGTGCTCCAACAGGTGGCGGGGGTTGAACTTGGCCTCCATGTCGTAACAGAAGATCACCGCGCCACAGACC
>CAJFMJ010000081.1 GCA_904391645.1 uncultured Neglectibacter sp.
CCTGGTCATCCCCGAGCTCAACGGCAAGCTGATCGGCTCTGCCCAGCGTGTGCCCGTTCCCACCGGCTCCACCACCATCCTGGTGGCTGTTGTCAAGGGTAAGGACATCACCAAGGAAGGCATCAACGCTGCTATGAAGGCCGCTTCTTCCGCTTCCTTCGGCTACACCGAGGAGCCCCTGGTGTCCTCCGACATCATCGGCATCACCTACGGCTCTCTGTTCGATGCTACCCAGACCATGGTTGCTAAGATCGACGACGACACCTACCAGGTGCAGGTTGTTTCTTGGTACGACAACGAGAACAGCTACACCAGCCAGATGGTCCGTACCATCAAGTATTTCGCTGAGATCTAAGTCTTTGCAGAAAACCTTCATTTGCTGAAAAATCCCCGAGGGACAAGCTCCCTCGGGGATTTTTTGCAGCCTTCTTTTCAGTTGTTCGGCGCGGCTTCCCTGCTATTGAAATTGCCCCATGCCCCCGCGGAGGATCTGGCTGCACCAGCCCATCAGAAGGCCATAGGCTCGGCGGGTTTCCTGAGGGGATAGGATAGCTGCCTGTTGGGCGGTTCTGGGAAGTGACAGCAGTTCCTTAGAAGGCCCTTCCAACACTTCCAGCAGTTCCCCATGAGTGGGGTGGTACGTTCCATCCCGCAGCAGGGCAAAAAACCGCAGGCAGAAAAACGCCGATTTTCCCAGCTCTGGCAGGGGGCTTTGCAGGTCGGAAGCGTACAGATAGGTGTGGCAGGCTGCATGGTACAAGTTGGCAGCCCCTACCTGAAGGGCTTCCCAGGCGTTTCGCCGGTTAAGAGGCGGCAGCAGCGGAGCCAGGTCCCCCAAAACAGGCTTGGTGTCCAGCCAGAGGGTGTACAAATCGTACAGGGGCCAGCCCCGCAATTCCCCTTCTCCGCAAAGGAACCCACAGGCCAGTTCCCCTTGCTCCATAGAGCCCACTAGCTCCCTGTATACGTCCAGGTCGTCGGTGTCCACATGGTCCAGGACAGCCACAATATCTACGTCACTGGACTGGGTAGCTTCTCCCCGGGCGTAGCTGCCCTGGTACCCTACAAACCGCAGCCGCTCCCCGAAGGAGCCTTTCAAAAGCTGGGAAAATTGTGCGACCCAGCTGCGGATGTCTGCAATCACATATTCCAACTCCCTTCTGTTTGGTGGGAGGATTGTAGCATACCTGGGAGGAAAACGCAAGACGCTTTCACTGCTCAAACCTCCGGCCCTGGAAGTACAACACCCGGTCGGTTACTTTTACCCGCAGGATGATGGTGTTCTCATCGTCAAAGTCGTTGTGCCCATTTTCAATCCAGGAGGAAAAGGCCTCCCACAGCTTGGCGGCAATCTCCCGGTTTTCCTCTTTCCGGAACCATCCCAGGCTTTCGGCCAAGCCGTGACAGGTGAACCAATCCCCGGAAATGGCCACCTGGGGGTTTTTCCGGATCTGCTCCATCTTTTGGGAGCGGTCGTAGGTGATGATGTAAAAGTACCCGTCCTGGTAGGTGGCGTTGACACCCCGCACCCAGGGAATGTTGTCTGCGGCAGTGGCCAAGGCAATCAAGCTGTCGCCCCCAAACCGCTCTCTCATAATCGCTTCTGCTTCCTCGTTCCAGTTCATGGGTTGTCCTCCTCCAATAAGATTTTCAGCATACGCTCCGGGTTGTCTAAAAACTGCTTGGTGATCTGGTAGTGCTCGGTTTCCCGGTAGCCCACTGGGTGGATGGAGCCTTCCCCTAACAGCAGGATCTCCCCCTGGGGATAGGCCATGAGAATGGGGGAGTGGGTGGCGATGAGCAGCTGGGAGCCCTCCTGCACCAGCCGGTGAATCTCCGCCAGCAACGTCAGTTGCCGGGTGGGGGAGAGGGCAGCTTCTGGTTCGTCCAGCAGGTACAGCCCCTGGCCCCAGAACCGGTTGTGCACCAGGCTGAGAAAGCTCTCCCCGTGGGATTGATGGTGGAGGGATTTGCCTCCGTAGCTCTGGTATAAGGGATCTGCGGGGGAGCGTGCCAGCCGGTCCACTTCGCTGGCAGTGTTGTAAAAGCTTTCCGCCCGGAGGAAGAAGCCGTCTTTGGGCCGATAGGGGCCTTTGTGCAGGGTCAGGCAGCGGTGGAGGGCCGAATGGGTGTCCGCCGTGGAAAAGGAGAAGTTTCGGGAACCGCCTTCCGGGTTGAAGCCAAAGGCCACGGCTACGGCTTCCAGTAAGGTGGATTTGCCGCTGCCGTTTTCCCCCACCAGGAAAGTGACCGGCTGGGTCAGCTCCAGAAGGGACAGCCCCGCCAGGGAGGGGATCTTGTTTAGATAGGCGTCTTCCCCTGAAAAACTGCCAGAGGTCTTTTCAATGGCGTTGAGATACATAAGTTCCTCCTTGCAAAAAAGCACCCCCTAGGGAGTGCTTTTTCTATCGTATTTCCATGGTTGCACAGCGCGGGTAGCGAGCCTGTTGTAACTCTTGGGGGGCGTGCCAAAGGCGCACAAGCAACTTGCCTGGGGGCAATCCCTTACTCGTGGCGCAGGGCATCGATGGGGTTCAGATTGGCCGCCTTAATGGAGGGCAGCAAGCCAAAGATCACACCGATCAACATGGAGAACAGGACCCCCAGGAAGATAAAGGGCACGCTGATGGCCACAGGGGCTTGGGTCAGCCGGGAGATCAGCTCTGCCAGGCCGATGCCCGCCCCAACACCGATCAAACCGCCCAGGCTGGTGAGCACCGCGGCTTCCGTGAGGAACTGCCACAGGATACGGCCCTTCTTAGCGCCGATAGCCTTCTTCAGGCCGATTTCCCGGGTGCGTTCGGTGACGGACACCAGCATGATGTTCATGACGCCGATGCCGCCCACCAGCAGGGAGATACTGGCAATCCAGATCAGCTGTTGGTTGGTGGCGTTGGACAGGTCTTGCAGCTCCCGGGCCTGCTGGAGCACGTCCTCCGCCCGGTATTTCAGGGTGGTATTGGTGATGGAAGTGTTGAGCAAGTCGGCCACGTTGGTGCCCACCTGGCTCATGGATTCTGTGCTGGCGCAGCGGACAGCCACTTCTTCCGGCTCATCATAGGCGAAGAGGGAGGGCCAAATAGCTTTGGGCAGGAAGATCTTGCCGGAGTTGGAGCTGGACATATACATATAATAGTCCTCAATGGAGTTGATCACCGGCTCGAAACGGTTGGTTTCCTCCACCACACCCACAATCACCAGGGCAGTGCCTTCGTACTCAATGGTCTTCCCGATGGGGTCTTCGTCTTGGAAAAGCTGCTGGGCGGTGTTTTTGTCAAGGACGCACACGGGGCGGTACTGGTCAAAATCTGCCGGTACGAAGAACCGGCCCCGGTCCACTTCGTAACAGCAAGTGGTGAAATAGTCGTTGTCCACTCCCAAGACTTCGCTGCTGTTGATCATCTGGTTTCCGTAATAGAAGGAACCGTTGGTATACTGCCGGCGGTTGTAAACAGCGGCTGCCTGGATGTGGTCAAATTCTTGGATCTGTTTGTACTGCTTTTCGCTCACCTGGGGTACCCCTTGGGGGATGCCATCGTTGGTGGCGTTGAAGAGATAGTCGGCGTCGTCGTGGTAGAGCTGCACCCGCACCACGTTGTTCCCTGCACCGATCAGGTTCTGTTTGATCTGCTCATTGGTGCCCTTGATGGTGGACACAATGGAAATGATGGAGGCAATGCCAATGATGATGCCCAGCATGGTCAGGAAGGAGCGCATTTTGTGAGCCCAGATCCCTTGGAAGGAAAGGCGGATATTTTCAAGCATAGCAGTGGGCCCCCTTTCAATAATAGACTGCGCCGTCCATGGTGGCCACGCCGTCGGTGGCGCCGTCTGCGGCGGGGTCTTCTTCCAGGCTGCCGGAGCTGTCGCTGCCCTCCTCAGGGATGGGAGGATCCGTGGTGCCTTGCACCACCACACGGGTACCTTCCCGGACGTCAGAACCATAGGGGAAGGCAATGTAATCGTTCATGGTCAGCCCGTCTTTTACTTCGTAATACTGGCCACCGTAGATGGAGGTGCCCAGCTGGAGATACTGCTTGTGCAAGCGGTTGTCCAAGCCGGCCTTCATTACGTAGCGGCCCCCGTCGTCCTCCCGAAGGTAGGCGGTGTACAGGTAGAGGGCGTCGGTGCTGGCGCTCCCTGGGATGTTCAAGGTGATCTCCAGGTACATCCCATTGGTAAGCCCCTCTGCGTTGTCCGCAATGGCGGTAAACTCATAGTTGGAGCTGTTGCTGTTGCCGCCCCCGTACCACATCCCGGAATTGCTGTCCAGGGGGTAGGTGGAGATCTCCGAAATGGTGGCCGAGTAGGTCATGCCGTTTTCGTAGCTCATGGCGGTGATGCTGTCCCCAACATGGATGTCGGAAAGGTAATTCTCACTGATGCTGCCCCGGATGAGGAACTGGTCCTGCCCGGATACCACCAGGAAGGGTTGGCCGCTTTGGGTGGCGGTGTCCGCATCGGTGAGGGTGCGCACCACGCCGTCGATGGTGCTGCATACAGTGGAGTTGTTCAGGGCCAGCTTGGATTTTTCCAGGTCCAGCTGGGCCTGCTTGACTTTCAGCTCACAATCTTTGATCTTCTGGCGCTGCTGGGCGATGAGGTCGTCCAGCTGCTCCTTGGTGTATCCCATATCGTTGTAGTTGTCCTGGTTGCCTTGGCCCCCTTGGCCGTCCACGTCCCCGGAAGTGGGGGTGTTTTCAGGCTGGGTGGGGGCGGAACGGAAGGCGTCAGCCACAGATTCCAAAGTGTTCTCCCCGCTGGGGATCTCCTGGGAGATTTCGGTATCGTCTTCCACATGGCTGCCGTCCAGCTGGAAGGAGTACCGCAGGTCCCCGTAATTGGAGTCGCCTTCCCGCACTTCAAAGATAGCGGCAAAGGGGGAAACAAGCCCCTCTTCCTCAGAGGATTCCCCTTGGGAAGGCTCTTCTTCGGCTTGCCCTAACAGCAGCAGCAGGAACTCCCGAGTCATGACGCAGTCTTCCGTGCAAAGGAACACATAGGGGTCTTCGCTGGTGCCGCTGCCCTGATAGGGTTTGGAATCGGCGTCCAGACGGCTGTGCACGGGGACGTCAGCTGGGGGGATGGTGGGTTCCGGCTCCGGTGTGGGGATCACCTCCGGGGGGAGGGAGGGGGCCGGGGTGGCTGCCGTGGTGTTTTGCAGCTTTTTCAGCTCTTTTTGAGCCTTGTCCAGTTCAATGCCGGCCTGTTTCACGGCAATGTCCTTGCCTTCCACGTCCAGCTCCAGTTTTGTCTTGTCGTATTGGATGAGCGGGTCGCCTGCCTTGACCTGTTGCCCTGCCTCTACAAAGATCTGGGAGATGACCTTGTCCGAGGAAGGGTAGATCTCCTGGAGGGACTCGCTGGTGACCATGCCGGAAGAATAGGTGGTGTCGCCCCAATAGGTGGTGGACACGCTGGGGTCGGTGACCGGAAGGACTTCCACGGTCTTTTTATTGCTCTGATATTGAACGAAAAACCAAAGCCCCAAAGCGAAGGCAACCACCAAAACCGTGATGATGCCGGCGAGGAGCAGTTTTTTTCGAGTGCTCTTGTTTATGCTCATGGGTCGCTAATTCCTTTCCAAAAGGATGCCAGAGGGCGGTTTTAAAACTCCGTGCGGGGGACGAGAGGCTGCTCAGCCGAAGGGCGTTGCCGCTTGGGCCGTGGGAACAGCGCCCCCAGGTCTGTGGGGATGGGTGTCCCGAAGCCGCCCTGCTGGGGGGCCTGAGGCATGGGAGCAGCCGGGGAGGCTGCCTGTGCTGCAGGCTGTGCCGGGCGTGGGGCTTTGACGCCTTCCCGCAAGGGGATGGAGCATTCTACCAAAATAGGCTGCCCTTTTGTTGGAGATTCTTCCCGGGACTGATCCACAGGGAGCTTTTCCACAGGGGCTTCTTGCTGGGAAGGCGCTTCTTCCTGGGAGGAAGGGAGGCTTTCCACCACTGGGGCGCTGCCCTGGGCCTGGGGCTTGTCCGAGGAGGCGGCTTCCAGCAGGCGGCCGTCCCGGATGTGGAGCACCCGCTGGGCGTGGGCGGCGATCTCCGGCTCGTGGGTGATCATCACGATGGTGACGCCCTCTTCGTTGAGCTTTTGGAAGATCTCCATAATCTGTTCGCCGGATTTTGTATCCAGGGCGCCGGTGGGCTCGTCGGCCAGCAGCACCTTGGGGTTATTCACAATGGCGCGGGCAATGGCCACACGCTGGCACTGGCCGCCGGAAAGCTGGGTGGGCTTAAAGTTCACACGTTCCCCAAGGCCAACCCGTTCCAAAGCCTTCCGGGCAATGGCCTGGCGTTCCTTGCGGCGCACCCCGGCATACAACAGGGGCAGGGCCACGTTTTCTAAGGCGGACTGCCGGGACAGCAGGTAAAAGCTTTGGAACACAAAGCCAATGCTGTGCAGCCGCACGTCGGAGAGTTTGGAATCGCTGCTTTGGGAGATGTCCTTCCCCTCCAGCCAATATTCCCCAGAGGTGGGGCTGTCCAAGCAGCCGATGATGTTCATCAGGGTGGTCTTGCCCGAACCGGAAGGGCCCATAATGGCCACGTACTCCCCTTCCTCCACGGTGAGGGAGATGTCTTTCAGCACGGGTACGTCCAGTTTGCCCTGGGTGTAGTTTTTATAGATATTCCGAAGTTCCAGCATCATCGCGCCAGGTCCTCCATAGGGGAGCTCTCCAGGCTGTCGCTGGTGCTTTCCCCGTCTTCCGTGTCATAGGTTTGTGCATCGGCGCTGTCATCCACCGGCTCCTCCTCTGTGTAGGGGACTGCGATACCGGGATCTGCGGTGCCGTCATCCACCATGCCATCGTCTACGGTTCCGCCGTCTACTACACCACCATTGTCCACCATGCCGCCGTCTATAGAGCCATCCATAGAGCCGTCCGTGGAGGGGTCAGTCACAGGCACCTGGGACAGGTCCGAGGTGGTGGGGGTACCCTCTTTCAGGTCTTCTGCCGGGGCGGTGATATAGTCGTCCTCCGTCAGCCCGCTTTCAATGAGATAGCGGTCATTGCCGGCGTCATATTCGCCCAGGACCACTGCCCGCTTCTCCAGGGTGTTTTTCCCGCTTTGGGCCCACACAAAGCTGCCGTTTTCGTCTTGCACGATGTAGTAAGAGGGCAGCCACAGCCCTTCGGGCAAGTCGCCCTGGCCCAGATCCGGCTGGATGTACACGTGCTGGCCAAGCATCAGCCCTTCCAAGCTGGAAAGGGTGACATAGAAATTGTACTTGGAGCTTTGCTGGCCGCTATCCATGCCGTAGTACATATTGTTGTTCTGCTGGGTGGGCTCGGTTTCAATGGTGCCGATGACGCCGGACCAAGTCTGCTGGCTGTCCAATCGGGAATAGATGACCACAGGCTGGCCCTGATACAGGGAGCCGATGTTCAGCTCGGACACAGTGCCTTTTACCCGGAATTCCCCGGAAGAAAGGATGGAGATGAAGGGTTTGGGCTGGCCGGAAGAATCGGTGGCAGGGGTTTCGTTGACCTCTTTCACCACGCCGGCCACTTCGCTGAACACCTCGGCGTTTTCCAAAGAGTCCTTCAGCTTTTCAATCTCCTGCTGCTTGGTCTGGGAGTTATACTCCTCGGTTTTGATTTGCAGCTCTACCGACTGGATCTGCACCGTATACTGGTATTGTTCCTCTTGACTGGCCTCTTTTTTCTCCTTCTCCAAGTCCTCCTTCTGCTTTTTCAAGGTGGCGATGGTGTTAGAGATGCTCTCCAGGTCCAGCTGGGATTGATCCAGGCTCATCTGCATTTCCTGGGTGTCATAGCGGAACAGGGCGTCCCCAGGGGAAACTTCATCGCCCTGGGTGACGTACACCTCCGCCACGGTTTTGGATTCGTCCTTTTGGCCACCGATTCCACATAGACCGGGGAGGCGTTCCCAGCGGCAAACAGCCCCCGCAGCCAGAAGAACCACAGGCACAGGGCGATGACTACCACCGCTGCCACACAGGCCAAGGCGATCCAAAGGGGTTTTTTCAGGGGTTCTTTTGACGTGTGTTTCATGGCAAAAAGCTCCTTTTACAAGCAAGGGTTACATTCCCAAACATTATACCCGAAAAAAGGGGCCTTGGCAACGACGAAAATATACGATTTTTTGTGACATTGGGAAATAATGCCACAAGTTATGGGGCCACGCCCACTGTCAGGGGAGTTTTCCCTTGACATTCCACAAGGTTTCCTTTTATAGTTAAAAAAACACCCAAAAGGAGGATGGGAACATGGGAAAGATTGCACGGGACTTGACGGAGCTGGTGGGCGGTACCCCCTTGTTGGAAGCTTCCCGGTTTAGCCGGGGGAGAGGGCTGTCTTGCCGGCTGCTGTGCAAGCTGGAGTATCTGAACCCCGCCGGAAGCGTAAAGGACCGGGTGGCCCTGTGGATGCTCAGGGGGGCGGAGAAGTCCGGAGTGTTGAAGCCCGGCGCCACCATTATCGAGCCCACCTCTGGCAATACAGGCATTGGCTTGGCGGCCATGGGGGTGGCCTTGGGCTATAAGGTGGTGCTCACCATGCCCGAAACCATGAGCCAAGAGCGGCGGGACCTTTTAAAAGCGTACGGTGCCCAGATCGTCCTGACCCCCGGGGACAAAGGGATGGCGGGGGCCATTGAGAAGGCCCAGGAGCTGGCGGCGTCCATTCCGGGCAGCATTATCCCCGGCCAGTTCGACAACCCCCAGAACCCCCAGGCCCACTATGACACCACCGGCCCGGAGCTTTGGGAGCAGTCCGACGGAGAGCTGGACGTGTTTGTAGCGGGAATCGGTACCGGTGGCACCCTCACCGGGACCGGCAGGTTTTTGCGGGAGAAGCGGCCTTCCATCCAGCTGGTGGGTGTGGAGCCGGCGGGTTCCCCTGTGCTGACCCAGGGCAAGGCTGGCCCTCATGGACTGCAAGGTATGGGTGCGGGGTTTGTGCCCCAGGTGCTGGATACCAGCCTTTACGACCAGGTGCTTCCCTGTACGGAGGAACAGGCCTACGCTGCTGCCCGGGAGTTTGCCAAGACAGAGGGCATCCTGGTGGGGATTTCCTCTGGCGCTGCTCTGTGGGCGGCTTGCGAAGTGGCGGCCCTGCCGGAGAACCGGGGGAAAACCATCGGGGTTTTGCTGCCGGATACCGGCGACCGGTATCTCTCCACGGAATTGTTCCAAGAAGATGCTGGAAAGTGATTCTGCTTTACAGTATTCTCGCAAAAATATTTGCAAATTTATCAGAATATAAGCGGAGTTTAAAGTATTGTGTAAAGCTATATCGCTTTCTGCAAAAAAGAAAAAGGAATTTGGAAGTTTTTGTATGGGTAAGAAGTATTATGCGGTAAAAAACGGAAAAGACGGGGACGGCATCTATGAAACCTGGGAGGACTGCAAGGCTCAGGTCCATGGGGTGAAAAGCGTGGTGTACAAAGGGTTCCCCACCAGGGCTGAGGCAGAGGATTTTTTGGCCCGGGCAGGGGCGTCTGCCACAGAGGAGGAAGCCCCGGAGAACCCGGAACGGGAAGGGGTAGCCGTGGCTTATGTGGACGGCAGCTTCTCCAAACAGACCGGGGAGTTCGCCTGCGGGGCTGTGCTCTTTTGGCAGGGGGAACGGCTGTTGTTTTCGAAAAAGTACAACGACCCCGATTTGGCAGAGATGCATAACGTGGCCGGGGAGATCCTGGGGGCCGTGGCGGTGATCCGTTACTGCTTGGAGCACCATGTGCCCGCCTTGGAGATCCATCATGACTATGAAGGGGTGGGCAAGTGGGCCACAGGCTTGTGGAAAGCCAACAAGGCCGGCACCCAGGCTTACGCTGCCTTGTGCCGGCAGGCGATGGCACAGATGCAGCTCACATTTGTGAAGGTGAAGGGCCATTCCGGCAACCAGTGGAACGACCTGGCCGACACCTTGGCCCGGCGGGCTTTGGGAAAAGAGAAGTCTGCCAAGTGAGGTTGGAGCACACGGCAGCGCTCTTCAACGCGGGCGGCGGCGCAGCCGGTTTGTGCTATGTTCCGCGGCAGCAAGCCGCGGTGCGCGACTTGCCTGTGGCGCAGCCACTGGAACGACCTGGCCGACACCTTGGCCCGGCGGGCCTTGGGAAAAGAGAAGTCTGCCAAGTGAGGTTGGAGCACACGGCAGCGCTCTTCAACGCGGGCGGCGGCGCAGTCGGTTTGTGCTATGTCCCGCGGCAGCAAGCCGCGGTGCGCGACTTGCCTGTGGCGCAGCCACGGGGTTTGGAGAAGCTAGAAAAAACGGACACGGTACTTTCCCGTGTCCGTTTCTTTTTATTTGTTTTTGCTGGAAGGTTTTTTCTTTGGGGCCAGCTTTTCCCCGTTGGGCCCCACACCCTTTTTCTTGCAAAAAGCTGCCATGCAGCAGGTTTCGCACAGGGCTTTCCTGGCCGTGCACACAGCCCGCCCGTGAAGCACCAGCCGGTGACAGAAGTCGTTGGATTCCTCTGGGGGAAGGACGGCCCGCAGGTCGGTTTCCACCTTTTCCGGGGCGGTGTTCGCCGTCAGCCCCAGCCGGCCGGCGATGCGGATGCAGTGGGTGTCGGTGACCACCGCGGGTTTCCCGTAAATATCCCCCACGATCAGGTTGGCTGTCTTCCGGCCCACACCAGGGAGCTTTGTCAGGTCTTCAATGGTGTCCGGCACCACGCCCCCAAAGTCGTCCCGGATCATCTTGCACATCCCCAGGATATCCTTGGACTTTGTGTTGTAAAACCCGCAGGAGCGGATCAGCTCCCCGATCTCCTCCTCAGT
>CAJFMJ010000082.1 GCA_904391645.1 uncultured Neglectibacter sp.
TCTCGGTGACAGCGTAGCTGCTGTAGTAGCCAGCGTACACGGCAGTGACCTTTTCACCCACAGAGGGGGATTTGGTCTGGCCAAAGTTGTTGTCGCCCCAAGAGGCCACAGAACCGTCATCCAGGATGGCGGTGTAGTGGTAGCGCCCGGCGGCAAGGGCGGTCACGTGGCCTTGGATCTCTTCCGGCACGTTCATGGAGCGCTTGATGTTGTTGCCCCAGGTGTACACTTTGCCGTCGCTGGTGAGGGCGGCAGCGCTCTCATCCGTGAGGGCAATGTCCACCACGTTGCCCTGGATCTCTTCGGGCACGTTGGAGAAAGCGGAGTTGGTGTTGGAAAGGGGCACCACTTCGCCGTCGTTGGTCAGAGCGATGACAATGTTGGTGTTGTCCTCAAACTTTGCAATGTTGCCCTGCACCTCGCTGGGGATGGTGATGTTCAGCAGGTAATCGCTGCCCCAGTTGTACAGCCGGCCGTCTTCCGTCAGGGCCAGGGAGATCTGGTAGCCGGCGGAGATCTGCTTGATGGGCTTGGGATTCATCTCCAGCTCCATGGGGATCTGGGAGAGGCCCATACGGTCGTTGCCCCAGGTGAAGATCTGGCCTTCCTCGTTGACAGCCAGGACATGGTCCAGGCCGGCGGAGATCTGGGTCAGCTTGCCCGTTTCCGAAGAGGAGGGGATGTTCTTCAGCTTGTCCGTGGGGAAGGTGCCCCACTCGTACACGTTGCCGTCCTTGTCCACGGCCACAGAGAAGGTGCTGCCCGCGGAAACCATTTGGGCGTTGCCTTGCAGCTGGGAGGGGACTTTCAGCATCCCGAAGCCGGGGGCCACATTGGACTGGGTCACGTCCTGGTAATACAGGTCAATGGGATAGAAGAAGGGCAGCACAATGCAGCACAGGAAAATCACCAAAAACAGGATCAAACCGGTCATAGCCACTTTGTCGTGGAGGAAGCTCTGCACCACCATGCGCACAGGGCTTTGCATCAATTCGTCCTCTTCTTGGGGAAGGCCGCCCACAACCATACGCTGGGCAGCCGCGGCAGCGGTGGATTTCCGCTTGCCAAAGATAGATTTCTTTGCCATTGGGTTCCCTCCTTTCTCAGTTTTCCAGGCGGACACGGGGGTCCACCAAGGTGTAGGCAATGTCCATAATGACGTTGCCCGCCAGGGACAGCACCACGTAGAACATCTGCATGGTCAGCACAATGGAGAAGTCGCGCTGCATCAAGCCGTCGATGAGCATTTTGCCAAGGCCGGGCCACAGGAACACGCTCTCAATGACGATGGAGCCGCCAAACAGGGAAACCACCCATGCGGTGGCGATGGTCACCACAGGGATCAAGGCGTTGCGGAAGGCGTGGACATAGATGACCACCTTTTCCCGCAGGCCCTTGGCCCGGGCGGTCTTGATGTAGTCCATGCGCAGCACGTCGATCATGGCAGCGCGCACATACCGGGTGATGCTGCCAATGCCGGAAATGGACATGACGATCACAGGCAGGGCCATGTGCCACAGGGTGTCCAGCATCATCTGGAAGGTGTTCCCGCTAAAGCCCGCCGAACGCACACCGCTGATGGGGAAGATGGGGATCTTCACGGCAAAGGCGAAAATGGCCAGCAGGGCAATGATAAAGCTGGGCAGGCTGTAACCAATGATGGTGACCACCTGGACGGTCTTGTCGAACACGCCGTTTTTACGCACGGCGGTGGCAATGCCCAGGGGCACTGCGATGATAAAGGTCAGCAGCATGGACAGCAGGTTGAGCATCACGGTGTTCATCATCGGCGTGCCGATGACGTTGACCACCTGCTGCTTATACTGAGTGGAGTAGCCGAAGTTGCCGGTGAGCATATTGCCCATCCAGCGGAAATACTGCTCGATCAAGGTGCCGTTTAAGCCCAAGCTCTCCTTGGTGCGCTCATACAGCTCCTGATAGGCGTCGGGCTGCATATTGTTTCGGGCCTCGCCCAGCATCATGGTCACAGGGTCGCCGGGCATCAGCTTATAGATAAAGAACATCAAGATGGAAATGATAAAGAAAACGAAGACAATGTAGATGAATCGCTTCAGCAGGTATCTGCCTTTTCCCACTTGTATCCCCCCATTTCTCAAATTTGTCTGTTTTAAAAGAACCGGCGGTCCCCAGCATCGGCGGGGCCGCCGGTCTTTTAACGGTCTATTTTGGGAAATTTGCTTTCGCTCTTCGCTTTCAACTTGTTATTCGGTCACCCAGGCGTCAAGCACAGCCATGGCCCAATCCCAAGTGGAAGTGGCATCCCAGCCCTGGAGCTTGGGAGCGAAGAAATCGTAGTACTCGTCGGAGTACAGGGGGATGTCGGGCAGCTTTTCATTCCAAACCTTCACGTAGTTCTGCCAAGTGGTCAGCCAGGTGTCAGTGTCGTCGAAGGGGATGTTCTTCAAAGCGCCGGAAGCATCAGCCAGTTCCTGGTCAGAGATCCAGTTGCTGTTGTAACCAGAGGTCATGTAAGCCGGATCCATGGAGTAGTAGTACCAGGGAGAGTTGGCAGAGGAGAAGCCGGTGGCCAGGTTGTACATATTGTAGATCTTGTCACCGGAGTGGTCGATGCAGGTGAACAGAGTGGAAGGGTCCATGGTGGTGGGGTTCAGCTGCATACCGGCCTCAGCCATGGTTTCGGGCAGCATGGTGGCCAGCAGCTCGGACACAGGGTTGCCCTCGGAGTTGGCCCACTCGATCACCAGGGGCTTCAGCTCGCCGTTGACGTCCTTGTAGCGGACGCCGGTGCCGGAGTAAGGAGTGCCGTCGGCGTTCAGGGTCCAGCCGTCCTCTTCCAGCAGCTGCTTGGCGGTATCGATGTTCATGTCATAGGTGTTCAGGTTCTCGTTGATCCAGTCGATGGATTCCTGATACTCCCACTGAGCCAGGCCGTAAGCGGCATGGACAACGGCAGCGTAGCCGCCGGAGTACTGACGGGCAAACTCGTTGCGGTCCAGGCAGTAAGCAATGGCCTGACGGACCTTCTCAGAGTCGGTGGGGAACTGGCTGCAGTCGAACTGCAGCTTGCCGTAGCCGTTGCGGTAGTAGGTGTGGTCGTTGATGGTGCCAGCGTCCACCAGATCCAGGCCGGCGTTGATGGTGTCGGCGCCAGAGCAGGAGAACAGCAGATCCACAGAGCCGCTTTCCAGCTCGTTGACCATGGTGTCGTTAGACACGGTCTTGATCACCAGGGTTTCGATCACGGGCTTCACACCGCGGTAGTCGCCAGCGTACTCAGGGTTGACCTTCAGAGTGGCCTGGCGGCTGGCAGTGTCATAGCTCTCCAGCAGGTAGGGCCCGCAGGTGATCTCAGGATGATACCGGTAGCCGGTGTCGGCATTGTTGATGGTTTCGGTCAGCAGCTCGGTGGTGAAGTCACCGGTGATCTTAGCACCGTTCTCGGTGTCTTCCACATCGCAGCCGGGAGCCAGCACGGACATGGGCCGGGGAGCCAGGCCAGCGTAGGTGATGTCGTAGTGGTTGGGCAGCTCAGCGGCGGAGATGGTGAAGGAATAGGTCATGTCGTCCACCAGGTGCACGCCGGCAAAGGTGTCGCTCTCACCGGAAACGTACTCGTTGTAGCCCACCAGAGTGGAGAGGCCGGTGGCGGGGTAACCGTCCACACCGGTGATCTCGTTGCTGTTCTCCAGCAGGGCGGTAAAGACGTAATCCTTGGCAGTGATGGGGGTGCCATCGCTCCAGGTCAGGCCATCGTTGATGGTGACGGTGTAGGTCTTGGTGCCATCCTCATTCTCGGTTTCCGTGTGCTCGGCCACCACGGTGGGGTCGAACTCAAACTGGCCTTCCTTGGTGAAGGCAACAGCGCCGTAGCCGTGGATCAGGCTGTACATGCTCATGTTGGTGGCGTTGTTGTTAAAGGAAGGGTCGTAGAAATCGTTGTCTACGGGGGTGAGGGCGCCGATCACCAGCTGGCCGGTGGGCTCAGTGGGGCGGTCGCCAGTTTCGCCGACCTCGGTATCCGAGGTCACGTCTGAAGTCACTTCAGACGAAGAACCCTGATCGTTGTTGGTAACCGTAGTCTGCTGGCCGCAGGCAGCTACCGACAGCGCCAGGAGCCCTGCCAAAAGCAGGGACAGGATCTTTTTAGTTTTCACTGTAGGTCTCCTTCTTTCCTCGACATTCGTATCGATAAATGTAGTAGTGTCTTCCTGACGTATACAATTTAAACCGTTAAAGCGGCAAATTGTAATTACAAGAAAGACAATATGCGAAAGCATATATATTTTAGCAAAGTGAAAAGAAAAGGTCAAGTAGGTTTGCAATATTGGTCGAAGAAAAATGCAAATTGGGATTTTTTTATTCTTTTGTCAATTTTTCCATTTCGTCAATAAGCTGGTCGAAGAGCTGCAAAGCATCCCGAACAGGCGCAGGGGAGCTCATGTCCACGCCGGCGCCCTTGAGCAGGGAAACGGGGTCGGCGGAGCAACCGCCCGAAAGGAAGCCCAAGTAATCCTTCACGGCGGGGGCACCTTCCTTCAAGATCCGCTGGGAGAGGGCGATGGCCGCAGAGAACCCGGTGGCGTACTGATACACATAGAAATTGCGGTAGAAGTGGGGGATGCGTGCCCACTCCAGGGAGATTTCCGGGTCGGGGACAATGGCGTCGCCGTAATACTCCTGGTTGAGCTGGCCGTACTTCTGGTTCAAAGCCTGGGCGGTGAGGGGCATCCCCTGCTGGACCTGCTGGCTGCACCAAAGCTCAAACTCGGCGAACATGGTCTGGCGGTAGAGGGTGGTGCGGAACTGCTCCAGGAAGTAGTTGATCAACGCGGCCCGGGCCTTTTTCTCGGTGGTCTTTTTCAGCAGGTGCTGCATCAGGAGGGACTCGTTGCAAGTGGAGGCCACCTCTGCCACAAAGATCACGTAGTCCGCGTAGGTGACGGACTGGTTCTTGGCGGAGAGGTAGGAGTGGAGGGCGTGACCCATTTCGTGGACCAGGGTGAACACGTCTTCCAGGGTGTCGGCGTAGTTGAGCATCACAAAGGGGTGGCAGCTGTACACCCCGGAGGAGTAGGCCCCGGAGCGCTTGCCCACGTTCTGGTACACGTCGATCCAGCGGTTGGAAAAGCCCTCTTTCAGCATGGACAGGTAATCCTCCCCCAGAGGCGCCAGGGCTTCCACGGCCATTTCCTTGGCCTTTTCAAAGGGCACCACTTCCTGCTGGTCGGGGACCATGGGGGCGTAGATGTCGTAATAGTGGAGCTCGTCCACACCCAGCAGTTGCTTGCGCAGCCGCATATACCGGTGCATGGAGGGGAAGCTCTCCCGCACGGCGGCGATCAGGTTGTGGTAGATGTCCACAGCCACCTCGTTTTTGTCCAGCGCGGCAGCCAGGGCCGAGGGGTAATGCCGGGCATTTGCAAAGAATTGCAGCTGTTTCATCTGGGCGTCCAGAGTGGAGGCAAAGGTGTTCTGGAAGTGCTCAAATTCGCCGTAGTAGGCCTTGAAAGCAGATTCCCGCAGCACACGGTCGGTGCCCTGCATCATGGGGATGAAGGTGCCGTGGGTCAGGGGATGGCGGTTGCCCTCCTGGTCCACCGCGTCGGGGAAGGTGATGTCGGCGTTGTGGAGGAAGGTGTAGATGTCGCTGGGGGACTGGCCCAGTTTCCCGGCGGAGGCCAGCAAGCCCTCTTCCGACTGGGACAGGGTGTGCTCCTTCTGCCGCCGGATCCGGGTGAGGGTGAGGCGGTAGTGCTCCAGGCCGGGCTCTTCCTGGTAAAAGCGGTCCAGGGTGTCGTCGCTGATCTCCAGGATCTCAGGGGTGGAGAAGGCGGTGGCTTCCTCAGACTGCAACAGCAGGTTCATCATTTGGCCGCTCATCTGCTGGGCTTTGGGATCCCGGGTGTCCTGGTCCTTCTTGTACATGGCATAGCAGGCAAAGGGCTCTGCCTTCAGGTTGAATTGGTCTTCCAGCTGCAAAAAGCGCAGCAGGTTCTGGGCGCTCTGGCCCAGGGTGCCTTGGCAGGCTTTCAGGGTATCCACCAGCTCCTGGATGCGGGGCATTTCTGCCTCCCAGGCTTCGTCGGTGGGGTACAGGTCTGTGGTAGCCCACGTGAACTGGGTGTCCAGCTCGCTGCGGGCAGGGATGGTTTTAGCCATAATGTGGGAACTCCTTTCATCAAAAGGCACCGTCCAACGGTGCATACTGCCCAGTATAGCACAGGGGATGGGAAAACAAAAGCCCCTTCTCGGGAAAAAGCGGCGGCCCTTGGCCGGGGAGGAGAAGCCCTGGGGGGGAGAAAAGATTTTTCTTTACAGGAAAAAGTTTTCGCTGTTTTATGTTTAAGTTACTTATATAATATAATAGTATACCTTCCAGGGGGCGGGGGCGGGCGATTTCCACAAAAGAACCCTTGACAAATGGAAAGGATAGTGCTATAGTAACACCAATCAATCAACTGGAAACCGATGACCGGGACGAGTACCTCTTCAGAACCGTTTCCAAAGCGAGCCGCGGGTGGTGTGAGCGCGGCGTGACGGGGAAGGGCAAATGGACCCGCGAGGGCAAACCGAGCGCAGGGGATTTTTAAGGCCCAGGCGTTAGGTGCGACGGAGGCTGACCGTTACAGCAGCTAGCGTATCGAAAGTTGTACGCGATGAGCGCGCCTGGAAAAGGCGAATTTAGGTGGCACCGCAGATGCGAAGTTTCGCGCACCTGTCCTAACTTTTTAGGACAGGTGCGTTTTTTCGTTTTTCATGTTGGTTGAGCTTTTACTCCATATCATAGTTTGAAAGGATGGTACAATCATGGCACAGATCCCCTACAAAATCTATTTGGACGAAAGCGAACTGCCCAAGGCATGGTACAACCTGCGGGCCGACATGAAAAACAAGCCCGCCCCCCTGCTGAACCCCGCTACCCTTAAGCCCATGACCTTTGAAGAGCTGCGGCCGGTGTTCTGCGACGAGTTGGTGCGCCAGGAACTGGACGACACCACCCCCTATTTTGAAATCCCCAAGGAGATCTTGGACTTCTACAAGATGTACCGGCCTTCCCCGTTGATCCACGCGGAATTTCTGGAGAAGGCCCTGGGTACCCCCGCCAAGATCTATTACAAGTTTGAGGGCAACAACACCTCTGGTTCCCACAAGCTCAACTCCGCCATCGCCCAGGCCTACTACGCCAAGCAGCAGGGCCTCAAGGGCGTCACCACCGAAACCGGCGCCGGCCAGTGGGGCACCGCCCTCTCCATGGCTTGCTCCTTCTTCGGGCTGGACTGCAAGGTGTTCATGGTGAAGGTTTCCTACGAGCAGAAGCCCTTCCGGAGAGAGGTCATGCGCACCTACGGCGCCTCTGTGACGCCCTCCCCCTCGGAAACCACCAACATCGGCAAGAAGATCTTAGAGGCCCATCCCGGCACTTCCGGCTCCCTGGGCTGCGCCATCAGCGAGGCCGTGGAAGTGGCCACGGGCCTGGAAGGCTACCGGTACGTGCTGGGCTCGGTGCTCAACCAGGTGCTGCTCCACCAGTCGGTCATCGGCCTGGAAACCAAGGCTGCCTGCGACAAGTACGGCATCAAGCCTGACATCATTATTGGCTGCGCCGGCGGCGGCTCCAACCTGGGCGGCCTGATCTCCCCCTTCATGGGCGAGAAGATCCGCGGCGAGGCCGACTACCAGTTTATCGCCGTAGAACCCGCCTCCTGCCCCTCCTTCACCCGGGGCAAGTACGTTTACGACTACTGCGACACCGGCATGGTCTGCCCCCTGCAGAAGATGTACACCCTGGGCTCC
>CAJFMJ010000083.1 GCA_904391645.1 uncultured Neglectibacter sp.
AGGAAGGAATCTTTGGAAAATAAAAAAACCGCCCAAAAAAAGGCGGTAAAAGTTCTATTTGACAAATTGCCTAAAAAAGATTACAATAAACCCGTATATTAAAAATAAAAAAACTCCAGCGAGTCCCAATAGGAGCGCCAACTCCCATCAGGACTCTCATCTCGGAAGATAGCAGCCACTATCCTCAAAGACTCTCGGAGATTTTCTGCCTAAAACATGGCGTGATAAAATCATACCATGAAGTCAGCCGAATTTCAAGGACTTTTGGATTGTGTTACGCTATCCGTAGTCCTTTTTTTGTTACCCTGACATAAATATCGCCTTCAGGGCAGATATGCGCAGTGGGCCGGACAGCCGACCCTTTACGCACCAAACAACTGAATACTAGCACAGGAGAGAATACAAAATCTCACTGAAGAGCTGCGCCATGACCACGACTTCCGTGCGAGCGAGCCAACGTGCGGCAACACGTTGCCTGATGGAGATGGGTAAGGCGTCAGCCTGATCAACACCCGGTGGATATGTCAACGGCTTGGACAACTGTCAGCCGCCACTCCCAACCGGTGGAGAAAGTATCCTGTGATCTGGGTCAAAAAGGAAAAATCAAGGAGTTATCTCCTTGTTGATGCGTTCAGTGGATCTCTGCTGAGCGCATACACAAAGAGATAATTATGGCAATAAGGCCATTCGAATTCACGAATGACCTTAGCCAAAAAATTGGTGGGGACAACAGGACTCGAACCTGTGACCTCCTACGTGTGAAGCAGGCGCTCTAACCAGCTGAGCTATGCCCCCAGAAAAGGGTTTATCGAGAAAACCCTCAAGCTTCAACAGGCGATATTATACCAGATTTCCCCTAAAGCTGTCAACCCCTGATTTGAAAAAATTTAAAACTTCCCTTTTCAAAGTGGGACACGTTGCAAAAAATGCTCATACAATGGCCTGGGAAAGCTTTTCCCAGAAGGGAGGTGGACCCATGGCAGATCTACCCAAACGGGGGATCGACATCTCCGAGTTTAACGGCAATGTGGACATCCAGGCCCTGAAGGGGCAGGTGGAATTTGTCATCATCCGCTGCGGCTACGGCAGCGACTACCAAAACCAGGACGACCCCCAGTTTGAAGCCAATGTGCGAAAGTGCCAGGCTGCCGGGATGCCCTGGGGCGTGTACCTGTATTCCTACGCCAAGACCACGGCCATGGCCCAAAGCGAAGCCGCCCACACCCTGCGGCTGCTGGCCGGCCGCAAGCCCCCTTACGGGGTGTGGTACGATGTGGAAGACAGTTCCCTGCCCACAGGCAGCGCCCTGGTGGACAACGTGGTGACCTACTGCCAGGCCATCCAGAAGGCCGGGTATTACTGCGGCGTATACGCTTCTCTGTCCTGGTGGCAGACAAGGCTCAACAGCCCCCGGCTGGATCCCTATGACAAGTGGGTGGCCCAGTGGAACGCCACTTTGGATTATCCCGGCCCGGTGGGCATTTGGCAGTACACCGACCGGTGGGTGCTGGGGGGCAAAGCCTTTGACGGCAACCTTGCCTACAAGGATTACCCCGCCCTTACCGCAGGAGAGGAGGAAGACGACATGACTCCAGAACAAGTGGCCGCCCTGGCCCGGGCGGAAGCCCAAAAGGTGTATCAGGAGAATGAGGAAAAATACAAGACCATCGCCTCACTGCCGGAGTGGGCCAAAGCCCCGGTGGAGCTGGTCTACCGGGAGCTGGGCCTGGCAGGTACCGGTGGCTCCGGGGATGCCACCCAGATCGACGCCAGTGAAACCTACGTCCGGGCGCTTACCGTGATCGCCAAGCTGTTGGAGCGGCAAACTCCCGCCCCGTAACAGACGCAGTGGGGGCAGGCTTGCCCAACCCCTTCCGGGAGTGGGTTGCCGGTTGGCGGGCCGCTGGGCGCCAGGGCCGGTTTTAGGGCAGCCGGAAGGGCTTCTTCGCTTGAGAAAACCCACAAGGGGCTGGTGCGTTTGGCGCCAGCCCCTTCCCTTTGGAGGGGCCTGGTATTTTCCGGGGATGTGGTGAGGGATAAAGCTTGTTTCTTTGGCCGTTGTGTAGTACAATAAAGGCCGGAACCAATCTCGGTGAAAGGGTGAAGTCCTATGGAAAAAGGAACATTGAGCCTGCAAATTAGCCGTCTGATCCAGTATGGCCTGCAACGGGGCCTGATTGCCCCGGAAGACCAGGCCTACGCCGCCAACCGGATGTTGGCCCTGTTGGGCTTGCGGGAGTACGATCCCCAGCCGGTGGAGGAAGAGCTCCACACCCCTGTGGAGCCCTTGGAAATCCTGTGCCAGTGTGCCGCCCAGGAGGGCATTATCGACCCGGATACCCAGGATGCCCGGGATCAGTTCGACACCGAGCTGATGAACTGCCTGATGCCCCGGCCCTCGGAAGTGGTGCGCAAGTTCTACCAGCTGTATCAGGAGGACAAACAGGCCGCCACCGATTACTATTACGGCCTGAGCCGCTCCTCCAACTACATCCGGGTGGACCGCATCGAAAAGGACAAGCTGTGGACCGCCCCCACGGAGTATGGGGATCTGGTCATCACCATCAACCTGTCCAAACCGGAGAAAGACCCCAAAGCCATTGCCGCCGCCAAAAACGCCCCCCAGTCCGGCTATCCCAAGTGCGCCCTGTGCCGGGAGAACGAGGGCTATCTGGGCAGCGCCAACCAGGCTGCCCGGGGCAACCACCGGCTGATCCCTCTCACCCTGGGGGACGAGCCCTGGTTTTTGCAGTATTCCCCTTATGTGTATTACAACGAGCACTGCATCGTATTGAGCGGTGAGCACCGGCCCATGAAGGTGAGCCGCCAGTCCATTTCCCGGCTGCTGGAGTTTGTCACCTTGCTGCCCCATTACTTTGTGGGCTCCAATGCCGACCTGCCCATCGTGGGCGGTTCCATCCTGACCCACGACCATTTCCAGGGCGGCCGGTATGAATTCCCCATGGCCAAAGCGCCCCTGCGGGAGGAGCTGTCCTTCCAGGGCTTTGAGGACGTGCAGGCTGGCATCGTCCATTGGCCCATGTCGGTCATCCGCCTGCGCAGCGGCGACCGGGAGCGCCTGGTGGAGCTGGCGGACAAGATCCTAGCTGCCTGGCGGGAGTATTCCGACGAGAGCGCCGACATCCTGGCCTACACCGGGGACACCCCCCACAACACTATCACCCCCATTGCCCGCCGCCGTGGGGAGGATTACGAGCTGGACCTGGTGCTGCGCAACAACCGCACCACAGAGGAGCATCCCCTGGGCTTGTTCCATCCCCACGCAGAGTACCATCACATCAAAAAGGAGAACATCGGCCTGATCGAAGTGATGGGTTTGGCCATCCTGCCGCCCCGGCTGCTGGCGGAAACGGAACTGCTGGAGCAGGCCTTGCGTGACCCTGCCAAGGCACCGGAGATCTTGGCCCGGCCGGAAATGGAGAAGCACCTTGCCTGGTATGAGGAGCTGAAAGCTGCCGGCGCCGGGGAAGGGGACACCAAACGGGCCATCCAGGAGAGCGTGGGCCAGATCTTTGGGAAGATCCTGGGCAACGCCGGTGTGTATAAGGATACAGAAGAGGGCCGGGAAGCCTTCCGCCGGTTCTGCAGCACCCTGTGAACGTTTACCGGCCCCTGGGCCTGGGGGAGCGGGTTTGGTGCCTGTTTTTCCCGGCCAGGTGTTTAAAATGTGGGAAGGCGGTGCGCCCCGAGCGGTTTTTCTGCCCGGAGTGCGCCGCCTCCTTGCCGGAGGGGCCCCTTCGGCGGGAGTTCCCCCTGCCGGGGGAGGATGGGGGTTTCCTGGAAGTGGCGGCACTGCTGCCCTATGAAGGGGAATTCCGCCACACCTTGTACCGGCTGAAATTCCAGGAGGAATGGGGCTTGGCAAAGTCTTTGGGCCAGCTGATGGCCCAAACTGTCCCAGAGGGGGAAGCCCCCTTTGACGGGGTGGTGTGGGTGCCCATGTCCTCCAAAAAGCTGCGGCAGCGGGGGTACAACCAAAGCGAGCTGCTGGCAAGGGCCCTGGCAAACGAGCTGGGCCTGCCCGCCTGGGAGCTGCTTTCCCAGGTGCGGGAAACCCAAACCCAGCACACCCTCACCCGGGTACAGCGGGCCGACAATGTCCGGGACGCCTACCGGGCGGGGAAAGCCGCCTTGGGGAAGCGCCTGCTGCTTGTGGATGACATCGTCACCACCGGGGCCACCTTGCGGGCCTGTTCCCTGGCATTGTACCAGGCAGGGGCAAGGCAGGTGTGTGGGGTGTGCGCGGCCAGCACGCTGGTGGAACCGGGAAAAGAACTGCCCCGGGAAGAACTTTAAATCTGCAAGGAGGACGCTATGCTGCACCGTTTTTCCAGAGAAGAGCTGCTCATCGGGGAAGAGGGGCTGAGAAAGCTCCAGGCCGCCCGGGTGGCCGTGTTCGGCATCGGGGGTGTGGGAGGCTATGTGGTGGAGGCCTTGGCCCGCAGCGGCATCGGCGCCCTGGACCTGTTTGACGGGGACACCGTCAGCCTGACCAACATCAACCGGCAGATCATCGCCCTGGAGGGCACCGTGGGCCGCCCCAAGGTGGAGGTGGCCAAAGAGCGGGTGCTCCAGATCAACCCCCAGTGCCGGGTGGAGGACAGGAACCTGTTCTTCACCCCGGAAAACGCCGGGGAGGTGGATTTTTCCCAGTATGACTATGTGGCCGACGCCATTGACACCGTCACCTCCAAGATCGAGCTGCTGCGGCTGTGCCGGGAGGCCGGTGTGAAGGTGATCAGCTCCATGGGCGCGGGGAATAAATTTGACCCCACGGCTTTCCGGGTGGCGCCCATTGAGAAGACCAGTGTCTGCCCCCTGGCCCGGGTGATGCGCCGGGAGCTGAAAAAACGGGGCATCACGGGGGTGAAGGCGGTGTACTCCACCGAGGAGAGCGCCACCCCCCAAGCGGCCCAGGCAGGGGACCAGAAAGGCACTGCCGGCCACCCCACCCCGGGGAGCATGGCCTTTGTGCCCAGCGTGGCGGGGCTGATCCTGGCCGGGGAGATCGTAAACGACTTGCTGAGAGGATGACCGCACTGCGGCGCCCTGGACAAAGAGGAAAGAGGGTTTTACCATGGACAAAGAGAGAATTGAACGGGCAGTGCGGGAGATCCTGGAGGCTGTGGGGGAGGACCCCAACCGGGAAGGGCTGCTGGAAACCCCGCCCCGGGTGGCCCGGATGTATGAGGAGATCTTTTCCGGGCTGGAATCGGACCCCAAGGAGCACTTGAAGATCTTCAACGAGGGTGGCCCTCACGACGAGCTGGTGCTGGTGAAGGACATCCCCCTGTACTCGGTGTGCGAACACCACCTGCTGCCCTTTATCGGACGGGCGGACATCGCCTATATCCCCAAAAACGGCAGGATCATCGGGCTTTCCAAGTTTGCCCGGATTGTGGACTGCTTTGCCCGCCGTCCCCAGGTGCAGGAGCGGCTCACCGGCCAGATCGCCGACTTCCTCTACGAGAACCTGGACCCCTTGGGGGTGGCGGTGTTTATCCAGGCCGAGCACCTGTGCATGACCATGCGGGGCGCCCGGGCGGCCGGCTCCCTGACCAGGACCTCTGCCCTGCGGGGCTGTATGCGCTCTGACGCCAAGACCAGGGCCGAGGTCATGTCCCTGCTGGGCGGCAAATAAGGGGGCGCAGGTATGACGGCAGTGTTCCAGGCGGGGGCGTTTTCCCTGCCGCTGAACCGCACTTACGTGATGGGCATTTTAAACGTCACCCCCGACTCCTTCTCCGACGGGGGCAAGTACCTGGACCCCGCCCAGGCGGTGGCCCGTGCCCTGGAGATGAAAGACCAAGGGGCAGACATCCTGGACATTGGGGGCCAGTCCACCCGGCCGGGGTTTTCCCCCATCTCCCCGGAAGAGGAGTGGCAGCGGATCGCCCCGGTGCTGCCAGCTGTGGTAAAGGAAACCGGCCTGCCGGTGTCGGTGGACACCTTCTATCCCTGGGTGGCCCAGCGGGCCTTGGAAGCCGGGGCTTCCATCCTCAACGACGTCACCGGCTTTGGGGAAGAGATGCTCCAGGTGGCGGCAGGGTCTACCTGCGGCTGCGTGGTGATGGATCCCGGCGGGGAAGGGGGCGACGTCTTCGCCCGGACCAAGGGCTTTTTCCTGGACCGGCTCCAGGCCGCGGAACAGCTGGGGATCCCCCGGCAGCGGCTGTGCTTTGACCCGGGTATCGGCTTTGGCAAGACGCTGGAGGAGAACCTGGCCCTGATCGCCCATGTGGAGCGGGTGAAGGTGGAGGGCTGTGCCTTTTTGATGGCGGCCTCCCGGAAGCGGGTGACCGGCGCTGTCTGCGGCAACCCGCCCTTTGAGCAGCGGCTGCCTGCCACTCTGGCTGCCCATACGGCGGCCATCCTGGGCGGGGCGGATATGGTCCGTGTCCACGACGTGAAGGAGGCCGTCCAGGCGGCAAACATGGCGGACGCCCTCCGGCAGATGGGATAGGTCCGTTAATTTTAGAGAAAGGGGTGCTCCTATGGACACCATACACATCAAAGGCTTGCGGCTGTTTGCCTACCACGGGGTCAACCCGGAGGAAAAGCGGGACGGCCAGACCTTTCTTTTAGACATCCAGCTTCACGCCGACCTTTCCCAGGCCCGGCACTCCGACCGGCTGGATGACACGGTGAACTACGCCGCGGTGGTGAAAGCCGTCCGGGCAGCTTTCACCCAGGAGAGCTTTGACCTGATCGAGCGGGCTGCCCAGGCAGTGTGCGATGCCGTGCTGGGGAACTTCCCGGCGGTGCAGGCGGTGGACGTGCTGCTGAAAAAACCAGAAGCCCCGGTGAACGCGGAATTTGACTACATGGCGGTGGAGGTTTCCCAGCGCCGGGAGGAGGCATAACCATGCAGGTAGTGTTGGGGCTTGGCACGAATTTGGGCAACCGGGAGGACAACCTGGCCCGGGCTTTAGACGCTTTGGAGCGCCTGGAGGGTACCCAGCTTTTAAAACTTTCCAACCTGTACGAAACAGAGCCCTTCGACGTGGTCAGCCAGCAGGACAACTACCTGAACTGCTGTGTGCTGCTGGAAACCAGTTTGAAGCCGGAAACGCTTTTGGAACACTGCCTGGAGATCGAGCACAGCTTGGGCCGGGTGCGCACCGAGTATCACGGCGCCCGCACCATGGACATCGATGTGCTGCTGTGCCAGGGTTTCACTTCTGACACCCAGTTCCTCACCGTGCCCCATCCCCACATCCGGGAGCGGGCCTTTGTGATGGTGCCCCTGTCGGACCTGTTCCCTCTCCACGAGGCCTTTGGGTACAAGTTCCACCAGGAGTACGAAGCGGTGGACAAATCCGGGGTGAAGCTGTATAAATAAGCGCTGTCCAAGGGGATTTCCCCTTTGAAAGGCCCTCTTTTCGAGGGCCTTTTTCTGTTGCGTGCAAGGTAAAGAAATTGATGGCACTTTGTAGATTTACCACAGGAATACGCTAAAAAACCCGAGAAAAATCCTCAACTCTTTTCTTGGGATTTTTAGAGAAAATGCCAAAATGAAGTTCGAAACGCAACCCATCCTTGCAATTGCCACAAAGGGGTGTATAATAGCAAACTGGAGTATTACTAAAAAAAACAGGAGGGATGGGCATGGAAGGCGGTTATCAGTTTCTGCTTGATTTAGCCTTGATTTTGCTTTCG
>CAJFMJ010000084.1 GCA_904391645.1 uncultured Neglectibacter sp.
CCTGCGCAGTTTGTAGATGGACGCGTCGATGATCGGCACATTCTCCCGCAGGGCCCGGTACAAGGCCCTTTCTCCCGGGCCGGGGGGCGCGCCCCTGCCCAGCCGGAAGGATTCCTCCGGGCGGGTCTGCACACTGGCGGCCACCCTCTGTTCCTTTTTTCGGAATCCCAGCATTGTATCCTCCTTTCTGGGAGCGGGCTGAAAACCCACTTCCATCCATCCCTACAAAACGGCAAAAAGTTGCCCTCTAGAGGACAACTTTTCGAAAATTTCTTGAAAAAATCTTTCAGTTTTTAATTTTATCTTACTAAACCCTCCCTCGGGTTGATTTTCAAAAACGGGTAGTGTAAGATAAAGACAAAGAGGAAAATACCACTTTTCCAACTGTTGGAATCCATCCGCTGTGCGTCCTTATTTTTCGCCGGCGGCACGGGAAAGGAATGGAACCACTATGCCTGATTACTATAACTACAACCAAAATTCTGGTCAGCCGCCCATGTACAACCCGCCTCAATACCAGCCTCAGGCCGGCATGGATCCCCCTCCCGGCTATGTGCAGAAAAGCCGGGTGGCCGCCGGGATCCTGGCCATCCTCCTGGGCACCTACGGCATCCACAGCTTTTACCTGGGCAACACTTCCCGGGGGCTGCTGCAGCTGCTGTTGTCCCTGTTCACCTGCGGCATTGGCGCCATTATCATGCTCATTTGGGGCATTGTAGACGGCGTGCGCATTTTAGACGGCCGCATCAACACCGATGCCAACGGCGTATTTTTAAAAGACTGACATCACTGCTTTTTGAAAAGGAGAATCCCCATGACAGACTTTGACAACAACCCGCTGCAGGGCCAACCCACCCCGGAACAACAACCGGAACCTCAGCCCCAGCCGGCCCCCCAGGAGCAGCCTATGGGGCCGGAAGCAGCCCCTGCCCCAGAGGCTCCCGGGGCAAACCCTTATAACAACCAGGTGCCTCACCTGACCTTGGACCCCAACGAGCCGGATCCCTTCCAGGGCGACCCCTTCCACACTCCCGAACCGCCCCAGGCTCCGGAACCGCCGCGGCCCGAACCTCCCTACCAGCAGCCTCGCTATGAGCAGCCCTCCTACAACGATCCTTCCTATGGCGCGCCCCAGTATGGCGCCCCCCAATATAACGCTCAGTATCAGCCGCCCCAATACACCCAGCCCCCCCAGCAGCCTTACTACCAGCCCCAGTACAATGTGCCCCCTGCCGGCTATTTGCAAAAAAGCCGTCTGGCGGCGGGCCTTTTAGGGATCCTGCTGGGCACCTTTGGGATCCACAACTTCTACCTGGGCTTTACCACCCGGGGTGTGATCCAGCTGCTGGTGTCGCTGATCGGCGGCATCTTCACCTGTGGCCTGGCCACCATTGCCGTGGCCATCTGGGGGTTCATTGAGGGTGTCCTGCTGCTCTCCGCCTCCCCTTCCCGAATGTACGATGGGCGGGGTGTCATCCTGCGGGATTGAGCGCAACATAAACCTGAGAAAGCGCACACTTTCGCAAACCACTACAACACACAAAAAAACGCAGAGAAGGCTGCCCTTCTCTGCGTTTTTTACACTGGTACCACTGTTTCTCCAACTTGATCTGATAGCGCTGGACAGTGGGACATCTCATAGAAAAAGGCCGCCCTATTTTGGGCAGCCTTTTTATTTGTATTCAGGAGCTCAGGGCGTTTCCGCAATCTTGCAGCGGCGCAAAGCCAGGGTGATAAGAGGGATGGCTGCCAGCTGCAGCACGATCCCCGGCAGGCAAATGACAAAGGACTCCCGCAGCCACTGGGCCCAGGTATATCCTGGGGCAAAGACAAAGGCCTCCAGCAACCCGCAAAACACCCGGCCCAGCAGCATGGCCCCCAACAGGGAAACGCTGACATTGAGCACCGGGGGCGCCGCCGCCAGCAGATAGGTGAAAAGCCCCGCCAAAAACCCGTAAATGGCCAGCTCCCACAGAGCCCCGGTGGACAGCGCCATCCCAGGGATGCCCGGGAAAAACTGGGGCAGCAGCACAATGAGCAGCCCGCAGGATAGCCCGTAAGCCGGGCCGCAAAGCATCCCACAGAGAAGCACCGGCAGCTGCAACAGCAACAACACCTGCACGCCGTTATTCACCCACTGGAAAGCCCAGGGCAACAAGAAGCCCAGCCCTACACAGCACACTGCCAACAGCAAATCCAGCAGACATCGTTTTGTTTTTCCCATATGGCCTCCTTCTTTGCGTCCCAAAGATGCACAATCCCTAGTTGTTCTTGCTGACGATCACTGTCACGTCCCGGTGCAGCTGCAAAACCGACGCCGGCACCCACGGGGTCACTTTGCCGGTGAGGGCCTTTTCCAAAATCTCCCGTTTGTCCGCCCCGGCGATCAGCAAGATCCTCCGGGCCTTTAAGATGGTCCCCACGCCCATGGTGATAGCGTGGGTGGGCACATCTTCCAGACGGTCAAACAGCCGGGAATTCGCCTGGATGGTGCTCTCCGTCAGGGCCACCGGATGGGTCACCGGTGGGAAGCTGTCCTCCGGTTCGTTAAACCCGATGTGCCCGTTGTGGCCAATGCCCAGAAGTTGCAGGTCCACGCCCCCCAGCCCCTGGACAAGCGCCTCATACCGGCGGCTTTCCTCTTCCGGGTCAGCAGCGGTTCCATCGGGCAAAAAGGTGTGCTCCTGTTTCAGGTTCACTTGCTGGAACAGATGGCGCTCCATAAAATACCGGTAACTGTGGGGGTCCTCCCCGGAAAGCCCCCAGTACTCGTCCAAATTGACCGTGTGTGTTTGGGAGAAATTCAGCCGCCCGGCCTGATAGGACTCCACCAGCTTTTGATAGGTGCCCACGGGGCTGCTTCCTGTGGCCAGTCCCAGCACACAGTGGGGCTTCAGCAAAACCTGCGCCCCCAAGATCTCCGCCGCCAGGGCGCTCAGTTCCTCATAGTTGTTCGTTTCCAGAATCCGCATGGTTCCAACCCCATCCCTTCTTCATTTGCCAGTCTACAGTGTAACCCACAGCAGGCAAAAAGTCCAGGGGGAGCCCAACACTTTTTCACGGTTTTCCAGCTGCTTTCTTTCCGGGGAGCTGGGCCAATACCACAGCCGCAAACACCAGAACGCATCCCGCCACTTCCCGCAGGGAAAGGGGCTGCCCCAGCAGGACCCACCCCGCCAAAGCGGCAAATACCGATTCCAAACTCAAAATCAGCGAGGCCACCGTGGGATTGACCGTGCGCTGGCCCAAGATCTGCAAGGTGTACCCCACCCCGCTGGAGATCACCCCGGTGTACAGCAGGGGCACCCACGCAGCCAGCACTTGCTGGAGTGTAAACTGCTCAAACAGCAAGGCCAATCCCATGGAGAGGATCCCCGCCACAAAAAACTGGATGCAGGAGAGCTGGATGCCATCCAAAACATCCGGCGCAGAGTCGATCACCAGGATGTGCAGGGAAAACACCACTGCGCTGCCGATCACCAGCAAATCCCCGGCAGCGATCCCAGCACTTCCCTTCACACTGAGCAAGTAGGCCCCCAAAAGCGCCAGCACCACACCAGCCCACACCTTCAGCCCGGGACGCCTTCCTAAAAAGATCCCCAGCACCGGGACGATCACAATATACAGGGCGGTGAGGAACCCCGCCTTCCCCGGGGAGGCGGTCAGCATCCCCGCCTGCTGCAACAGGCTGGCTGTCCCCAGCAGCAGGCCGCAGGCAGAACCCCATAGCCAAAGCCGCACCTTTCCCCCGGCAGGTTTCGCCTCCTCCGGGGCGTCTTTCCGCAGGTGTTTGGAAAAGGCGATCACAGGCAGCAACGCCACCCCGCCGATAAAACTGCGCACCCCGTTAAAGGCACAGGGCCCCAGGTAATCCATCCCCACGCTTTGGGCCACAAAGGCCATGCCCCAAATCAAAGCGGTGAGCAACAGCAGCGCCGCCCCCCGCATCTGGGTTCTGTTATGCTCCATTTTCCACGCCTTCTTTCTCCTCAGCGGGCCCCCGGTCCCGTGTGAGGTTCTTCATCCAATTGTAGCGGTTGATCTTCACAATGGCCACAAAGCACTTGAGGATCTGGTCGCACTTCAGACAGGCAAACACCACCCAGGGAGGCGCTCCCAGCCACATGGCAATCAAAGCCGAAGGGATCACCACCAAAAACACAAAGATGGTGTCGTTCTTAAATACAAAGGAGATATCGCCGCCGGACTTCACCAGGCCAAACAGGCAGGCCGCCTGGTAACAGGTACCGATGATAGTCACGGAGATCACGTTGATGAACTGCCGGGAATACGCCTGGGCTTCGGGGCTGGCACTGTACAGGGAGATAAACCCATCCCGGGAGAGGAACACCACCGCCCCGGAGATCAGCCCCACAAACAGGAAGATCATCTGCACGGTCTTGGAATACTCTTTCATCTTCTCGTACAGCCCGGCACCCACGGTTTTGCCGGTGATGATTCCCACGGCTGAGGACAGGCCGTTCATCCACACATAGATCAAGTTGTGGAGCATCCCGGTGATGCTGGCAGCGGCAATGACCCCCGCGCTGTAACATCCCAAGATCTTGGTGTTGGCCAAAGAGTTCACCGCCCACACCACCTGCCCGCCGATCACCGGCAGGCCGTACCGGACAAAATCCCGCAAAAGCTGCCGGTCGGTGTGAAGCAGGTCCCTGACGCCCAACCGCAGCTTCCGGTCCACAAAGAACACATACCCGATCCCCACGCACATTTCCATGATCCGGGAAACCAATGTGGCCAGGGCGGCACCCCGCACCCCCATGGCGGGGAATCCCAAGTGCCCGAAGATGAACACATAGTTCAGGCACACATTCACTACCAGAGCCATGCAGGAGATATACAGGCCGATCTTGGCGGTTTCCACACTGCGCATGGCGGCGATCATCACCTGGGAAACGGAAAAGAACAGGTAGGTAAAGCCCACGATCTGCACATAGGCCGCCCCTTCTTGGATGACCCCAGGCTCCTGGGTAAAGGCGCGGATCACCCAATGGGGGAACAGCACCGCCACCAAGCTGGCCAAGATCCCCACCCCCAGGGCAAACTTCACCCCAATGGATACCACCTTCCGGATGCTGGCCGTATCCCGTTTGCCCCAGTACTGGGCAGCCAAAATCAAAATGGCCCCCTCAATGCCGCCCACAAACATCTGCACCACCGACTGAAGCTGGCCGCCCACATACACACCGGAAATGGCGTTGTCCCCCAGCGAACCGATCATCAAGTTGTCGGCAAAATTCACCCCAAAGGTGATGAGGTTTTGCAGGGAAATGGGCACCGCCAAGGTGACAAGCGACCGGTAAAAGGACCGGTCCTTTGTAAACAGAGCCATGGTTCTCTCTCCCCTCTGCCAAGTCTTCCGGCAGAAAATTCCCGCATTTTCGCGGTCATCTTGTATTATACACGAGGGGTTCTGCCCCTGTAAAGACGCAAGCACCTTGCTGTGCGGCAAAAAAAGAGCACGGCCCGAAGGCCGCGCTCCTTGCTTGTCTAAGTTTTAAGGAAACCTTACGCAGCGGTAGAGCTTTCCGAAGAGGAGCTCTCCGAGCTGGTGCTTTCATCCGAAGAGCTTTCCGCAGCCGAAGAAGCAGAAGAGGTATCGTCAGCCTGGCTGGAAGAGCTGGTTTCCCCAGCAGAGGCTTCTTCCGGCAAGGGGGTGCCGTCCTCCCGCAGGGCGCCCTCTGCAAACAAGGCTGCCTGGGTTGCAGGATCGGCAATGCCGGTGGCCTCGATGCCGTTGGCTGTCTGGAAGCGGCTGACGCAGTCTGCGGTGGTAGCGCCGTAATGGCCGTCATATTCCTCCGTCAGGTAGCCCAGCTGGGCCAGCCGCTGCTGCAGCGCCTCCACCTGGTCCCCCTGCGCCCCCTGTTCTAAGGTTTCATACTGGGACTGGGCCTCCAGGGCAGAGCTGACTTCTGTTTCAATATCCTCGGTGGGGTCGCTGGCCAGCATAGAATCCGGCTCCAGCAGCTCGGGGAAAGTGTTGGCACAAATCTCATAGGCCGCTTCCACAATGGTGCGGCCCTGCCACTCCATCAGGGTTTGATCCAATTCAAAGACCTTTCCCTGTTCCACTGCCTGGAACTGGGCAAAACGGCTGTCGTTTTCAATCTCTTCTTTCAACCCGGGGACGCAGAAAATCACATTGGGGTTGGCGATTTCCAAAGACCGAAATTCGTAAGTGCCGCCCTCCAGGCTGTCAAACACATTGGTCACACCCGCATAGGACATAATGGTGCTGGCAAACATATCCCCTGTAACAGCACTGCCGTCCAGATCGTAGAGGTAGCAGGCAGTGGTCACCTTGTCTGTGGGCACAATGCGGTTGATATTGTCCAAGGTGATGAAGATATCCTGGGCAGTGGAAACACCCTCGTCATAGCCCAACCCGCCACCGGAAAGGGCGGAAGAAACCTGGGCATACATCCGTTCAAAGTCAGAGCGGTCAGTGGCAGGGTCTATGGAAAGCACCGTCACCCCAGCCTCTTCCAGGGCGCTTTGAGCAGCGTTGCTGTTCTGGTCAACCAACACCAGATCCGGCTGCAAAGCTTGAATGGCTTCCACATCACTTACAGATACTTTCGCCAAACCAGCTAACTCCTCCTGGGAGCATTCCTCGCTGATACCAGCCAGCTGAGTTTCACACCCCAAAGCCAGGATCACATCAGCCAAGCTGGGAGAAAGGGCCACTACCTTTGTCGGACGGGAGGAGATCGTCACCCCATTGACTTCCACGGGAAATTCACCAGTGGTCACCCCAGAAACAAGGTCATCCACTTGGGAACAGCCGGCAAAGGCACTGCATCCCAAAACCACACAAAGCACCATAGCCAAAACGCGCTGGAGCGCGCTACGATTTCGTTGCATTGCAAGACACTTCCTTTCCAGACAAGCCCCGCCACAAACCGGCAGGAACGCCTATCATTGATGGATAATCCATCTTATTTTACCCTGAGTGCACCATGTGTGTCAACTCTTCTGAAAAAACCTTGACTTTTTTCTCAAACCAGACTACAATAAAAAACACTGTGGGTGGTGCAAGAGCCATTGCATTCTCTTCCAGAAATCGGGAATTTTTCTCTTGAAAGGCAAATGATCTCTGTAAAGCTATATTGCTTTTCACGTTGAAACAAAGGTCTTGTTTTATCGAGGTTTTTCAAGGTTGTTCACGCGCCTTTTCGAAAAGCTAGTTCACTTTACAGGCTTGCCAAGCACCTTGATCAAGTTGATTTTACTTTCCGTTTGTTTTGTTCCCTTTTAGAATCGTACAGAGGTTTTTTCGTTCCGTTGTTTCGGCTTCTGAGGTGGAGGATTTTCGTCCACATTTCGATCTTAGATTCTAAGACAAAACCTTCCCTTGTCGGGATGAATATTTGGAGATGTACCCAAGTGGTTGAAGGGTCCGCACTCGAAATTTTCCCGGAATTTGGGAAGCCGAGCTTCCAAAAATGGCTCTAGACCGCGGGTTTCCGGGTTTGGGGTGGTTCTAAGGCAGCCCTGGTTCTAACGGTTGTTCTAAGGATTTTTCAGAAAACAAAAATCACTCGCAAAAAGTTTCTTTCACAGGAATTTTATATGGAGATGTACCCAAGTGGTTGAAGGGTCCGGATTCGAAATCCGGTAGGTC
>CAJFMJ010000085.1 GCA_904391645.1 uncultured Neglectibacter sp.
GCTGGAGGAAAATCCGGATGTGCGCTATTGCCCCCATGGACGCCCGGTGTACATCCTTCTTCGCCGCCGTGATGTGGAACGGCAGTTTGGCCGGGTGTGACCATGGATGGGTTTGAAAAGTTGCCCGTGGCAGCGGTTGTGGGGCCCACTGCCACCGGTAAAACAGAATTGGGTATAGAACTTTGCCGCCGCGTGGGTGGAGAAATCGTTTCCTGCGACTCTATGCAGATCTACCAGGGGCTTCCCATTGGCACAGCGCAGCCCACTCCCCAGGAGCTGGCTTCGGCGCCCCACCACTTGATCGGCTTTTTAGAGGTAGAGCAGCCCTTCAGCGTTTCAGACTATGTGGAACTGGCTGGAAAGACCATCCGGGAGATCCACAGCCGGGGGAAACTGCCCATTTTGGTGGGCGGGACCGGACTATACGCCAGAAGCTTGTTGCGGGGCTTCTCCTTTGAAGAGAACGGACGGGACGAGGGGGTGCGTCAACGGCTTTTCCAAGAGGCGCAGGAGCAAGGGCCCCAAGTCCTCTATGAGCGCTTGCAGCGGCTGGATCCCAAAGCGGCCGGAGAGATCCACCCCAACAACCTGAAACGTGTGGTCCGGGCACTGGAATATATGGAGCTTTGCAAGGAACCATTTTCCGCCCAAGCGGAGCGCTCTCAAACAGCCCAGTCCCCTTACCAGTACGGGATGCTTTGCCTGTGCTACCGGGACCGGGAAACCCTCTACCGCCGCATCGACTTGCGGGTAGACCGGATGGTGGAGCAGGGGCTTTTAGAGGAGGCTCACGCCTTCTTCCAACGATGCCAAGAGGCAGGGAACATTCCCACAGCGGCCCAGGCGATCGGCTATAAGGAGTTGTTCCCCTATTTCCGCGGGGAAGTGCCCTTGGAAGAGGCACTGGAGAATATCAAACGGGAGAGCCGCCGCTATGCCAAACGGCAGATCACGTGGTTCAAGCGGGAAGAACAGGCAGCGTTTTTGTACATCGACGATTACCCCACAAAAGAGGATTTGATTCAGGCAAGTTTGCAGCTGTTAGGGAAGTGGGGCGTTTGGAAAGGAGGCATGGCGTGTGAACAGTAAAAAGATACGCACCATAGGCGCTGTGATTTTGGCTGTCCTGGTGCTGCTCTATGTGGGATATCAAGTGTTCCAGGCCACCCACCACGCTTTCCAAACGGAAACCGCTATGTATGGGCAGGTATCGGATGTGCTGCAAACCGAAGGCTTTGTGATCCGTGAGGAAACGGTGATCGATGAAACTGTGTCCGGGGTGCTGAGTTACCGTGTGGCGGACGGCACACGGGTGGCCAAAGGCGGTGTGATTGCGGATGTCTTTTCCACCGAGAGCGACGCCTCTGCCCAACGGGAAAAGGAACGCTTGGAAAAGGAGATCGAAAGCCTGGAGGCCCTGGCCCAGCCGGCAGATTACTTTGTGGCCAATCCTTCCCTGCTCAGCGGGCAAATCTATTCCGCCATTGAAGAGATTGCCCAAGGGGTCAACCAGAACGATTTTTCCAACTTGGCCTCTTGGAAAGAGAACCTCCTCAGCGCCTTGACCCGCCGCCGGCTGATCACCGGCGAGGAGAGCTCGGAGGATTTGACCCAGCGGATCAGCCAGCTGCAAAGCCAGAAGGATGCCTTGGATAGCCAGGGAGGCGCTTCCATTGGAACCATTGAGGCGCCGGAAGCTGGGTATTTTATCAGCACGGTGGATGGTTTGGAAAACGCCGTGGATATAGAAGAGGTGGAACATCTCACGGTTCCCCAAGTGGAAGAGCTGCTGGAGAAACCAGTGGAGAACCAGGGCTCGGTGGGGAAGATCTGCAGCGACTTTAACTGGTATGTGGCTTGTATATTTGACAAGAACGAGATTGTCCACTTTGAAGATGTGACCCAGGTATACTTGGATATCCCCTTTGCCAGTACCGAGCAGATCCCTGCGGAAGTGGTGGCAAAAAACCGGGATGAGGAGAGCGGCAACACCGTGGTGATATTCCGGTGTTCCTACATGGATTCGGATATTGCCGCCGTGCGCAATGAGGCGATCCAAGTGACGGTGTCCACTTATTCTGGTGTGCTGGTCAATGAACAGGCCATCCATTTTGAGGATGTGGAATACACCACCACCGATGAAGACGGGAACACGGTCACAAAAGTGCAGGAGAATGTCAAAGGCGTGTATGTGCTCTATGGAGGAAAGCTCCAGTTTGTCCAGGTGTTTTCCGAACACTCCGTGAATGGCTACGCCATTTGCAAAACAGAGCTTTCCTCGTCGGAACAGGAGATGCTGGTGACAAGTTCCACCATCCAGCTGTACGACCAAGTCGTGGTAGAAGGGACGGATCTTTACGATGGAAAAATCATTGAATGAGCGGTTCCAAATTTTTGATGAAAATTATCCCCGCATTTTGGAGGAGATTGCCCGGGCTGCGGAGAAATCCGGCCGCAGTGCTCAGGACATCACGTTGCTGGCCGCCACCAAGACAGTGCCTCTTGAGGTGATCAATCATGCCATTGAGAAGGGGCTTGCCTGCATAGGCGAAAACCGTGTCCAGGAGCTTCTGGATAAGTATGACGGCCTGCACAAAGACCAGTGTGATATCCAGTTTATCGGCCAGCTGCAAACCAACAAGGTGAAGTACCTGATGGGCAAAGTCAGCTGCATCCAGTCTGTGGGCAGCGTAAAGTTGGCCAAAGAGATCTCCCGCCTTTGCCAGCGGGACAACACCACCATGGATGTGCTGGTGGAGGTAAACATCGGCCGGGAAGAAAGCAAAGGCGGCGTTCTGCCAGAGGCGTTGCTGGAGTGTGTGGATGAGATCCGTACCCTGCCGGGAATCCGGGTGAAGGGCCTCATGGCAATTCCGCCCATTTGCGACAATATCTCCCAGCTTTGCGGCTATTTTTCCGCTGTGCAGCAATCTTATGTTGACATAGGCGCTAAAAAAATGGATAATGTATCTATGGATTGCCTATCAATGGGAATGTCCTCCGATTTTGCGGAGGCCATCGCCTGCGGGGCCACCATGGTGCGGGTGGGTTCCTCGCTGTTTGGAAAAAGGGAATATCCCCAGCACTAAATTCCGATTAGGAGGTAACGTATCGTGGCAGGATTGGTTGATAAGCTTCAAAAGATGTGGAATCCGCCAGATGACGAATATGAAGAGTACTATGATGAGCCGGAAGAGCAGGAAACCAGCAGCCGGAGCAGCAGCTTTGGCGAGTCGCGTCGCTCTTCTACATACTCATTTTCAGATTTTGCTCCCCGCAGCGAAAGTTCCGGCGGGAATCGTGTGGTAAACATCAATGCAAAAGCCCAGCTGCAGGTGGTGCTGTTTAAGCCCATCTCCTTTGGCGAGGAAACCCGCACCATTGCCGACGAGCTGTTAAAGCGCCACACGGTGGTGCTCAATTTGGAGAAGACCGAGAAAGAGGTTTCCCGGCGCATTGTGGACTTTTTAAGCGGCGTGGCCTATGCCAACAATGGCAAGATCAAGCGTGTGGCCACCAATACCTTTATTATCACGCCGTATAATGTGGACCTCACCGGCGACGACGTGCTGGATGAGCTGGAAAATAATGGCCTCTATTTCTAATGGCGATGACCAGCGAACAGCAACTGCTTACAGCCCGGTTGGAGGACCACCTCCGGTTGGCGCGAAAACGCCCGTGTTTTTTGGGATTTTTAGATGAGGCCCAAGCGGCCTTTTGCCAGGATTACCTGTCCCATCGGCGGGAGGTGGCCACCCTGTTTTGGGGAGGCCATGAAGATGCCGAGCGGGTGATGCTGGGCTCCTTTCCCGATTACATGGAGCCGGCCCCAGCTTGTTTTCCCATTGTGCCTCTGGCACTCACTTACCGCAGCGGGGATAAGCTTACCCACCGTGACTTCTTGGGCTCTTTCATGGCCTTGGGTGTCCAGCGGGACGTTGTGGGGGACATTTTGGTGGGGGAAGGCGTATGTGTAGCATTCCTTCGGGAAGAGATGGGGGAGTATTTCCTCCAGAATATTCAAAAGATTGGCCGAGTGGGGGTAAAGGGTTCCCTCGCTTGGGAAGGGCCGTTGCCCGGCGCCCGGGAGTTCCTCCCGATGAGTGGGGTGGTGGCCTCTGAACGGCTGGACTGCCTGATCGCCTTTACCTGCCGTACCAGCCGCGAAAAAGCTGCTGGGTTGATCACAGCCGGGATGGTTTCTGTAAACCATCGGGAAACGCTGTCTGTTTCCCAGCGGGTAAAAGAAGGCGACTTGCTTTCCGTGAGAAGGCAGGGCAGGTTCCTGGTAGATCAATTGGGGCCCTTGACCAGTAAAGGGCGTCTTGTGGTGAAATGTAGGAAATATCAATAAGGGGGACTTCCAAATGTTGACCGTAAAAGAAATTAACGAGGTAAGCTTTGGAAAAGCGGGTTTTTCCGGTTACAAACCGGAAGACGTAGACAACTTTATCGATGAAGTGGTGGAATCTTTCACACAGCTTCAAGCCGAGCGTGACGACGCCCTGCAGCAAAGCACGCAGCTGAACCAGCAGATGGAAGAGCTGAATCGGCAGGTTGCCGAACTGAAGGCGAAGAACAACGAACTCCAGAAAAAACTGGGGATCCTTGCCCAGAAGATCGAGTCTTACCGGGAAGAGGAAGACGGCATTAAAGAGGCTATTCTCAGCGCCCAGCGCATGGGGAAAGAGGCCCTGCAGGATGCCAAGGGTAAGGCGGCGGTCATGTTGGCCGATGCAGAGGAAAACGCCAAGAAGATTCTGGAGAACGCCCGGGATGACGCTGCCAAGGCTGCTCGGGAGTATGCCAACCAGGTGGAACAGAAGCGCAGTGAACTGGAAGAGATGAAACGCCAGGTTTCCGCTTTCCGCGTATCCTTGTTGGAGATGTATAAGAAACATTTGGAGAGCATCAACCACATCCCCAGTTTCCGGGTGAAAGAGCCTGTCCAAAAGGCGGAGGCTCCTGCCTATGAAGAGAAGTCCGCCCCCGCAGACCCGGAACCTGTCCGGGAGCCTGTGCGGGAAGTAGAACCCCAGCCGGAACTGGAACCGCAGCCGGTTCCCCAGCAGCGGGAAGAACCCCAGCCTGTGGTACAGCCGAAGCCCCAGCCTGTACGGCAGCCGGCACCTCGGAAGACCCAGGAGGCTGCTCCCTCTCTCCACGATAAAGTGGATCTGAGCCGGGAACAGCTGGAGGAGGACCGTGGGTACCACCCTGACGATGACGACCTCTCTCAGGTGGGCATTGACCTGAAAGCCTATTCCGATATTCCCGAATCGCTGCAGAAAGAGAAGGCCTCTCATTTCAGCAACTTGGAATTTGGGGACAACGTGGATTTGGGCAATAAAAGACGGAAAAGATAACAGAGAACAGCCATAGATGCTGGCAGAGGCTGCTGGACGGGACGCAGAAGGCAGCTTTTGCTGAAGAGAATCCAGAAAGAATGTGGGGCTGCTGCAGGTTTGCAACAGCCCCTTTCTGACCGGCTGTTTCGGAAAAGGGGATTGCTTTGAAATCGGAATACAAGAACCGGAATACCTTCACCGCAATTGCTGTGATCGTTGTGGCGGGTGTCCTGCTTGCCACAGACCAAATTATCAAATATTTCGTGTTGACCAAGCTCAAACCCACGGGTACGGTAACGGTGATCCCTGGGCTGTTGGAATTTACCTATGTGGAAAATACCGGCGCAGCTTTCGGATTGTTCAAGAACATCAGGTGGCTTGTGGTAGCCGTAACTGTGATTGCCATTGTGGCAATTATTGTATTGCTCTTTCGTTACAGGCACCATAGTTTTTTCAGCTATGCGGCTTCCGCGTTGCTGATCTCCGGTGGAATCGGGAATTTAATCGACCGTATGGCTTATGGCTTTGTGGTGGATTTTATTCACGTACTGTTCTTCGATTATATCTTCAATTTTGCAGATTGCTGCATTACCGTCGGCGCGGTATTGTTTGTGATTCATGTACTGTTCTTTACCCGTAGTGAGGAAAACTCCAAAGGAAAGGAAGAGTCATGAGTCGCCTGGTGACCATTCTCGTGGAGGAATCTGGCCAGCGGGTGGACAAGCTTCTTTCTGCAGCCTTGGAGGATATGACCCGTTCTGCGGTACAGAACTTGATTGAAAAGGGCTGTGTCACTTGCCAAGGGAAAGCGCTTACAAAAAGCGCAAAACTCAAGCAGGGGGACGAGGTGCAAGTGGAGTTGCCGGAGGTGCGCCCGCTGGAGGTGGTGCCTCAGAACATCCCCTTGGAAATTGTGTATGAAGATGACGACCTGTTGGTGGTGAACAAACCAAAAGGGATGGTGGTGCATCCCGCCCCTGGACACGAAGACGGTACTTTGGTAAACGCCCTGCTGTATCATTGCGGGGATTCCCTTTCGGGGATCAACGGGGTTGCCCGACCGGGGATTGTCCACCGGATTGATAAGGACACCAGTGGTCTTCTCATGGTTGCCAAAAATGATTTCGCCCACACCCGTTTGGCGGAGCAGATCCAAGCCCACACTTTCACCCGGGAATACAGTGCGGTGGTGTATGGATCTTTCAAAGAGGACAGTGGCTTGGTGGATCAGCCTTTGGGCCGCCATCCCACCGACCGGAAGAAAATGGCAGTATTGCCTCACTCACCATCGGCCCGGCGGGCTGTGACCCATTTCTGGGTGGTAAAGCGTTTTCAGGGGTTTACCCAGCTTCGCCTGCGGCTGGAAACAGGGCGCACCCACCAGATCCGGGTCCATATGGCATTTTTAGGCCACCCTGTGGCAGGCGACCCGGTCTACGGCCCGAAAAAAGTCATCACCTCCCTAGAGGGGCAGTGCCTTCATGCGGGGAAGATCGGCTTTGTCCATCCACGTACCGGGGAATATTTAGAATTTGAGGCGCCGTTGCCCTTGTATTTTACCCAGTTCCTGGAAAAGTTAAAGGAAGTGTGACCTGTATGGATAGGGAAACGAAATTCCGCTTGACCCTGCTGCTGACGGCAGCTGCGATCACTGCGGCAGTTCTCATCGGGTTATATTCCGTGCAGCCTATCCAGTTTTATCAGGTGGTGGTATCCGCCACACCTGCACCTGAGTCCACCGGGGAGGCGTCAGCTGTCCCGGCGGAAGCTTCGCCCACTCCTCTGTATGTTGCCGTAGGCACTCCCTTCCCAGAGGAGGAATTGGAAGAGCCAGATCCCGAAGGGCCCCAGGAAGTGTTGGTGGAGAAAAGCATCAATATCAATACTGCCACGCTGGAGGAGCTTGACCTGTTGCCCGGTGTGGGTCCCGCCATTGCTCAACGGATCATTGACTATCGAGAGGCCAACAGCGGCTTCTACGATATTGAAGAGATCATGGAGGTATCCGGCATTGGGGAGAAGACCTTTCAAAAGTTGGAGCCATACATCATTGCAGAATAATTCATAAAAAAACGGAGAGCTTCCTTTTGGGAAATGCACTTGTCAAGAGAAAGTAGACACTAAAAAGAATATTTATCAGAAGCCCCGTTCGGTTTTGAACTGAACGGGGCTTCTGTAGCCCAAGGCAGCGGC
>CAJFMJ010000086.1 GCA_904391645.1 uncultured Neglectibacter sp.
CTTCCGAGGTTTCCTCCCCGGCCGGCCGCCTTTTATCCCCACCGTCATGCTCTGCGCCATCCTCCTGCTGACCCTGGCCCTCACCTTGGGCCTGTTGGGGCTGGGAGAAAAGAAGCAAGTCCAAGGCAGCCCAGAAGGGGAATCCGCCCTTCCTGCGGCAGCCGCCCTGGAGAGCCCTTCTCCGGAAGAAGAAGCGGAAGAAGGACAGGGGATGGAAGAAGATGATGAAGCAGAGGACTCCGACTCCCTTTCGGCAGAGGCATCCTCCCCCACCCAAGAGGAAATAGAGGCTATTTATTTCCGGGAGGAAACCTCCAGCCTTCAGGAAGATGCCTCCATCACAGAAGTAGAGGCTTCCCTCATTTTAGAATCCCTGCGGGAAACCTTCCCCGAGGGGAAGTATTGGAACCACATGGGGGTGGAAGACTGGGATGAGCTAACGGTCACCGACACCCCCTGCCAACACGATGTCTACTGGGACACCTATTGCAACGAATACACCGGAGGCATCCAAGAGCTGTTCCCTCAATTCGAACCCATGGAACAGTGCCTGGGGTTTGCGGCGCTGCTCAGTGACTTGGTGTTTGGGGAAGACGCCCCCGTTTCCACCTTCACCGATTACTTCCAGCTGCGTGTGGGCGACAACATCCGTTTGGAACTTTCCGAACACTCCATGGTGGTGCTCACCGTGGAAGATGACGGGATCACGGTGGTGGAATGCAACAGCGATTACGAGCACTGCCGCATCAGCTGGGACCGGTTCCTCAGCTGGGAGGATCTGGACGCCTACAGCTACGAGCTGGAGTGCATCACCCGCTATGAGGACTGACCGGGGGACACTGTTCCCCCCTTGTAAGAAAACCCTCTTCCCCACCGTCTAGTAGATAACACCAGAAAGGAGGTCCTTCCCATGAAACCACAATCACGGCCCCACCATTACGCGCCCCGGCGGCGGGGTGGCGGGGTCCGTTATCTGCTGGCCGGCTCCGCCGGCATCGTCTGCGTCGTGGTGTGCCTGGCATTGCTTTTCCACCTGTGGCCCACCGCTGTCCGGGCCGGGGAGCTGCCTGAGGACACCTCCTCTTCCCAAGGGGAGTCCAGCACCTCCTCACTCAATCAGATCACCGTGACCCCCACTGCGGAGCCTTCCCTTTCACCGGAGGAGCGGCCCTGGTACCTGCGCCTGGTGAACAAAGACAACCCCCTGCCCCAGGATTTCACAGTAGAGCTGACCCAGGTGTACGGCGGCCAGTTTGACTCCCGGGCAGCAGACGCCCTCTCTCAGATGCTGGAAGACATGGAAGAGCAAGGGCTCTCCCCCATGATCTGCTCCTCCTTCCGCACCTGGGATGACCAGGCGGCCCTGCACCAGGACAAGATAGACCGCTTGCTGGCAGAAGGGTACTCCCAGGAAGAGGCGGAAACAGAGGCCAACCGCTGGGTGGTACCTGCAGGCACCAGCGAACACGAGCTGGGGCTGGCCGTGGACATTGTTTCGTCTGAGTACCAGATTTTGGAGGAAGAGCAGGAGAACACCCCGGAACAACAGTGGCTGATGGAACACTGCCAGGAATATGGGTTCATCCTGCGCTATCCGGAGGACAAGCAGGACCTCACCGGTGTTGGCTACGAGCCTTGGCACTACCGCTATGTGGGCGTGGAAGCCGCCCAGGAGATCATGGCCCAGGGCATTTGCCTGGAAGAGTACTTGTCTTAAACATCCTACAAAAAACACGGCCCTTCTGGGGCCGCTTTTTTTGCCTTTCTCAAAGCAACCACCCCCTGTTTGGGGCATTTCTGTTCTCACGAAAAACAAGAGCCGCCTTAAAAAAGGCGGCTCTTGTTTGTTATTCACATCCTCTGGGCCGATCCGGCTCATCCTGCCACAGTGCCTTCGGGGAAGGCCTTGCGGAATACCAGCCGAACCAGTGGCCCTGCAATGATCAGCTGGAACGGCAGGGCCATGATGAAGTTCTTGGGGATGTTGGTCAGCCAGATCATGGGGATGGCCGCCCAAGCGCCTGTGTGGACCGAGGCCTCCACCGCGCCATACAGGGACATGATGAGCACCATGGGCACCACCATACAGCAGGAAACGGCGATCACCATCTTCCGGGGGCTGGAAACCCCGGGCTTCACCAAAAAACGGAAGGCAAAGCCTTTGGCAATTTTCGATACGAAAAACCAGTCACAGCACATGGCGAACACATAGGCAATGGGGAATCCCAACCAGGCCTGCTGCACAACAGCAAAACTCAGTTCCCCCTGGAGCATGGCCACATTGTACACGCTCATCCACAACACCATGACAAAACACATCAGCACGGTGTAAATTAAACTTTCCCGATGATTCTTAGGCATATGTTTCCTCCTTGTCAAAACCCATCTGAACTGTACCTCAGTGTACCACAGCCCCCCGGGAGAGAATAAGAGGGTATTTTATTTTCAGCGTTCCTTCGTAGAGCCCACAAGGGAAACCCTGCTTTTTTCAGGGAGAATGGACAACCTTTTTAAAGCACTTTGTGAATAAAATCACAAAGTGTGCGCGAAACGCACAAAAACTTCCCACAGGGGCTTTTTGCAAAATTTTTGGGGGACTGGCACGCTTTCGGCCTGTCCGCATACTCTGGCAATAGGGAAACCCTCCCCAGACTTTTGAAAGAAAGGATGACCGCATATGAATATCTACCGGCCTAACGACGGCTGCTGCAACCCTTGCGGGAACTGCCAGCCCTGCTGCCCTGTGCCTGGCCCCCAAGGCCCCCGCGGCCCCATGGGCCCTCAGGGCTGTCCTGGTAAGACCGGGGCAACCGGCCCCACTGGGCCCCAAGGCGTCCAGGGCTTGCAAGGGCCCCAAGGGCCTCAAGGCGTCACCGGCGTCACTGGCCCTCAAGGTGTGCAGGGCCTGCAAGGCGTACCCGGTGCTACCGGGGCTACAGGTGCCACCGGTGCTACGGGCGCAGCTGGAGCCACAGGTGCAACAGGCGCCACGGGCGCTACCGGTGCCGCTGGCCCCCAAGGGCCCCAAGGCGTTGCTGGCCCCACTGGCCCCACTGGTGCCACAGGTGCTGTCGGCGCAACAGGCGCAACGGGCAGCGCGGGTCCCCAAGGCCCCACCGGGCCTACCGGACCTACTGGCCCCACCGGCGCAACAGGGGCTACAGGTGCCACCGGAGCCACAGGTGCAACGGGTATTCCTGGTGGCGCTGCCACCATCGAAGTGGGCAATGTCACCACAGGTGCCCCCGGCACGGACGCTGAAGTGAGCAACGCGGGCACTGCCCAAAACGCTCTGTTTGACTTCGTCATCCCCCAAGGTCCCACGGGGCCTGCGGGAGCTACGGGTGCTACCGGGCCTACTGGCGCTACTGGTGCTACCGGTGCCACCGGCCCCTCCGGACCTACCGGCGCTATAGGTGCTACGGGCCCCACTGGGCCTACCGGTCCTACCGGCGCTACGGGCCCCACTGGGCCTACCGGTCCCACTGGTCCCACCGGCCCTACTGGCCCCACTGGCCCATCGGATTCCGAAGTGGTAGCAGCTACAGACGGCAACACTGACATTTCTACCGCAACTCTCAGCCGTTCTGCCAAGCAGACCTCCAACGAATCCACCCCCCTGTCCTTTGCATCCACCCCCCTGTCTGTGGGCACCTCCATGAGCCACCAGCCTGGTGACTCCGCCATCACCATCACTCGTCCCGGCGTGTACCAGGCATCGTTCCACAGCACCGTTTCCACAGACCCCGGGATGTCCACCCCCGCCATTCTCACCATCAATTTGGCCCTCAATGGCGAAACCATCCCTGGCGCTTCTGCCACTCACACCTTTGCCTCCACTGCGGAGGTGTCCACCCTGTCCTTTGCAGTGCCGTTCCAGGTGACCTCTGCCCCCTCCATCCTGCAAGCCATTTCCTCTCAGACGGGCTTCCCCTTTGTGAACAGCTCTTTGACCGTGGTCCGGCTGGGCGACGCCACTGTTTAACTTTTCATTCTGTTTGGAAGGTTTTTCCTTCCGGGGAAGGCCCTTCGGGGCCTTCTCTCTACATTTTACAGCCTGCCATTCAGGCCGCTCTGGAATTTTCCCGGAAAAGGAGGAGTTTTTTGATCACCGTCAGCTTGTGCATGATCGTTAAAAACGAGGAGGACACCCTGCCCCGGTGCCTGCAGTCCGTCCAGGGGCTGGTGGACGAGATCATTGTGGTGGACACCGGCAGCCAGGATGCCACGGTACAACGGGCCCAGGACTTAGGCGCCCAGGTGTACACCTTTCCCTGGGTGGAGGACTTTGCCAAGGCCAGGAACTTTTCCTTTTCCAAAGCCACCCAGCAATATTGCCTGTGGCTGGACGCCGATGATGTCCTCACTCCCCAAGACCGGGAGGGGTTTGCCCAGTTGAAAGCCGCCTTGCCGCCCCACATCGACGTGGTGATGCTGCCCTACCACATTGCCTTTGACGCGGAGGGCCGCCCCACCTTCACCTATTACCGGGAACGGCTCATCCGCCGGCTGGCAGGGTTGCGGTGGCAGGGAGCCGTCCACGAGGCCATTGCCCCAGTGGGAAACGTGCTCTATTACGACAAAACCGCCGTCACCCACCAAAAGCTCCATCCCAGCGACCCCGACCGGAACCTGCGCATCCTGGAGCGGCAGCTGGCCCAGGGGAGGGCCCTTTCCCCCCGGGAGCAGTTCTACTACGCCCGGGAGCTGGACGCCCATGGCCGCCAAGAAGAGGCAGCCGCCCTGTGGGAAGCTTTTTTGGCAGAAGACCAGGGCTGGGTGGAAAACAAGCGGGAAGCCTGCCGGGACCTTTCCGCCTGTTACCTGCGCATGGGACAGGAGGAAAAGGCTTTTGCCGCCCTCACCCGGGAACTGGCTTTTGGGCCGCCCCGGGCGGAGCTCTGCTGCGACCTGGGAAACTGGTTTTTCCAGCGGGAAGACTACCCCACAGCAGCGTTCTGGTATGAAACAGCCCTCCAAAGGCCCCGAGAAGACCAGTCCGGCGCCTTTGTCCGCCCTGATTGCTACGGATATTTGCCCTGTATGCAGCTGTGCGTATGCTACTACCGCATGGGCAACCTGGCCCTTTCCCAGGAGTACAACCGCAGGGCAGGGGCATTCAAGCCCGACGACCCTGCTTTTCTCTACAACGAGCGGTTTTTCCAAAGCCTCTCGTGATAAAACTTTCCAAAGTCGGTCATTTCAGCCTTGTTTTTTCCACTTAAATACGTTACTATAGGAAAGTGCACGGCACGTATTAAAGAGGGAAAGGAAGACAGAAATGATCCAACACATTGTGATGTTCAAGTTCAAGGAATCTGCCAACGGCAAAACCAAGGCGGAAAACCTGGTGGAAGCCAAGGCTCGCATGATGGCTTTGAAAGACCAAATCCCCCAGATCCAGGGGATGGAGGTATATTTTGCCGCAGAGGGCTCTGCCCCCACCAACTACGATTACATTCTGGTGTCCCAGTTTAACAGCATGGAGGAGCTGGAGATCTACCAGAAGCACCCTGCCCACGTGGCCTTTGGCAAATTCGTTGGGGAGCTGCGGGAACCGGACGGCCGGGCCTGCATGGACTACGTCCTATGAAAACCAACGACCGCATCTCCTCCATGCTGGCAAATCCGGGGCTGCCCCACATCTGGGGGACCCTGGGCGCTGTGCTGCTTTTGGCCTGGCCGGCCATCATCGAGCAAATCATGCTCACCCTGGTGCAGTATGTGGACACTGCCATGGTGGGCACTCTTGGCTCGGAAGCCACCGCAGCAGTGGGCCTGACCTCCTCCACCACCTGGCTGTTTAACGGCCTGTTCAACGCCGCCTCGGTGGGCTTTTCCGTGCAGGTGGCCCAACACTTGGGCGCCGGGCGTCGGGAAGAGGCCCAAAAGGTCACCTGGCAAGGGCTGCGCTTTGTGGGGCTGTTTGGCATCTCCATGGGCGCCATCGGCTTTGTGCTGTCCTTTTTCCTTCCGGCCATGCTGGGGGCTGACCCCGCCATCCGCGGGAACGCCTCCCTCTACTTCCGGATCATGTCCTGCGCCATGCCCTTCACTTTGGCCTCCAATATGTTCAGCGCCATCATCCGGTGTTCTGGGGACACCCGCACCCCCATGATCCTCAACTTGATGATCAACGTGTTAAACGTGATTTTAAACACCCTGTTCATCTACTCCCCCCGGACGGTGACCCTTTTCGGAAACTCGTTCTTTGTGTGGGGCGCTGGCCTGGGGGTTGGGGGGGCGGCCTTTGCCTCTGCCCTGTCCACCGCCACAGTGGCCTGCTTGTTCATCCTGGTGATCTTCCGGAAAAAGTCCCCGGTACAGATCAGCCTGCGGCACCGGTATTCCTTTGACAAAGCCTGCTTGCTGACCACCTGGAGGCTGGGCCTTCCCGTGGCTTTGGAACGGGCCACCATGAGCATCGCCCAGATCGTCATCACCAGTATTATCACCGGCATTGGCACCGTGGCCGTGGCGGCCAACCACTTGGCAGTGACGGCGGAATCCATCAGCTACCTGCCTGCTTCCGGCGTGGCTGTGGCCGGCACCACCCTGGTAGGCCAGGCCATTGGCGGCGGGCGGAAAGACCTGGCCCGGCGCTTTGCCCGTACGGTCAGCTGGATGGGCGTAGTGATCATGACCTTTGGCGGGGCCATTTTGTTCTTCTTTGCCCCCCAGCTTATCCGCATTTTCTCCACAGACCCAGAGGTCATCGACCTGGGCAGCCGGGTGTTGCGGATCGTGGCCTTTGCCGAGCCGATGTTCGGTGCCTCCATTGTGGCGTCTGGCTGCCTGCGGGGCGCCGGCGACTCCCGTGGGCCGTTCATCATCAGCCTGTGCACCATGTGGGGCGTGCGGATCACCCTGTCCTTCCTGTTGGCGGGACAGCTGGGGCTCATCGGCGTTTGGCTGGCCATGGCCGCCGAACTTTGCGCCCGCGGCCTGGTGTTTATGATCCGCCTGTACCAAGGCAAATGGCTGCATATTGACCTCTTCCAGGCCAAACCCCAAAAGGCAAAAAACTCTTAAAAACGCTTTACAACCGCCCTGCTCTGTGCTAAAATAAAGAAGCTGTCTTGAGGAAAGACAGCCCTTTGGGCCCATAGCTCAGCTGGGAGAGCGTTCGGTTCGCATCCGAGAGGTCGAGGGTTCGAATCCCTTTGGGTCCACCAGGTTTACTTGCCAAAAATGATG
>CAJFMJ010000087.1 GCA_904391645.1 uncultured Neglectibacter sp.
TCCAGCAAGCGCAACTGCAAGGGAATATCCTTTACATAGCTGGAATAAGTTCTCTCATACTCCTCTGAAAACAAATACGCCAAGTGATACAGAAGGATATTTTCCTGGGGTATCCCCATGCTCATCAGTCGTTCCATACACACAACGATTCCCTCACGGGCCCCGTCGTTTACAACGGCTGCGGAAGGAACGAGAATCACCTTTGTACAGGCGGGATCTTTCCCAATACTGCGCCAAAACAAAGGGGCAGTGGTTTCACTCAAACCGCTGGATGTGAGAAATAGGTTTCTCATACGCTCCCTCCTTGGGGGGCTCCTGACGTTTCAAATCCAAAGTCCTCCGGCAGCAAAAGCTCCAGATCCCGCTCCTCTTCAGGCGCACGGACATTCCGGCGGGAGCAGGCGATCACAGCCTCTTCCACCTTGTTCCGGGCCATACGGCCGTTGCCATTGGTGCGGGGATCGCCCATCTGCTGCTGATGCTGGTAATACTCCAACAGCGGCTGGTCGCAAGCGGGAGCCAACCGGTAGCCCTTCCCCCGGACGATGCTCTTGGTGATCTCCAACAGCTCCCCTGCCGTGTAGTCGGGGAACTCAATGATGTTGGGGAACCGGGAACGCAGCCCGGAATTGGCGGTGAGGAACTCCTCCATCTCTCGGGAGTAGCCCGCCAAAATGACGATCAAATCGTCCCGGTGATCTTCCATGCCCTTGACTAACGTGTCAATGGCCTCCAGACCAAAACTGTCGTCCTTGCCCCGGTAGAGGGAATACGCCTCGTCAATAAACAGCACGCCGCCCAAGGCTGACTGGATGGCCTTCTGGGTCAAGGGGGCGGTGTGGCCCACGTACTGGCCCACCAAGTCTGCCCGGGTCACCTCCACCAGCTGGCCGCCCTGCAGCACGCCGATGGCCTTCAGGTAACGGGAAACGATCCGGGCCACGGTGGTTTTGCCCGTGCCGGGATTGCCGGTAAAGATCATGTGCATGGAGGGGGAATCAGCTTTCAAGCCGCGCTCCCGGCGCAGCTGCTGAATTTTGAAATTGTCCTCCAAAGAGAGGATGTAATCTTTCACCGGCTGCAGTCCCACGATCTGGGAAAGCTCTTCCTTCACCTGGGCAATGGCGGCATTCTTGACAGCGGAACTGTCCTTCTCCCCCACCCGCAAGGCGATCCCCGCCTGGGTGTACTCCACCCACAAAGTGTCGTTTTCGGCCAGCAGCTTTCCCTCCACCGGTCCCAGGCTCTTGTGGAGTTTCTCCTCACTGAGGGCACGGTAAATGCGGTCCACACCGTCCTTGAAAGCAAAAGCTCCCTGATCCGGGGTAAAGCTGTCTGCCAAAGTGGCTACGGCATCCTCTCCAAAGGTGAGGCTGATCTGCAGCTGCTTTTTCACCCGGCCCACCAAGTCTTCCAACTCCCGCCGGGCGATCTCCTCCAGGGATTCCTGTGTAAAGGGCTTAGTCTGGCATTGGTCATCCAGGGCTGCTAGGAATGGCGCCCCGAACGCATCCACCAATTTGGAGGCAGGCTGGTCTGTGAGAAGGAACAAGTACTTCCCGCCAGCAGACAAGGTGGACACGGCCCCCGGAACCAACGCAGTGCCAATCTCCACCAACATTCCTTTCTGTTCCGCATAGCGGCTGGGCAGGGGGATCTCCCCCTCTCGGAACAGGGCACCCACCATGGACAGCACACTGGTGTGGCACCGCTCCCAATGCTCCAGCACCAGGGCGGCCACCCCGCTTTTTACTGCAGCGTAAAAGTCCTGCACGAACAGCTTTTCCGATCCGGCGGCATTGTAACGGGAAAGATCCAAAAAGGCGGCTTTCGGGCTTTTAATGACCCCCTGCCTCCCCAAGGACGCGGTGACACACCGCAGGGCGCTGTGCCTTCCAGTCCCGTGAGGGCCGAGGATTGCCGCCCGGCAAAGAGGCTTATCGTCGCGGCTTCCCGCCACAAAGGGGCGCTTAAAGGCAATGAGCAAATCGTCCAGGAAGTCCTCTTGGCCTAATACGAGAGATCCCGCCTCCTGGCGGGCCACCTGGAAAGCCATTTCAAGATCCACCGGGGCTCCGGCGTTGCGTGTGACAGTCGCCGTATCGATGCCGTCCTGACGAAGATGGCGCTCCAAATCTGCCATGTCAGCCCGGGCCTCTTGGGTCAGCCTCTCCAAACTCTGCTGCAGGGACTCCGACAGGCTATCCCCGGTGCGGGCCACAGCATCCAGGGCCTGTTGTGCTTCCTGGGCTGCTGTGGTATGGAAGGCAGACGTCGGCTCTGAAGAAGTTTCCTCCGGCTTTTCAGGCTGCTGGTTGCTTTTAAACTGGAGCCTCCCGCCTCGGAACATGGAATCCAAGATGGAGTCAATATCGTTTTTCATGGGACAAGATCCTTTCCATTCACGGGATAGCCGCCTCACTCCCCGCGAGGGGAAGGGCTGTTGTAGGGCTGGAGATCCTCCAAAATGGCCCGAAGATTTTCCGCATCGATTTGGCCAGGGGCGGAAGCGCTCTCCCCAGCGCCAAAGGTCATGGCACAGCCGAAAACCCCGCCGGCTGCCCGGGTGATCTTCCCCAGCTCCCCCATGGCCATGGTGACCACCGGGCCGATCTGGGAACTTGCCTGCCAAGTGGCGGAAAGCAACTCCAGAACATCTCCAGGGGACTGGGGCATCACTGCATACTTGGGCAAGTCTGCCCCCAGTTCTTTCATCCGCAACAGGGTGGCTGTGATCTCCTGGGCAGGTGGCGTCTTTTTAAAATCGTGCTTGGACAACACCACGGCCACGCCTTGGCTTTTTGCCAACCGCACCAATCGGTTCACCCGCTCCTCCCCACAGGCCAGCTCGATATCCACCAAGCCAAAGCCCCCTGCAGAGAGCAGCGCTGTGACCTGCTTCTCATACTCCTCGGGGGAAAGGGCTGCCTGTCCCCCCTCCTGTTGGGTGCGCAGTGTGCACAGCAACGGCTTTCCATCCAAGCGTTCCGTCACCGCAGGCAGCACAGGAAGCGGGTCGCCAAAGAAACAGTCGATCCGCCACTCATACAGGTCAGCCGGCAAAGCGGCAACCCGCTGCAGCTCACTGAGCAGGGCCGGGATCCCCTGGCCCGTCAACGGCACACAAATTTTGGGCAGGCCCTCACCAAACCGAAGCCCTTGGATTTCCATCGCGTTCACCACATTTCCTCCTTCAAGTTCCCCATTGCCTTAGATTCCGTTGCAATAATAAAAGTATACTTGTGCAGGGAGAAATTGTCAATTTGCGGAGCGGGGAATTTTTATTTTGTGTTCCTCCTTGCATCCCGCACACCAGATATTGTATAATGAAAGCGCAAAACTTGCGATCCCGTACAGACAGCGCCCTCTGCCCTGGGTCCATGAAGCCCATTTAGCGTCAACGGCCGCAGGGAATACCTGGCCACGGATCCACTTCGTATCCATTTACAGTTTACCCAGGAATCCCGGCCTCACCACAAATGGCACTTTTTCTCCCCAGTAAAAATGTGCAAGGGCACTTCACTTATTGAAACCATACATTGCGAAAGGAAGGGTACCCTTATGGAAAATATTGAACAGATCTTACGGCAGACCGGGGTCATCCCCGTGATCAAGCTGGACGACGAACTGCAAGCGGTCCCTCTGGGCCACGCTCTGTTGGAAGGCGGCATTGCTGCGGCGGAGATCACCTTCCGCACCCCTGCCGCAGCCAAATCCATTGAAAAGCTCAGTGCAGCCCTGCCGGAAATGCTGGTTTGCACAGGGACGGTCCTCAGTGTGGAGCAGGCTAAACTGTCCGTGGAGTGCGGCGCCAAAGCCGTGATCTCCCCCGGCACCAACCGGGAAGTGGTGGAATGGTGCTTGGAAAACAAGGTCCCGGTATATCCCGGCTGCGCCACCCCCACAGAGGTGGAGTCTGCCATGAACCTGGGCCTCACCACTGTAAAGCTCTTCCCCGCCGAAGTGGTTGGCGGCGTCAAGATGCTCAAGGCGCTGTACGGCCCTTACCGGGGAGTTAAATTCATGCCCACCGGCGGTATCGATCCTCAAAACGTCAAGGAATACCTGGCCCAGCCCAATGTGATCGCCTGCGGCGGCAGCTGGCTCTGTCCCGGAGAAGACCTGGCAGCAGGAAACTGGAAAAACATCACCCAGCGCGCCAAGGAGTGCATGGCCTTGGTGGCAGAAGTTCGGGAAGGGAAATAACCCCACTGGGAAACAGCAAGGGAGCGGTTTTCGCCGCTCCCTTTTTCTGTGCCTTGCGCGTAAAAAAACCCTCCACTTGGGAGGGCTTTTTGCGGTTCTTTATTCCTCGCCGTTCTCCTCGGGCTCTTCCTCGTCGTCAAAATCGAACTCCAGGGTTTCGCCACAGCCAGGGCAAACAATGCTGCCCTCTTCCAGCATGGCGTCGTTGAGCTCGATGGTGTCGCCGCAGCTGGGGCAGGTCACCTCAAACTCGGCGTCGTCAAACTCATCGTGATGATGGCCGCAGCCACAGCTGCACTCGTCGTCGTCCAAGCCGTAGTAATCCTCTTCCAGGTCGCCCAGATCCTCATCGATCTCATCCACCTGGCCGGAGAGCTCTGCCATGTTCTCGTCGATTTCATCCACGGTGACACATAGATCGTCCAGCAGCTCCACAATGGCGTTGAGCACCTTGGTTTCCTTCGCGTTGGGATCCAGCTCCAGGCCATCCATCAGGCCACGGATATAAGAAGCTCTTTCGGAATTGGTCATAGTAAGGTTCCTCCCTTTCCGTTTTGCGGCGGCTTCGCCCCGCAGTGTATTTGGGCAATGAAACGCTTAGGCGCGCTCCATGTACTCCCCAGTACGGGTGTCGATCCGGATCATTTCCCCTTCGTTGATGAACAGGGGCACACGGATCTCCGCGCCGGTTTCCAGGGTGGCGGGCTTCAAGGTGTTGGTAGCGGTATCGCCGCGGACACCGGGCTCGGTCTTGGTGACTTCCAGCTCCACAAAGTTGGGAGGCTCCACGCCGAACACATTGTCCTTATAAGAAAGCACCTTGCAGTCCATGTTCTCTTTGACAAACTTGAAGTTGTCGCTGAGCACGCTCTTGTTGATCGGGATCTGCTCGTAGGTTTCGTTGTCCATGAAGTAATACAGGTCGCCGTCGCTGTAGAGGTACTGCATATCTTTGCGCTCGATATAAGCAGTGGGATACTTATCGGTGGGGTTAAACGTCTTTTCCGTCACGGCCCCGGTGATCACGTTGCGCAGCTTGGTGCGCACAAAGGCAGCGCCCTTGCCGGGCTTCACGTGCTGGAACTCGATGATGGAGTACACGCCGCCGTCCATCTCAAAGGTTACGCCGTTTCTGAAATCGCCTGCGGTTACCATATTTAAACAACCTCCAAATATCTTTCTCGAATCTATTTTACCGTATCTTTCCCGGGAATGCAAGACATTTCCCCAGGATCACCGCAAATCCCTTTACAGGCAGATAAGCTCCTTGGGGGACTTTGTCAGGCTGCGGCAGCCATCGGCCGTGATCAGCAGCATATCCTCGATACGTACGCCGTGTTTTGCCGGGATATAGATGCCGGGCTCGTCGGTGATGACCATGCCCTCGGCACAGGGGGTGGGGTCCGTCTTGGAGAAGCGGGGCCACTCGTGGATCTCAAAGCCAACCCCATGGCCCAGGCCGTGGCCGAAGGTGCCGGGGTAATCCTTTTCGATGATGTCCCGTGCGATCTTGTCCACATCGCAGCAAGGCATCCCGGGCTTCACCTGGTCAATGACAGCCAAGTGAGCCTTGAGGACGGTATCGTACACTGCCTTCTGCTCCTCGCTCACCTTGCCCAGGGCCACAGTACGGGTCATGTCGGAATTATAGCCGTCCAACAGGGCACCGGTGTCCATGGTGATGAAGTCGCCAGAATGCACCTGGTTGTCGGAAGGTACCGCATGGCACTGGGAGCCATTTTTGCCGGCAGCCACGATGGGCGGGAAAGCAATGCCTTCCGCACCCTGCTTGCGCATGAAGAACTCGATCTCCAAGGCCAGCTCCCGCTCGGTGACGCCCTCCTTGATAAAGGGCAGGATGTGGGTAAAAGCAGCATCGGTGATCTCCTGGGAAGCTTCGATCTTCTTCACTTCCTCCGGGGACTTGATCATCCGCTGGTCCCGGATGGCGCTGTCCAGCGTGTCATCCAGCACCACCTCTGCCCCCACCTTCTGGAAGGAAGCCTCGAAGCGCCGGGCCTGAGCCACGGAAAGCTGCTCGGTTTCCAGGTAGATCTGCTTGATCCCGTGCTTTTGGATGAGCTCACCCAGTTTGCCCAGGAGGGAATCAAAACCCACCACGGTGCAATACTTGGCTTTATAGTGGGCCGCTTCCTCATAGCGGAAGTCCATCAGCAGGTAGGCTTCCTCTGCCGTAACCAGCAGCGCCCCGTCACTGGCAGGGAACTGGGTGAAGTAGAAGCGGTTTTTTTCAGAAAACACCAGGGCGGCTTTCTGAGAGTCGCCGTGGATCAGACGTTCAGTAAGGCGTTCCACAGGGTTTTTCATCGCAAAACATCCTTTCGGCTTTGAAATTTTTTCCGCAAGCCCCGTTCAAAATATCTGCGCGCTTTAAAAGTGAACCCATCCTCTGGCTCGATGGGACTGAGCAGCACGGATTTCATCCCGCACAGGTTGGCACCCACCACATCGGTAAAGATCTGGTCCCCCACGATGACACACTCCCGGCATTTCACCTTCAGCCGCTTGGCCGCCCGCAGGTAGCCAATGGGCAGGGGTTTCACCGCAAAGCAAAGGGTATCCAGCCCGAACTGCAGCCCAAAAGATCGTACTCTCTTTTTAAAGTTGTTGGAGATGATGATCATTCGAAAGCCTGCATCCTCCATGGCCTTCACCCACTCCACAGCGCCCGGGGCAGGTTTATGGGAACTATAGGTGGCCAAGGTGTTGTCCACATCCAGCAGGATAGCCCGCACCCCCAAGTTGTTTAAAAACTCCGGGGTGATGTCCATTGCCCGCTCACGCAGAGCAGTTGGTTGAAAAATGCCCATCGAATGTTCTCCTTGCGCATTTGAATCGTTTGCAGAAACAAAAAAGAAAGCGGGCAAACCGCCCGCTTTCAAGGTAAATGTGAGCAGCCTTATTTATACTTGCGCTTGCGAGCTGCTTCTGACTTTTTCTTACGCTTGACAGAGG
>CAJFMJ010000088.1 GCA_904391645.1 uncultured Neglectibacter sp.
GTGCTCAAGGTCAATTTCAATGTGGAAAGCACCCGCGTGGGCCAGAGCATCGACTATGACAAACTGACGCTGGAAGTTTGGACCAACGGCGTCATCAACGCCCAGGAAGCTGTTTCCCTGGCTGCCAAGGTCCTCACCGACCACCTGAACCTGTTTGTGGACCTGTCCGACAAGGGCAAGAGCACCGAGATCATGGTGGAGAAGGACGAGGGCGGCAAGGAGAAGGTGCTTGAGATGACCATTGAAGAGCTGGACCTGTCTGTCCGCTCCTTCAACTGCCTCAAGCGCGCCGGCATCAACACCGTGGAAGACCTGATCAACAAGTCCGAAGAGGACATGATGAAGGTCCGCAACCTGGGCCGCAAATCGCTGGAAGAGGTCATTTGGAAGCTGGCTTCCCTGGGCCTCAGCCTGCGCAAGGACGAAGAATAAGACACAACCTACTTTTACTACGATAGGAGTGAATATCCATGCCGGGAACGAGAAAGTTGGGCAGAGACACCGCCCACCGGACTGCTATGCTCCGGGGCCTGGTGACGTTCTTCCTGGAGAATGGTAAGATCGAGACCACCGTGACCCGCGCCAAGGAAGTGCGCGCCATGGCGGAAAAGATGATCACCATTGCCAAGCAGGACAACTTGCAGAACAAGCGCTTGGTGATGAGCTTCATCACCAAGGAGAGCGTGACCAATAAGCTGTTTACCGAGATCGCCCCCAAGTACGCTGACCGCAACGGCGGCTACACCCGCATCACCAAGCTGGGGCCCCGCCGCGGCGACGCTGCTGAGATGGCCATCTTGGAGCTGATCTAAAGAAGGTTTAGGGAAAACCTTCTCTTTAGCGGCGGCGGGGCGAAGCCCCTGCGAGTTTGCCTTGTCGATGTGAAACATCAACATTTCGCTTGCGAAACCGGCAAACATCGTCCGCAAGCGGAGGGAACCCCCGAGAAAAGCCCTTCCTGTGCAAGCAGGGAGGGCTTTTCCTCATGGTAATCGCGAAGCGATTATCAGCGCGAGCGACGCTGCTGAGATGGCCATCTTGGAGCTGATCTAAAAAATTTGAAGAACCCCAACCCTGGGGGACCTTCCGAAAAAGCCCTTCCCGCTGAAAACGGGGAGGGCTTTTTTTGCGTTCCTTTGGATGAAACGGGGCCTTTTGCCCAATACTAGGAAGTGAAACCAGAAACAGGGAGGAACCGCTATGGTACGCATCCAAAAAGTATTCGGCACAGAGATTTTAGATTCCCGGGGCAACCCCACGGTCAGCGCCACGGTGCAGCTCACCGACGGCACCATGGGCACCGCCGCCGCCCCCTCGGGAGCCTCTACAGGAAAGTTTGAGGCGGTGGAGCTGCGGGACGGCGACCAGCGCCGTTACGGCGGCAAGGGCGTGCTGAAGGCAGTGCGCAACGTGACGGAGATCATCTCCCCGGCCTTGGAGAAAGTCCCCAGCCTGACCGTACGGGAGATCGACCGGGTGCTGTGCAAGCTGGACGGCACCCCCAACAAAGCCCACCTGGGGGCCAACGCCACCCTGGCGGTGTCCATGGCGGCGGCCAGGGCCATTGCCACCCATTTCCGAATGCCCTTGTTCCGCTACCTGGGTGGGGCCTGCGCCTACGAGCTGCCCCGGCCCATGATGAACATCCTCAACGGCGGCGCCCATGCAGGGAATAACATCGACATCCAGGAGTTTATGATCGTCCCGGTGGAAGCCCCCAGTTTTCGGGAGGGGCTGCGCTGGTGCGCGGAAATCACCCACACCTTGGGCGCCCAGCTGAAGGCCCAGGGCCTGTCTACCGGCGTGGGGGACGAGGGCGGTTTTGCTCCGGACCTTCCCAGCGATGAAGCTGCCATTGAAGCGGTGCTGTCCGCCATTGAAAAGGCAGGCTATGGGGGCAAGGTAAAGCTGGCCCTGGACGCCGCCGGCAGCGAGTGGGTGAAGGGGGGCCGGTACCGCCTGCCCAAGCGGGGAAAGGAGTTCTCCACGGAGGATATGATCGAATACTGGGAAAACCTGGTGAACAAGTACCCCATCCTCTCCATCGAAGACCCCCTGGGGGAGGAGGACTGGCAGGGCTGGGCGGCCTTGACCCAGCGTCTGGGCAGCCGGGTGCAGCTGGTTGGTGACGACCTGTTCGTCACCAACGTGGAGCGCCTGCGCCAGGGGATCGACGATGGGGCTGGCAACGCCATCCTCATCAAGCCCAACCAGATCGGCACCCTCACCGAAACCCTGGACTGCATCGAGCTGGCCAAGCGCAACGGCTATAAGACCATCATCTCCCACCGCTCTGGGGAAACGGAGGATACCTTCATTGCCGACCTGGCCGTGGCCACCAACGCGGGGCAGATCAAAACCGGCGCACCCTGCCGCACCGAGCGGGTGGCCAAGTACAACCGGCTGCTGCGGATCGAGGAGTGTTGACAGGGGCGGCAAAAGCTGATAGGATGGGAACCAGAATAAATCTCGCGGCAGCCTGCCAGCCAGGCCCCGCACAGAAAACCCGGGGCCTGGCCCCGGGATACATAGAAAGGATGACCGCCATGGGGAATGTCTATGACCGCGTGAAACAGTGCGCTGATGCCATCCGGCAGAAAACGGGGTTTGTCCCCCGTACCGCCTTGATCCTGGGTTCCGGCCTGGGAGGCTTTGGGGAAAAGATCGCCCGGGAGGCAGTGGTGGATTACCAGGACATCCCCGGGTTCCCTGTGTCCACCGTGGCCGGCCACCAGGGGCGGTTCCTCTTTGGGGTTGTTGGGGAGGAGCCTGTGGTGGTGATGCAGGGCCGGGTCCACTATTATGAAGGCTATTCCATGGAGGATGTGGTGCTTCCCACCCGGGTGATGGGCCTGCTGGGGGCCGAACGGCTGATTCTGACAAACGCCGCCGGGGGGATCGGCCCGGACTTGGCCCCCGGGGATTTGATGCTGTTGACGGACCACATTGCCAGCTTTGTGCCCTCGCCCCTTCTGGGGCCCAATGGGGAGGAACTGGGGCCCCGTTTCCCGGACATGACCCAGGTGTATTCCCTCCGGTTGCGGGAGCGGGCCCTGGCCGCGGCCCAGCGTTTGGGATTCCCCTTAAAGCAGGGGGTGTACCTGCAAACCACCGGGCCCCAGTATGAAACCCCAGCGGAGATCCGGATGTTCGCCGCCCTAGGGGCCAACGCTGTGGGCATGAGCACTGCCTGTGAAGCCATCGCCGCCCGGCATATGGGGCTGGAAGTGTGCGGCATCAGCTGTATCACCAACTTGGCTGCCGGGCTTTCGGGAGCGCCTCTGTCCCACGAAGAGGTGCAGCAAACAGCCGACCGGGCCGCCCAGCGGTTCCAGGGTCTGGTGTGGGAGCTGCTCTCCACCATAGAAGCGTAAAAAGACCTCCTTCGGGCTTTCCCGGGGGAGGTCTTTCTAGGGTATTTCAAATGGAAGCAGGGGTTCTCAGGGGTGCCCTGTCCCACGAAGAGGTGCAGTGAACCGCCCACCAAGCCGCCCAAAAGACGGGACAACGCTTTTAAGAAGTTTTCCTCTTCAAGTAGCGGATGAGCAGCACCAGGGCGTAGACAGCCAGGCAGAGAAGATAGAACCAAAAACACAGGTTCAGGCCCTGGACCAGTACTATCCAGGCCAGGGTGGGGAATTGGCCCCCGGACCCCCACAGCCCTGCCAGGCCGATGCCCAGAAAGGCCAGCACCACCAGCCCCAGGGGCAGCAGCCACAGCCACCGCAGGCGGGGCTTTTTCCCCAGCGGGAGGGAAATATGTGGAAAGTTTTCCCGGCTGGGGGACACTGCCCCTTGGGAGGGGCCTTCCCACCCCAGGGCCGGGTCCAGCAGCCAGTCGATGGAGCATCCCAGCGCCTTGGCCAGGGGCAGCAGGTTGGCGGTTTCCGGCAGGGCCTCGTCCAGCTCCCACCGGGACACCGCCTGCCGGGATACCCCCAGGCCCTGGGCCAGCTGCTCCTGGGTGAGCCCCTGTTTTTTTCGCAAACTTTGGATTTTTTCGCCTGTCGTCATGGATGACCCCTCCTTTCTCTGGCTTTAGTATAGCAAAACCCCCGGTTGCGCGCCACCCTGTTGGGATGGAAACCGCGCAATCGGGGGTTGCGTTTTCAAAAAAGCGGTTTTACGGCTGGAAGTACAGGCAGCACACGGTTTCGCCGCCGTTGATAAACACCTCGCAGGTGTGGGTGTCCGGCAGGATCTGAATGTCCTGAACTTCGCTGACAGGCTTTTCCAGGAAGATGGTCTTCCCGTCGGTGACCTGGACCATGTACTGGCCACGGCGCACATGGGGATCTTCCTTCACCAGGTAGGGGGCGGCCTCCGCCACAGGGGTCAGACAGATGTTGCCCGCGTCGTTGAGGCGGATCTCCATGGGGATGGTCAGGCAGCCGCAGCGCACTGCATCGGGGTCTTCCGGCTGGCCCCAGGGGGTCATCCAGCCAATGAGGATCCGCCGGCCCTGAGGGTCCAGGAAGGTCTGGGGTGCGTAGAACTGGGGCCCGATCACCGGCCGCTGGAAGCTTTCCGGGGTGAAGTGCTCCCCGTCAAAATCGCCCACCACAAACTGGACGCACTGGGGTTTGTCCATGCGGGAGAAATCCAGCACCCACTTGTCCCCCAGGGGGAACAGGTCGGGGCACTCCATCACAGGGCCCATTTCACTGGTCTGGAAAATGGGGCCCACATACTCCCAGTGGAGCAGGTCTTCCGACTTGTACAGCATCACCGCGGAGGTGGTCATCTCGTGGTCCGAGCCGCCGCACACCATCCGGTAGGTGCCGTCCTCCCACTGGAACACCTTGGGGTCCCGGAAGTGGAGGCTGAGGGGATCCAAGGGGCATTGACCGATCAGGGGGTTCTCTGCCAGCTTTGTAAAGTGGACGCAGTCCTCTGTGACGGCGATGCACTGGGTCTGCTGGTGGCCTTTGGAAACGGCGGTGTACATCAGGTACAGTTTGCCGTCCTTTTCGATGGCGGAACCGGAGAAGCACCCGCCCCCGTTTTCATAGGGCTGGTCGGGATACAGGGCGATGGGCTGCTCTTCCCAGTGGATCAGGTCGTCGCTGACGGCGTGGCCCCAGTGAAGGGGGGCTTTCCACACGGTGGAATCGGGGTTATGCTGGAAAAACGCGTGATAGCGGCCTTGGAAATAGCACAGGCCGTTGGGGTCGTTGAGCCAGCCTTTTTCCGGCTCCACATGATATTGCAGTTTGGGCAACATGGCAAATGCACACTCCTTTTGTTTTGGATGGTTTCTGCATGGAAAAAAAGCCGGGGGCGCGGGCCCCCGGCGGACAGTCCCACGTCACCCTTATGATAACGCAAGAATCCTCATTTTACAAGAGCAAGAAATGCCCTCCCAAAGCTTCTGTTTCCCCCTGGTCGTGGGTGACCAGGATTACGGTCTTCCCCTTGGTTTTCCCCAGGAAATAGTCCATCACCAGGGCCTTGGTGGCTTGGTCCAGTCCTTTGAAGGGCTCGTCGCACAGCAGCACGTCGTAGTCCGCGGCCAGGGCGCGGAGGATGGCCACCCGGCGCTTCATTCCCCCGGAGAGGGTGCGCACCGGCTGCCCCAGGCTGCCCTCCAGCCCCAGGTCCCGAAGCATCCCCTGGGCCTCCTCTTTGGAGAGGCTGGGGTTTACCAGCCGGATGTTGGATACAGGGGTGGTGTTTTCGCACAGCCGGTCCTCCTGGAACACGGCGGAGAGCTTTTGCCCTTCCATCCCCAGGATCTCCCCGCTGTCCGGCATCTCCAGCCCCAGCAGCAGGGACAGCAGGGTGGTCTTTCCGCAGCCGGAAGGCCCCATGACGCAGGTCAGCTCCCCCTGGGGGAAGGTGTGGGAGAATCCCTGGAGTACCTGCTTGTCCCCAAAGGATTTGCTCACGTTTTGCAGCGTAATGTCCATCAGGCGCCCTCCTTTCAACCCTGTTCCAGCCGGGCCACCAGCCGGTCCAGCAAGAACAGGAACAGCTTTTCAAACACCAGGCTCACCAGCACGATCACCACGGTCCAGGCAAACAGGTCCGGGGTGTTGAGGTACACCTTGGCCTCGTACAGCCGCTCGCCGATGGAACCGTCCGGCAGGCCGATGACCTCCGCAGCCACCCCGGCTTTCCAGCACAGCCCCAGGCTCACGGCGCAGGCCGACCGGAAAAAAGGGGCCACCTGGGGCAGGTACAAATACCGCAGCCGCCGGGGGAAGGGCACCCGGAACACGTCGGCCATCTGGGTCAGCTTTTGGTCCATGCTGGAAATGCCTCCCAGCACGTTTTGATACACAATGGGGGTGACCATCAAAAAGGAGATCACCACCGACAGGTTCCGGGAGGGCACCCAGATCAGCACCAAGATGATGAAGGACGCCACCGGGATGGACTTGATCACCCCCATCAGGGGGGCGGTCAGGTCCCGCACCGGGGAAAACCGGGAGGAGAGCACCCCCAGCACCGTGCCGGTGAGGGAGGCCAGCAAAAAGCCCAGGGTGATCCGCCAGAAGGAGAACAGGATGGCCCCCCAGAAATCCCAGTGGGGCACCAGTTCCCAAAGCCGGAGCATAACAGAAACAGGAGATACCAAAAGGATCTCCTGTCCCAAGGCCATGGCGCCCAGCTGCCAGAGGATGACCCACACGGCCACCGCCCACAGCCGGACGCCCCGGCGTCTGTTCTGTTTTGCTCCCTTAGCCGACGTAGTAGAAGTCGTCACCGGGCAGCTCGCCTCCAATCGACTTGGGGTTCTGGTCAAAGAGGGTTTGCAGGTAGGCGGAGAGCTTCCCCTGCATCTCGTCCCCGGCAATAAAGGTGATGTTGCACTCCGGCAGGGCCTTCTGGGCCACGGCCTCGGGCACGATGTCGTACTGGCCAACCAGGGCGGCGGCGCCTTCCACATCCTCCTGGGTGTAGATGACGGATTTCTCATACAGAGAGAGGAACACCTTCACCAGGTCGGGGTTCTGCTCCACAAACTCCTTGCGGGCCACCACCACGCCGGTGATCAGGGTCACGTCGCTGCCATTGGCCTGGGCCAAGGATTCCCATTCCTCCGTCATGTCCAGGGCCACCCGCAGGTTCTCGTTCTGGGTCTGGGCGGTGGTGACAAAGGGCTGGGGCAGCATGGCGATGCCGGTGGCGTCGGCGGCCAGGGCGGCCACGCAC
>CAJFMJ010000089.1 GCA_904391645.1 uncultured Neglectibacter sp.
CCACGTGTTCTACAAGCAGAAGCGCCTGACCAAGTACGGCCGGGTGTTCGAGGTGTACAAGTTCCGCACCATGAAAGAGGAAAACTCCATCCACAAGTCGGTGACGGAAAACGACGACCGGATCACCAAGGTGGGCAAGTACCTGCGGAAGTTCCGCATTGACGAGCTGCCCCAGCTGCTGAACATCCTCAAGGGCGACATGACCGTGGTGGGCCCCCGGCCGGAAATGTTGGAAAACGTGGAGAAGTACACGGAAGAGCTGCCGGAGTTTGCCTACCGGCTGCGGATGAAGGCGGGCCTGACGGGCCTGGCCCAGATTTCCGGCAAGTACAACACCTCCCCCAAAGACAAGCTGGTGATGGACTTGATGTATATCGAGAACTACAGCATCTGGCAGGATATCAAGCTGATCTTCCAGACCATCACCGTGTTTTTAAAGGCGTCGGAGAGCACCGAGGCTTTCGGCACCCAGGAATTGTTTGACTTTGACGAGGACCGGGGACGCAACCGGAAAGCCGCCCGAGCGGCCAAGGCTGGCGGCGCTGCCCCGGACGGGGAAACTGAAAAGGAAGGGTGAGCCTATGGCCATCAAGGAGTATTTGCGTCGGGTGTTTCCCGGCACGGCGGAGGAATTCTGCCAAAAAGCAGGGGAGGCCATGCTGGGCGGCAAGCGGCTGTTTGTGGTCACCGCCAACCCGGAGATCCTGATGCACGCCGAGGAGGACCCCTTCATCCGCACCATGCTGCTGGAAGAGGAAACCGCAGTGGTGCCCGATGGCATCAGCGTTGTAAAGGCCATGAACTTGCTGGGGTACCCTGCAAAAGAGCGGATCACCGGCGTGGACCTGGCAGAGAAGCTGCTGCGCCTGGCCGGGGAGAAGGGGAAAAGCGTCTACCTGCTGGGGGCCAAGGAAGAGGTGGTTTCCGCCCTGGCGGAAAAGCTCGTTGCCCAGTACGCCCAGATGGAAGTCCACTATAAAAACGGATACGGCAAGGATAAGGACGCCGATTTCCGGGAGATCGAGGCGCTGCAGCCCGACCTCACCCTGGTGGCCTTGGGGGTGCCTGCCCAGGAAAAGCTCATTGCCCGGCATCTGGAAAACTTCCAGAAGGGCGTGTTTATCGGGGTGGGTGGGTCTTTCGACGTGCTCTCCGGCAGCAAGCGCCGGGCGCCGGCCCTGTTTGTGAAGACCAACACCGAGTGGCTGTACCGCATTGTGCGGGAACCTTCCCGCCTGGGACGGTTTTACCGGAACAACGTGAAATTCCTGGGGGCTGTCCGCCGGGAGGCAAAGAAGGGCTGACCCCCGGTTTTTCAAAAGGGATTGTTAGAAACTTGTAAGAACTTTGTAGACAAGAAATTGAAGAACTTCGAATATAGTGAGTGGGAAGGATGGGATACCGTGGAGAAGATCAAAGTACTGTCCGTGTTCGGCACCCGGCCGGAAACCATCAAAATGGCGCCCCTGGTCAAAGAACTGGGCCGCCGTGAAGAGTTTGAAAGCCTGGTGTGCGTCACCGCCCAGCACCGGCAGATGCTGGACCAGGTGCTGGAAGCCTTTGCCATCACCCCGGATTACGACCTGGATATCATGAAGCCGGGGCAGACCCTGTCGGATATCACCGCCCGGGTGCTCCAGGGGCTGGAGGGCGTGATCCAGGAAGTGAAGCCGGACATGGTGCTGGTCCACGGGGACACCACCACCACCTTTGCCGGGGCGTTGGCTGCCTACTACGCCCAGACGGCTGTGGGCCATGTGGAAGCCGGCCTGCGCACCTATGATAAGTACTCCCCCTTCCCGGAGGAGATGAACCGTCAGTTTGTGGGCTGCGTGGCCGACCTGCATTTTGCCCCCACCCAGGGCGCCCGGGAGAACCTCCTGCGGGAGGGCAAGCGTCCGGAAACCATTGTGGTCACCGGCAACACGGCCATCGACGCCCTGAAAACCACGGTCCGGGAGGATTACTCCGATGAGATTTTGGAGTGGGCCCAAGGCTCCCGGCTGATTGTGCTCACCGCCCACCGGCGGGAAAACCTGGGAGAGCCCATGCACCGGATGTTCCGCGCCATCCGCCGGGTGGTGGAGGAATTCCCCGATGTGAAAGTGGTGTATCCCGTCCATTTGAACCCACTGGTCCAGAAGGCCGCCGAGGAAGAGCTGGGCGGCTGTGACAGGGTGCGGCTCATCGACCCCTTGGAGGTCATTGAGTTCCACAACCTGCTGGCCCGTTCCTATTTGATCCTCACCGACAGCGGCGGCATCCAGGAGGAAGCGCCTTCCCTGGGCAAACCGGTGATCGTCCTGCGGGACACCACCGAGCGGCCCGAGGGCATCGCCGCCGGGACGCTGAAACTGGCGGGGACCGATGAAGGGATCATCTACACCCTGGTGCGGGAATTGCTGGAAAACAAGGAAGAGTATTCCCGCATGAGCCATGCCAGCAACCCCTATGGGGACGGCTTGGCCAGCGCCCGCATTGCTGACGCCATCCTGGCGTGGAAGCAGGGGCGGTAAGGACAGCCTGTCACGAGCAGTGGAAAGATCTCGTGTTTGAAAGAAAGCGGGTTTTCTACCATGAAAAAGGATGAAAGAACAGCCGGGCTTTCCCAAAAGGGGAAGGTGCCGGGAAACACACATTTTTCCGTCCGAGTGCAACCTAACCGCCGCAACTGGATCGCCGGAGCGGCGGTCCTGCTTTTTGCAGCCGTCTTGTTCGGCTGGGAGGTGTTCCTCCACCTGACAGCGGAAGAGCCCTTTTTAAGCCTGCCTGCCTTTGTGGGCTACAGTGCGGGCTTTTGGGCGCTTTCCCTGGTGACGGCGGCTGCCTGCCTGGTACAGGTGGAACTCCCCTTGTGGGTGAACCGCTGGGTGAGTGGGGGCCTGCTGCTGCTGTTGCCCCTGGGGTTCTTCCTGGCGGTGGATCTGATCAACTCCACCCAGGTGCTGCAGTTCTCCTTTTTAAAGGGGCTGGCCAATTACCTGTGCTACCTGATGGTGTTTGCGTTCCTCTACGCCCTTTCCCGCAAGCTGTGGGTGACGGTCCTCAGTGGCGGTTTTCTGTTTTTGGGCTTTGGCATTGCCAACTACTTCGTGGTGGAGTCCCGGGGGCAGCCCATCCTTCCCTGGGATATCCAGGGCGTGGGCACGGCCATGACCGTTTTCCGGGGGTACGCCTACCGGCCCACCCCGGTGATGACATTGGCTGCCATGGGCTTCCTGCTTGCAGTGGTGGTCAGCGTGAAGCTGACTACCGGGGAAAAGCCCTCTAAGAGGTTCCGCGTCACCGAGCGGGGCGTGGCCCTGGGAATGGCCTCCGCGCTGTTTATCATGCTGTTCCCCATGAACATCATGGCGGGGATGGGCATTTCCGTGTGGGCCTGGAACCAGAAGTCCAGCTCGGAGATGACCGGCATCACTGCCGGGTTCTTTGCCAATTGCCAGTTCCTCATGGTGGATATGCCGGCAGGGTACTCCTCTGCCCAGGTGAAAAAGGTTTCCGAAGAGGTCAGCCAGTTGGAAGACCCGGAACCTGTGGGTGATCCCCAAGAGCTTCCCACCATCATCGCCATCATGAACGAGTCCTTCACGGACTTGGGCGCTGTGGGGGAGGGGAACGTCACCTTCTCCCAGGACAACCTGCCCTTCCTCCACTCCCTGCAGGAGTCCGGCGACGTGGTGTGGGGCACTGCCTATTCCTCCGTGTATGGGGGCAACACCTGCAACAGTGAGTACGAATTTTTGACCGGCAACACCACGGCCTTCCTGCCGGTGGGGAGCAAGCCCTACCAGCAGTACTTGGACGAAAAGCAGACCTCGCTGGTTTCCCTTCTGGGGGATACATACGGGTACGAATGCGTGGCGGTCCACCCTGGTGACCACAGCGCCTGGCAGCGGGACGAGGCCTACCCCGCCCTGGGGTTTGACGAGTTTATCGATGTGGACCGGTTCGACGTCCACCGCCGGCTGGAGCATGGCCTGACCAGCGACCGTTCCAGCTATGACCAGGTGATTTACGAATATGAGCACCGGGACAAGGAGAAACCCCTGTTCCTGTTCAACGTCACCATCCAGAACCACGGTGGCTACGATGACGAGGATTACCCCACCACGGTGCAGGTGGAGCAGGCCCCCGGGGAGTATCCCCAGACGGAACAGTATTTGAGCCTGACCAAAAAGTCCGACCAGGCTTTGGAGTATCTCATCGACTACTTCTCCCGGCAGGAGGAGCCGGTGGTGGTCCTCTTCTTTGGGGACCACTGGCCCAACCTGGAGCCGGAGTTCCTGTCCATGCTGTTGGGGCAGGATTCGGAAAACCTGTCGTTTGAAAACATCATGCGGGAGTATCAGGTGCCGTTTTTCATCTGGGCCAACTACGACCTGGAGGGCGAGGAGATCGAGGCGGTCAGCCTGAATTACCTGTCGGGCTTGCTGCTGCGGGCTGCTGGCCTGGAGGGCACCGATTACACCAACTATTTGGAGGACCTGCGCCAGACTTTGCCGGTGATCACCGCGGTGGGGATGCTGGATCAAGAGGGCAACTGGTATAAAAACGGGGATGCCACTCCCTATGACGACCTGCTCAACGAATACAATATTTTGGAGTACAACAACGCCTTTGGGGGGAACGGGAAACGCATGGAAACCTTCACCCTGACGGTGCGGTAAAGAGAGGAGAAACAGCCCATGGGCAGAACAGCGGTGCGCCGTGTGAACGAATGGGACGGGCCTTCCATGCTGAAGGTCTACGCCCCCTACACAGGCACGCATATGGCGCCGGAACAGGAACCGCCCGGCCTGCAGGAGTATGTCCAACGCATCGACCGCTACACCTATGGCCTGGGGTGGCTGCTGTGTGAGATCGACCATCAGACCGTGGGCTTTTGCCATCTCAGCGAAGATCCCTCCCAGCCGGAGGACCTGTTTTCGGTGGAGTTCCAGCTGTATGTAAAGCAAGGGCTTTCCCGCAGGCACATTGGCACGGCGCTATGGCAGCTGATGCGGGAGATGATGGAAATGGGCAACCGCCGGCGGGTGCTTTGCCGGGTGGACCGGGAAAACCAGGCGGCCCTGGGTTTCTTCATGGCCATGGGGTTTGTGCCCCTGGCCGGGGACCCTCCGGAAGAGCCGGAGAAAGCCTGGCTGGTGTATCAGCTGGCCCCCTGGGCCCCCCAGGCGGCAAAGCCCACCAAGCCGTACTTGGTGGAGGCGGAAGATTACGAAGCCGCCAGGGAGCGGGCGGCAGACTTGGTGGATCTCACAGGGATTTAAACGGTGGAAACCGGCGGCGTTTGCCGCCGGTTTTTTGCTGCTTGGGAAAAGGGGACCAAGGTGGTGGTAAGAAAAAAGTTTGAAAAAACTTTAACGAATTTTTGAACAGGCCATTGTCAAAGTTGCCGGTTCGTGGTATCATTAATGTGATTTTGATAAAATGCCGGAAAATGGTGTTTTTTCAGGATCCGACCGATGTCAGATGCAAGTTTTCATCATAATGCCATGGCGAAGGGAGGTACCAAATATGCCAGAACCCAGTATGCTGCAAGTTGTCTTGATGGGGCTTATCACGGTGTTCGTCGCCCTGATCTGCTTGATCATCATCATTGTGATTTTGGGCAAGATCATGGTGGCTGTCACCGGGAATAAGGCTTCTCAGCCCACGCCTGCTCCGGCTTCTGCCCCGGCTGCCCCTGTGGCCGCCCCGGCACCCGCTGCACAGTCCAATAACCAGCAGTTGGTTGCCGCCATTGCGGCTGCAATTGCCGAGGACATGGGCGAGGATGTGGACCACATCAAGATCCTGTCCATCCGCCGTGTGTGATTTCACACCGCACGCACCAAAACCAATCAATGGGAAACCCCACATTATGAACAGAGAGGGAATCAAATTATGAGAAAGTATAATGTCAATGTGAATGGCACTGCTTACGAAGTTACCGTTGAAGAAGTGAAGGGCGGCGCTGCTCCCGCTCCCGTGGCTGCTCCTGCTCCCGCAGCTGCTCCCGCTCCCGCTCCGGCTCCTGCCGCTGCTCCCGCTGGCGCTGGCGAGCAGATCACTGCTCCTATGCCCGGCACCATCCTGGACGTGAAAGTGGCTGCTGGCCAGGCTGTCAAGTCCGGCGATGTGCTGATGATCCTGGAAGCCATGAAGATGGAGAACGAGATCATGGCACCCCGCGACGGCGTGGTGGCCAGCGTTATGACCTCCAAAGGCGCGCAGGTCAACTCCGGCGACGCGCTGGTTGCGCTGCAATAATTGAGAACGCAGCCCCAACGATAAAACGCCTTTAGGAGGATGACAGAATGAACAAGAACCATACGTTTGCGCGCGCTCTCGCGCTGCTGCTCATCCTGCTGTGCCTGACGCCGGTAATGGCGCTGGCTGAAGAAGCCGCGGCTCCCACGGCCGATCCCCTGGCGACGCAAGCCCCGGCCGCAGCCGAAACCGCCACGCAAGATGAAAACGAAATCAATTACGACATAAACGTCATGGAGGCCCTGACCGGCATCGCCCAGAGCACCGGCTTCGCCAACGCCACCTGGCAGGAGTATGTGATGATCGCCATCGCCTGCGTACTCCTGTATCTGGCCATCGTCAAACAGTTTGAGCCGCTGCTGCTGCTGCCCATCGCCTTCGGCATGCTGCTGGCCAACCTGCCCCTGGCGGGCATGATGGGTGACCCCGTCTACACTGAATATGCGCTCACTGATTATGCCAAAGCGCTCAGCGATGCAGCGCTTAAGAACAAGGAAGTCATCGCGGGCGTCAACGCGGCGGGCGAAATGGTCTACCGGGTGGAGACCTCCAACGGCGGACTGCTCTATTACCTGTATCAGGGCGTCAAGCTGGGCATCTATCCCCCGCTGATCTTCATGGGCGTGGGCGCGATGACCGACTTTGCCCCGCTGATCGCCAACCCCAAGAGCCTGCTCATGGGCGCGGGCGCCCAGTTCGGCATCTTCTTTGCCTTCACCGTGGCCATTCTGTTTGGCTTTGACGCCCGGGAAGCCAGCGCCATCGGCATCATCGGCGGCGCGGACGGCCCCACGGCCATCTTCGTCACCACCAAGCTGGCTCCTCATTTGCTGGGCCCCATCGCGGTGGCCGCGTATTCCTACATGGCGCTGGTGCCGGTGATCCAGCCGCCCATTATGAGG
>CAJFMJ010000090.1 GCA_904391645.1 uncultured Neglectibacter sp.
CGGTGGCATTGTCCAGGGGATGAGCGGTTGCCCCATTTTACAAGATGGGAAACTGGCAGGCGCCATCACCCACGTGTTAGTGGACTCCCCTGAAAAGGGATATGGGATCTTCCTCTCCAATATGCTGGAGGAAATGCCTGTCCAAGAAACCGGCAGCTGACAGCAAGGGCGCAGAGAAGCTTAAGGCTTCTCTGCGCCCTTCCATGTTCAAAGGGATCCGCTCCAGCACTGGGAAGCGTCCCCTTTTCCCCATTCCCGCAGCCCTTTCCTCATACGGCCCCACCACCGTATCTTGTAGTTCTTTGCGAAAAATGTAAAACATCTTGTTGCCGAAGAAAGTCGAAGCCTGAAAAATCCCGATTTTAAGCCAATTTTCAACCTTTTTCGGCAGGATAATTTTCTAGTTTTTTCATGCAAACCACTTGCCATTGGCAAAATCTTGTGGTAAAATTTTTTCACAATAAATCAATGCCAGGAGGTTCGTCATGGAAAAAGAAAGTAAGATAATTATAAGTTCGGAAGACGGCGAATGGGGCCGTGAGCCGATCCAGAAATTATCCCAACGCGGGGTGCATCCCCTTTTTCTCAAACGGGACAGCACCCTGCTTTTGGGTAAAATACGGGAAGAACACCCCCAGCTGGTCATCATGGACTTTTTAATGCCCGGACTCGACGCCCTTGGGGTGATCCACGCGGTGGCTCAAGACGCCAATGTGGAAAACCCTCTCTACATAGTGACCTCCTCTTATACCAACCCCATCATCGAGCGGGAAATCGCTGCCGCCGGTGTTGCCTATTTCGCCCTGTCCCCCTATGACAAAAACGAAATGGCCCAGCGTGTGCTTTCCCTGCTCTCGATGAAGGGGAGGCATTTCGATTCGGAACCTGTCAGCGCCAGCCTGCGGATGCAGGTGACGGAGATTCTCCACCAAATTGGCGTGCCTGCCCACATTAAAGGCTATCACTACCTGCGGGACTCCATCTTGATGGCTGTGGAGGACCCGGAGATTATCAATGCCGTGACCAAACAGCTTTACCCCAATGTGGCCAAACAGTACAACACCACCAGTTCCAGGGTGGAACGTGCCATTCGCCACGCCATTGAAGTGGCTTGGGACCGGGGCGACGTGGACGTGCTGAACTCCTACTTCGGCTATACCATCCACAACACCCGGGGCAAGCCCACCAACAGCGAGTTCATCGCCATGATCGCCGATAAACTGTGCCTGCAAATGGCCAGTGCCTCCTGACATCAGTAAGCATACTATAAAGCAAGCGCCCTTTTTGTCGAATCGTGGAGGAGTATCGCATTTTCTTGTAAAAAAACTGTGAACAGGCGCAATATATAGTAGAAATCCGGCGGATAGAATGATCCGCCGGATTTTTTGCTGATATTACTTTTGCCTAATAAACTCTTCCCAGAGTGGGGTCAGCCTTCCAACTGGGCGGTATACAGGTGATAATAGGCGCCGTGTCGATCCAACAGCTGCTGATGACTGCCCATCTCCCCAATCCCCTTATTGGAGATATACAGGATACGGTCACAGTTTTTGATGGTGGACAGCCGGTGGGCAATGATAAAGGAGGTGCGGCCTTTCAGCAGCGCCTGCAGGCCCTCTTGGAGCAGCCGTTCAGTTTTGGCGTCGATGGAAGATGTGGCCTCGTCCAGCACCAAGATCTTGGGGTCGGAAAGCAGCGTGCGGGCAAAGGCCACCAACTGCCGCTGCCCCTGGGACAGCCGGGAACCACGCTCATTGACCTGGGTGTAATAGCCGTCCTCCATCTCCCGGATAAACTCGTCGGCACGGACTGTTTTGGCGGCGGCAATCACCTCTTCGTCAGTGGCGTCCAGGCGGCCGTAACGGATGTTGTCCATAATGGTGCCGGAAAAGATGAAGCTGTCCTGAAGCATGATGCCCATCTGGGACCGAAGGGAGTGGAGGGTCACCCCGGCGATGTCATGGCCATCCAGCAGCAGGCGGCCTTCATTGATGTTGTAGAACCGGGAGATCAAGTTCACCACCGTGGTCTTTCCCGCGCCTGTGGGCCCCACCAGGGCAATGGATTCCCCAGGCTGAACATCCAGGTTAAAGTGTTCCAAGATGTTGATTTTGCCATCGTAAGAGAAGGTCACATCGTCAAAAGTAACCCGTCCTGTGATAGGCGGCAAATCTGTGGCGCCGGGGGCGTCATCCACGGTGACCGGCTCATCGATCATCTCGAAGATCCGCTCCAGGTAGGCCACGGCGTTGATAAAGGTGTTGTACAGGTTGGACAGGTTCAAAATGGGCTGCCAGAACCGCCAGGCATAGGAGCTGATGGCGATCAGGGTGCCAATCTGCATGGCAGGGCCCAGCATCCACAGGCCGATGAGGTACATGGCCCCCACCACCCAGGTGGAGATATTGTCCACGGAATACCACACCAGGTTGGAGGTGTACTGGGCGCGCATCCAGGTTTTGTAGCACTTCTTGTTCAGTTGGTCGTAGATCTCCCGGTTTTCCTCCTCCCGGGTGAAGGCCTGGGTGATCTTCATGCCGTCCAGGCTCTCGTGGAGGTAGGCATTGATATTGGAGCTCTTGTTGGAAACATCCTGCCAGGCCCGGCGCTGGGCAGGTTTGATCAGCAGGACAATCACCAAGAACAGGGGGATGCCTGCCATGACGATCAGGCTCAGGCGCACGTCGCACAGGAACATGAACACGGCAATGAGCACCAGGTTAAAGATCTCCAGCACAAAGTTGATGATGCCGTTAGAGAGGGCATCCGACACAGAGTTCACATAGTTGATCACACGGGTGAGGATCTTCCCGTGGGGCCGGTCATCGTAAAATTGGAAGGGCAGCTTTTGCAGGTGCTCGAACAAGTCCTTGCGGATGTCGTAGATGATGTCCTGCCCCACCACGATCATATAGCGGGAACGGGCCCGGGCAAACAGCACCGACGCCGCAATGGAAACCAGCATGACCACCGCCAAAAGAACCAGTTCCCCGTAGTCCCCATTGGGCACGGAAACATTCACCGCCCGCTGGATCAGCAGGGGCCCCACCAGGCCGCAGGCGGCGGAAATGGCGGAGAACAGCAGGGACAAAAGCATCTTTTTCTTGTGACGGCCAATGTACACCCCAGCCCGCAGCAAGTGTTTTATATTAAATGGGGTTTCCAGGGTTTCGTCTACGTCAAATTTATTGCGCGCCATTTAAACCACCTCCTTTTCCTCTTCCATGCCGTTTTGCAGCAGGAACACTTCCCGGTAATAGCCCGGGCGCTGGGACAGCTCTTGATGGGTGCCCACATCCACCACCCGGCCCTTATCCAGGATGACGATTTTATCCGCCCGTTTGGTAGTGGAGATCCGCTGTGCCACGATGATCTTCGTACAGGGGAAATCCAAATGGGCCAGCTGCTCTTGAATGTACTTTTCCGTTTCCAGGTCCACAGCGGAAGTGGTGTCATCCAGGATCAGGATGGAGGGTTTCACCGCCAGGGCGCGGGCCAAGGCAATGCGCTGCTTCTGCCCACCGGACAGGCCAGTGCCCCGCTCCCCAATCAAGGTGTCGAACCCATCGGGGAGGTTTTCCACAAAGTCCACGTCTGCCATTTTGGCATAGCGGCGCACCTCCTCTTCCGGGAGGGAGGTGTCCCCATAGGCGATATTCCCATCCACCGTGTCGGAAAACAGGAACACATCCTGGGTGGCAATGCCAATGGAGTGGCGCAGGTCGTGAAGGTCATACTGCCCTACCGGGACGCCGTCAATGAGCACCGCACCATTCGTCACGTCGGTAAACCGGGGGATCAAGTTTACCAGGGACGTTTTGCCGGAACCGGTGGGGCCCATAATGGCCACTGTTTCCCCAGGCTGGATGTGCAGGTCCACGTGACGCAGCACAGGAAGCCCGTGAAGCTCTAAGTCCACCCCTTGGAATTCCACTTCCCCGCGCACCCGGGAGGTGACCTTTTTGGCGTCTTGCCGGGAAACGATGGTAGATTTGGCATAGTACAGCTCGATGACCTTATTGGCACTGGCAAAAAAACGCTGAAGGTCGTTGAGGTGCATCCCCAGCATCCGCATGGGGACGGTCAAGGTCCAGGTAAGGGAATTGAACAGGGTGAATGTGCCAATGGTGATCCGCCCTGAAATCAGGAAGGCACCACCCACCAACAGCACTGCGATGGACAGCGCCTGGGAGAGGCCATCGATATAGGGGCTGTACTTCAGCCACAGCAAGGAAGCCCTGGTGTTGGCCTTTTTGTAGTCGGCATTTTTCCCGTCGAAACGGCCGATCTCATAATCCTCCCGGGCAAAAGCTTTCACCACCCGGTTGCCGGAGATGTTCTCTTGGGCGCAGGTGTTCAACTGGGACAACCGCTCCCGCAGGTCTACATAGAGGGGATGCACCTGCTTGGAAAAGGCATAGGTCAGGGCAAAGATCACCGGCGTCACCGCCAGCATAGACAGGGCAAACAGCCAATCGGTGACAAGGAACGTAATCGTGGTGGTTAAAAACAGCACGGAACAGTCAATCAGCTGGCGCAGCACCCAGGAAACGGCAAAGCGCACCATGTCCAGGTCACCGGTGAGGCGGGTCATCAAGTCACCGGTACGCGTCCTGGAGTAAAACTCCTGGTCCTGTTCCTGCATATTTTTATACAGGTCCCGCCGCAGTTTGTACACCAGCTTTTGGGAACAGGTTTCATAAGTCATGATGGACAGGTATTGGAAGCTGGTCCGAAACAAGGTGAACCCAATCAAGATGGCCACCAGCACCATCAGATGATGGGTCACCTCAGGGGTGACCACGCCGGTATCCACCAGAGGCTGGAACACCGTATCCATAATGTTGGCCGTGATCATGGAATTGCCCAGGGCCAGCACAGACAACACCGCTGTGGAGCACAGAGCAAAGATGTACCGCTTTCGGACGCCGGCCATCTGCTTCCACACCCACTTCAATTGAAACATACTCTCTCCTCCTTTTTGCCGGGCAGCCCGGCTCCTTTTTCACGGCTTGGCTCCCCTCTTCCCGGCCAGAACACCGGTTTTCCAAGCCGCATTCATTATATCGCCCACTGCAGCAGGAAAAAAGAGGATTGGGCCAAATTCTCCTTCGGCATTCCGATGAAAAAAACTACAGGAAGTTGTCTTTTTGCACAAATTGCCTTTTTCCCTCTCCCACATCTGGGTTTCCCCTTTTCCCCGAACACCGTTTACCTTTTTGGAAAAGTGTGTTAGGATAAGAGGAACACAGAGAAGGAGGCGCGCTATGCGGGCAGTGATACAACGGGTGAGCCGGGCAGAAATCACCATTGACCATCAGGAAACCAGGCATATCAGCCAGGGACTGGTGGTTTTCCTGGGGGTCATCAAGGGCGACACAGAAGCCCAGGCAGAATTTATGGCGGAGAAGGTACACGGACTGCGGATTTTCACCGATGAAAACGGTAAAATGAACCTCTCCTTAGCGGACGTAGGAGGAGAACTGCTGGTGGTGTCCAACTTCACTTTGGGCAGCGACTGCAAAAAAGGGCGTCGGCCCTCTTTTGACCTGGCAGCGCCCCCTGAAGAGGCGGACCGGCTTTACCGCCACTTTGTGGAGCACGCCAAAGGCTTGGGGATCCAAAAAGTGGAAACCGGGGAATTTGGCGCCCACATGGATGTGCTTTGTGCCAATGACGGGCCCATTACCTTGATCATTGACACGGAACGGATCGGGAAGTGACTTGGGAGGGACTTTCATGGAGCACAAAATGGGGCAGCACCCTCAAAACAGGCCAACCACGCCTTCCCAGGAGCCTCCACTGGGCCAAGGAGAACAGGATGTATGGTACTTTTTTGAAAAGAGCCCAGGCGCTCTAAGGTTGTACCAGACACTGGAACAAAAGCTGCAGGAGATTCTTCCAGACATGACACGGAAGGTGGGAAAAAGCCAGATCAGCTTTTACCTAGGACATCAATTCGGCTGCGCCTCCCTTTTAGCGGTGCGTAAGAAACGGGAAATGCCTTCCCCCTACCTCACTGTCACCTTTGGCCTGAGTTACCCTTTGGAGCATCCCAGGATCGCCGCCAAAACAGAGCCCTATCCCAACCGTTGGACCCACCACGTGGTTGTGGGAAGTTTGGAAGAGATCGACCAACAGCTGTTGGAATGGCTGGTGGAAGCTGCGGAATTTGCCGCAGCAAAATGATAGACCCACAAAGTGGAAAAAGCCGTCCCCAGCTTTCACAGCTGCTGGGGCGGCTTTTTCGTGTGTCCTCCAGGGTTTAGAAAACCAGACAAAAGAAAACAAGACCGGCAAAAAATGCCGGCCCTGTTCCGAGGTAAAATATGAAAGGACGAAAACCCTTATACTCGATTCCTGCCAGGAAACGCCATATCCGCCCGCGGCACGTAACTGTGCCTGCCCTGGGACCCACGGTTTCCTCGGCTCTTCTCCCTGCGATAACAGCCCAAACCAACTGCCACAAGCAACATCATCAGCAGGAAAGCACCTACACACACCCACGGTGACGCCACCATAGGCTGTTGCGGCACAGAGGCGGAAAGCTCCGCCACCGGGATGCTCTCTTCCACAGCGGGAAGGGCGGGATCGGTCTGCGCCCGAGTAACCATACTCAAGGCGGCCACGGTGCAAACTGTCAGCACCAGCACCAACAGGAAGGAAAGAAAGTTTTTCAGCGTCTTTTTCCGCATCCCGGCACACCCCTTTCCGAAGGCCCACCTGTTACCAGGCGGTTACACTTCGATGACAAGTGTTACAATTTGGTTACATTCTAACACGCATTCTTCCAGATTGCAACCCCCTTTTGAAATATTCATAAACTATTCACACTTGCTATCCAAATACAGGGAAAAAGCAGGGTTCTCGTCGGAAAAACCACTAAATTTTGTGGTTTTATCGAAATAGCGTGCACTCTCCGCTCTCCCGATACCACCGGATACGCTTTTCAATCTCCACCCGCTGGCACTGAAAATAAGCTGCCAAACAGTCAATGCAGAGAAATTCTTCCGCGTTCCGGTTGACCAGCTTGCGGAATATGGCGATGTCA
>CAJFMJ010000091.1 GCA_904391645.1 uncultured Neglectibacter sp.
GTCTGGGCCAGCTCCACACCGCCTTCGCCGCCCTTGGCAAAGACTTCGCTGAGGGCGTAGGAAACACCCAGCTCCTGGCAGCAGCGGTCCACCACAGCCAATTCGGCATCGGTATCCGTACCGAAACGGTTGATGGCCACTACAACCGGCACTCCAAATTTCTGCATATTCTCCACATGGGCTTTCAAGTTGACAATGCCTTTTTCCAGCGCGGGGACATTTTCCGCAGAAAGCTCTGCCTTGGGCACACCGCCGTTGTACTTCAACGCCCGCACAGTAGCCACGACCACCACACAAGAGGGAGCCAATCCGGCCATGCGGCACTTGATGTCCATAAACTTCTCAGCGCCAAGGTCGGAACCGAAGCCTGCCTCTGTGATGCAGTAATCCGCCAGTTTCAGAGCCAGACGGGTGGCGCGGACAGAGTTGCAACCGTGGGCAATATTGGCAAAGGGACCACCATGCATAATAGCGGGGGTGCCTTCGATGGTCTGCACCAGGTTGGGGTTCACAGCGTCCCGCAGCAGAGCTGCCATGGCGCCCTGGGCCTTGATATCCCGGGCATACACAGGCTCGCCGCTGTAAGTATAGGCGATGAGGATGTTCCCCAAGCGTTCTTTCAGGTCATTCATATCCTTGGCCAGGCACAAAATGGCCATTACTTCCGAAGCCACGGTGATGATAAAGCCATCTTCACGGGGCACGCCATTGACTTTGCCGCCCAAGCCGATCACAGTGTTGCGCAGTGCACGGTCGTTCATATCCAGGCACCGCTTGATCTGGATCCGCCGGGGATCGATGCCCAGGGTGTTCCCTTGCTGCAAATGGTTGTCCAGCATGGCACAGCACAGGTTGTTGGCCGAAGTGATGGCGTGCATATCCCCGGTAAAGTGGAGGTTGATATCCTCCATAGGCAAGACCTGGGCATAGCCGCCGCCAGCCGCGCCGCCTTTGATGCCAAACACAGGACCCAAGGAAGGCTCACGCAGGGCGATGATGGCGTTTTTGCCGATTTTTGCCATAGCCTGGCCAAGGCCAGCCGTGGTAGTGGTCTTCCCCTCACCAGCGGGGGTGGGGTTGATAGCCGTCACCAGCACCAACTTGCCGTCCGGCTTATCCGCCAAACGGGCGAAAGCGCGCTCGTTGATCTTTGCCTTATATTTGCCATAGAGTTCCAGTTCATCCTCCTGGATGCCAAGTTCTTGGGCAATCTCCGCAATGGGCCTGAGTGTTGTGCTCTGGGCGATTTCGATGTCAGAAAGCATAATTCCCCGTCACCTTTCTAGCCGGTTTCCGGCCATCAAAATTGATTTGCTCGGATTCTATTATAAGATATCCCGTCGAATTAGTAAAGAGCGAAACAAAAAACTTGAAGCCCTGTGCGGGATATGCTATAATAATTTGACATAATTCTAACCTTCAAAAACAAAAGGATCCCCTTGGGGTCACGACAAGAAATTTTTGAAAGAACAGGAACAGTTATGGTAATTCGAGGTTTTAAACGGATCTTTAATTATATTAAAAAGGCGGATATCCTGCTATGGCTGCTTGTAGCTGCCGTTTCAGCCTACAGTCTGCTCTTATTGCGCAGCGTGGACAGCGCTACAGGTTCCGGGTATTTCCGCACCCAGCTGTTTGCCATTGGCTTGGGCGTGGCAGGCGCCATCGTCATTTCTCTGTTGGACTATGTGGAGCTGGCCAATTTCTGGTACCTTTTGGCTGGCTTCTCGGTATTCCTAATGATCTACACGGCCCTGTTTGGCGAGGCTGTAAAAGGCAGCGGCGGTGTGGATGCCCGTGCGTGGATCAGCATTGGCGGGCGGACGTTCCAATCCTCTGAGCTGGTCAAAATTGCCTTTATCCTCACCTTTGCCAAACACCTGGACACCTTGCGCAAGCGGAATCTGATTGACAACCCCATTCATGTGGTGCTGTTGGCCTGTCATGCTCTGGTGCCCATCTTATTGTGCCAGCTTCAAGGCGATACAGGTGCCGGCGTGGTGTTCTTTGCCATGTTCCTGGTGATGAGCTTGGCAGCAGGTGTAAAGCTTCGGTACTTTGCAATTTTGGGTGGCATGGTGCTCATTGCCCTTCCCCTGCTCTGGAAGTTTGTCATGAGTGACTATCAAAAGCTGCGTTTTGTAGCCCTGTTCAACTTGGATAATCCAGATGTGCAAATGGGTGACGGATATCAACAGTACCAGGGACGGATCTCCATCGGCAGTGGCAAGCTCACCGGCCAAGGGCTGTTTCAAGGCAGCCGGGTGGCCGACAGCAGCGTCCCCTTCCAGCAGAGCGACTACATCTTCTCGGTGGCCGGGGAGGAATTGGGATTTATCGGCTGCTCGCTGATCATTTTGCTGTTGTTCCTCCTATTGGCGAAACTGGTCCACGATGCCCACGCTGCCCGGGATGATCTGGGGAAATACATCTGTTTTGGGTATTTCGGCATCATTGCCCTGCAGTCCATTTCCAACATTGGGATGTGTTTGGCGCTGCTTCCTGCCATGGGCGTTACTCTCCCCTTCTTCAGCGCTGGCGGCTCTTCTGCTGCCTGTATGTACTTTGGGGTGGGATTGGTACAAAGCGTCTATATGCGGCGCAAAGAAGTGGACGGCCTGCGCTTAAAGCGAAAAATGCCACTGCGCATTCCATACCGCCACACAGAAGATCTTTAACCGCATCCGTTGCAACAAAGAAGCCCCCGGGATTTCTTCCCGAGGGCTTTTCTGTTGTAAAAATCTAACCTTCTCCCTGTCAAATCCCTTTCACGAATTCCCGGAACCGAGGCAGCATCCCGATCTTGTCCGGAGTGTGGGGCGGCATTTGTAGGATATCATAACCAGGCAGGTTGTTCCCTTCCACAAAGACAGGGCCCGTGGGGGTGATGGCAACATCCCAGCCCACGTACCGCATTTGTGGCACGATCTGAGAGGCCTCTAAACACATGGCTTTCGCCTCTTCCCAATAGGGGATTTGGAACCCCTGAATGGTGGTGTGGGTACGGGGATGCTCTGTATAGGTCTGGCGGGCCTTATCATAGGCCGGGTATTGGATGACCCCTTTGTCCAGATCAATGGGGGCGAACATTCCGCCGGAATGAAGGTTGTCCACAGGACGTTCGCTATTGCCGATGCGGATGTGGGCATAGACAATGTGAGGCCCAGTTTCATTCAAAATAGTGACCACACGCAGGGTATTGATGGCATGAGGATTCATTTTGTTCATGGTTTCGTGCTGCTGGAGCACATCTTCGATCACGCCGATCTGTTCCTCTTTCAGCTTTTGGTACATGGCGGAAAGGCTGGAGAAATCCTTTTTCCAAAGCTTATTGACACCGAAGCCGCCGCTGGAGGACTCCGGTTTGACCATGATCACCTCTCTGTTTGCCATGAAATCCGCAAACTCCTGCTCGGTGGCGTGGCTGAAGTCCAACCACTGGCGGCCGATATACTTGGCAAACTTGGTGTAAAACTCGCTTTTGTTGTCGAAGAAATGATAGTAGTCACGGTCGTTCAAAATGCGCACCAGGTCATTGTTCACTTTGCGGGTGATATACGTGGCCCGCTGGGCATCGGTCAAATTGTAGAACTCGCACAGCAGGTAATCGTTAAACCCGGCCCCATACCGCAGGCCGCACTTGACAACATCTGCCAAAATGGCAGGGGAATTTTTCCCGGTGATCTTGTGGACTTTCCCCACCGTACGGAACAGCTCGGCATAGTCCATTTTCGTGACACAGCTCACAATGAATTTCAGCTTTCCCATGGCAGCTTCCCCCTTACCGTTTTTTCCCGCCGCGTTTGGCTTTGGGATCCTGTTGGCGGCGCTTGGTAGCCTCTTCATCTACCCGCAGCTCCCCTTCATCGGTGATACACAGCACACTGCCCGCCTGGGCGCCCTGTGGCAATTCCGGCAGCTCAATGGCGTAATACTTTTCCTCGCTATCGGTGCAGATGGCATATTTGCCTTCAAAACGGTCAATGACAAGCTGTTTCATGGATAATCTGTCCTTTCCAATTGGTTATGATATTCGCTCCACAGGGAGAGCTGTTCCCCATCCCAGGAAAACACCAGATCCCCGTCTGTATCTGTTCGATAAATCGCGGCTCCCACTTCCTCCAGGCGGCGCAAGGTTTCTTCCCGGGGAAGTTGGCTGTTGTCCGGCCCTACCGAGATCACTGCGTACGCCGGAGAAACTGCCTCCAAAAAGCGCTCACTGCTGGATCCTGCGCTGCCATGATGGGCCACCTTCAAAAGGTCTGCATCCAGATCCGCCCCCGATTTCACCAAATCCAGCTCAGCGGCGTTTTCTATATCCCCGCAAAACAGCGCGGAGAACCCTTCGTACTCCAAACGAACCACCAAAGAACAGTCGTTGGTTTCCTCATAGACCTTCAAAGGACCCAGAATCTGCAAGTAGGTTTCCCCAAAAGGGAGCGCGTCCCCAGCTTCAACCTCTAACACCGGCACCTGTTTCGAGAAAGCAGCTTCCTCCAGCTGGCGGAATTCCTCGCTTTGGCACATCTCCTCCGGCCAGGGGTAAATCACCAGGCTTTCTGCCGGGATTTCCTCCAACACCTGGGCCATTCCTCCAATGTGGTCACTGTCCGGATGGGAGGCGATGATATAATCCAGCCGCTCCACACCCATGCGATGGAGGTAATCCACTACCCGGCTGCCAGAGGCCCAGGTCCCCGCATCCAGAAGGGCAGTTTCCCCTTGGCATTGCAGCAGGATGGCATCCGCTTTACCCACGTCGACAAAGTGAAGTTCCAACGGGGCTTCTTCTGCCGGGCCGCGAAAGCCGGACAATGTGTAAAGCCGCTGCCAAGCCCACTGCCCTGTGGGCGTTGCGGAAAACACCAAAAGAGCTGCCAACAGCAAAAGCCCTAGCCGCTCCAACCAGGCACGGCGCTTCCTGCGAGCTTTGGATCTAGGGGACTCCGCCATGGGTTATCACTCCTCCGGGCTGTTGGGGATGCTCTGCTGCATATTTCGTTCCATCCACTGGGCATAGGTCATCAACACTTGCCGTGGTTTGGACCCTTCGTGGGGCCCTACCACACCCAGCTGCTCCATTTCATCGATCAGCCGCCCAGCGCGGGCATAACCCAGCCGCAGACGCCTTTGGAGAAGGGACGTGGAAGCTTGTCCAGCCTCCACCACACATTTGATGGCCTCATCGATCATGGGGTCACCGCCGCCTTCGTTGTCGGAAGAGTCTTCGTTCTTGGTGTCGCTGGCGGCGTTGCGCTCGATCTCCTCCATCACTTTTGCATCGTATTCAATGGATTTCGTGGTTTTGACAAATTCCACCACAGAGGCGATCTCCTCATCGGTGACATAGCAGCCCTGGACACGCAAAGGCTTGTTGGCCCCCACCGGGGCAAAGAGCATATCGCCGTTGCCCAACAGCTTTTCCGCGCCCCCTGCATCCAGGATGGTGCGGGAGTCCACAGCGTTGGACACAGTCAAGGCGATACGGCTGGGGATATTGGCTTTGATCAATCCTGTCACAACGTCCACCGAGGGGCGCTGGGTAGCCACCACCAGGTGCATCCCGGCGGCACGGGCCAGCTGGGCCAGGCGGCAGATGGAATCCTCCACTTCTTTGGGGGCGGCCATCATCAAGTCGGCCAGCTCATCGATGATGATGACGATCTGAGGCATGGCCGGCATGGGCTGTCCATTTTCGTCCTGGTAGTTTTGGGAGGCAGCCAGGCTGTTATATCCCTTCAAATTCCGCACGTTGCACTCAGAAAAAATCTTATAGCGCTTCATCATTTCCGAAACGGCCCATCCCAAAGCGCCCGATGCCTTTCTGGGATCGGTCACTACGGGCACCAACATATGGGGCATCCCATTATACTCGGTCAATTCCACAGCCTTGGGGTCGATCATGAGGAAGCGCACCTCATCCGGGGTGGCTTTATACAGCATACTGATGATGAGGGAGTTGATGCACACCGACTTACCAGAACCGGTGGTGCCGGCGATGAGCAGGTGGGGCATCTTTGCCAGATCCGCGATGACAGGCTGGCCGGCAATGTCACGTCCCAGTGCCACCGACAGCTTGCTTTTGGAAGATTGGAAGGAGTTGGATTCCACCAGCTCCCGCATCCGCACGGTACTGCGGCTCTTGTTAGGGACCTCAATACCCACAGCAGCTTTCCCTGGAATGGGCGCCTCAATACGCACACCTGTAGCCGCCAGGTTCAACGCCAAATCGTCCGAAAGGTTGGTAATCTTGCTGATCTTCACCCCAGCCGCAGGCTGGATCTCATACCGGGTGACAGAGGGCCCACGGCAGATATCCAAGATCTTTGTCTGGACGCCAAAGCTTTTCAGGGTGTCCACCAGGATGCGGCCATTGGTTTGCAGCTCCTCTGTTTCCAAAGCGGGGTTGCCGTGGGGGCTGACTGCCAACATGGTCACCGGAGGGAAACAGTAGGCCTTTGCAGGCTCGGCAGACTGATACTGGGCCTGCTGGGCCGGGGTGGCCTCCTTGCGGTCGTTTTGCTCCTTTTGCTCCATGAACTTTTCGGTGAGCTCTTTCACCTCGTCCGGGACAGGGTGTTGTTCCGCCGGTTTTGTTTCCTCTGCAGCCAAAGGGGCTACCGGTTCCGGCAAGGGTGCTGGTTCCGCTACAGGGACAGGCTCGGTCTTGGGGAGGGAAGCGTGTACTGTTTCCACCTGCGGGGTGGGGATGCGGATCTCCCCAATCTCTTCCAGAGCCCGCTCCAACGCCTGTGTCCCCTCTTCCATTTCTTTGGTACGGTTGTCCAGGGAAGAAGCGGTGGGATCATCCGTCCCTTCCCCCGGGTCATCCATGCCAAAGGCGGCTTTCAAGCGTTCCAGCTTGTCGTTTTTCTTTTCCTTCTTTTTCTTTTCAGGAGGCGGCGGGAAAAGCGGGGCAGGTGC
>CAJFMJ010000092.1 GCA_904391645.1 uncultured Neglectibacter sp.
CTGCCTTGGGCTACAGAAGCCCCGTTCAGTTCAAAACCGAACGGGGCTTCTGATAAATATTCTTTTTAGTGTCTACTTTCTCTTGACAAGTGCAGTTGCGTTTCGCAACAGCCCCTTTTTTCATGGGAATGCGCTGCCCCCTCTGGCAGCTTGCAACTGGCCCATTTAGGAAACCGTCAGCTGCACCACGTGGCACACCCCGGGGATGGCCAATCCCTGCTGCTGGGAAGTGGGGGACATCAGCGCCCCGGTGGCGCAGAACAAGATGTTCTTCAGCTCCCCCCGCTCCATCCGACGGAGCAGATGGCCGCACAGCACAGCGGCGGAGCACCCACACCCGGAACCTCCTGCGTGGACGTCCTGGCTGTGGCGGTCGTAGAGGAGCAGGCCACAGTCCTGGTGCACCGGCCCGATGTCCACCCCGTTTTCCCGCAAACACTGGTACAACAGCTGGGAGCCCACCGCTCCCAGGTCCCCGGTGAAGATGCCGTCGTAGTCCTGGGGAGTGGTGTGGGTGTCCTCCAAAAACTGGTAGATGCTGTCGGCGGCAGCAGGGGCCATGGCGGCCCCCATGTTGGCGGGATCCTTCACCCCCAGGTCTTGGATCCTCCCCGCCAGGCCACGGCGCACCTGGACCTTTCCCCCTTCCCCCACCAGGACACACCCGGAGGCGGTGGCAGTCCACTGGGCTGTAGGGGGGCGCTGGCCTCCGTACTCCAAGGGCAGGCGGAACTGACGCTCGGCAGAACAGAAGTGGGAACTGGTTACAGCCAAGGCTTTCCGGGCTGCGCCGCTTTCCACCAAAATGGAGGCCAGCAGCAGCGTCTGGGCCATGGTGGAACAGGCCCCATACTGGCCCAAAAACGGGATGCCAAACCCCATCAGCCCAAAGGTGGAGGAGATGCACTGGTTCAGCAAGTCCCCGGCCAGGATAAAGTCCACCTGGTCCTGGGGAACCCCGGCCTTCCCCAAAGCCAGGGACACCGCCTCTTTTTGCAGCTGGGCCTCGGCCCGCTCCCAGCTCTCCTGATACAGGGTGGTTTCCTGGAAGGTTTGGTCCAAGTCCCCGCCCAGGGGGCCTTCGGCTTCCCGCTTCCCCCCCACCGCCCCGTGGGACAGGATGGTAGGGGGGCGGTCAAATTCCAACGTATTTTTCCCCAAGTGTTTCATGGCGCACCTCACAAAAGCCCCAGGCCGAAGAGCACCAACCCATACACCACCGAGGCTGTGATACCGTACACCAGCACAGGCCCCGCCACGGTGAACAGCTTGGCCCCCAGGCCGGTGACGAACCCCTCGCTTTTGAACTCCAAAGCCGGGGACACCATGGAATTGGCAAAGCCGGTGATGGGCACCAGCATCCCGGCGCCGGCGTGCTTGGCCAGGTTGTCGTAAAGCCCCAAGGTGGTCAGCAAGGCAGAGAGGAAGATCAAGCTGATGGACACCCCCACCCTGGCCTGGGGCAGCTCCAAGCCCCAACTCTTATACAGGTTGCACAGCCACTGCCCCAACGTGCAGATGGCGCCCCCCGACAAAAAGGCCAGCAGGCAGTCCTTGGCCACCGGGGAAGGGGGCGAGGCTTTTTCCACGCGGTGGCTATACTCGTTTTTCGTTGGCAATTTCACAGGGCGGTCCCCCTTTTTGTTTTCGGTTAGTGTGGCCGTTTTCAACAGGTTTATACCCCAAAACGCAGGGAAGCCCCAAGGAAATTCGAAAAGGCCTGCTGCAAATCGCAGCAGGCCTTTTCAGACATACACACAAAACGGATTTGTGGTTTATTCGTGATAGATGCTTTCCTTGGTTTCGGGATCCCGGGAGAAGTGGGAGAAGAACTCGAAAGCCTGGCGGGACATCTCGGGAGTGGGCCAGTGAGGCATATTCATGCTGCACATGATGCGGGTACGCACAATGCCGTCCTCGCTCTTCAAGCTGCCGATGTAATGGGTCAGGCCGTCCCGCTGGATGGTTTCGCCACAGCCGGGCTCCAGGGGCATACCGATGTTCTTTTCCTCCACGGTGCAGGTGGTGGAATCCTTCAGGGCCATCACGTCTTCCAGGGAGATCTCCTTGGCGTGGTTTACACGGGCCCAGGAGTTGATGCCGTCCACAACGGTCTTGGGGGTCACGGCAATGGAAGCGGGCACGTCGTCCCGAGTCTTAATGTTGTAGAAGGGGAAGCGGAAGCCGTCCAGGTTGCCATAGATGTTCATCACAGGCATATAGGTATTCATGGCAATGGCGCGGGGCACACCGTCAAAGGCAGTCTGAGGTTCCGGGCCAACAGCGCCTTCGCAGTAGCCGTTGGAGATGGGGGCGCCACAGGGGGCCACAGCGGCAAAGATGTCAGGCCGCTTGTTGCCCAGCAGGTTGGACATGAACCCGCCGTAAGAGAAGCCGCAGGCATAGATCCGGCTCTCGTCAATGGGATAGAGGGCCTTGGCCTTCTCCAAGATCTCCTCAACAATGTCATCCAGCTCCAGAGAGGGGACAATCACGATCCACTCCCGGCGGGCAGCTTCCTGGACCCAGCCCCAGCCGTCGATGATGCTGATGGGGTTGAATCCGCCGTGGAGCACCACCACCGCGGGGTACTTGCGGTCCTTGTTCTCGGGACGGAACGCGGAAACCGGCACAAAGGAGTTCCAAAGCTTCCGGGCGTTCTGGGGAGCGATATGGTTCACGTCCTCCCAATGGTAGCCGGTCTTTGCCTCGTACTCGGTCCAGCTCATCACGTCGTTCTGGCCGTGGAACTCTTTCACCATCCCCTGCTTGGCCCAGTAGGCGATCACTTCCGGGGCATGGTCGTCTAAACTCATGGTGACAGGCTCCATCATCTTGCCCACCACGTCCACATAGCCGCCGTCCCGCAGGGCGTTCAGGTCCACCTGGTCGTTGAAGGTGGTGTACAGGTCGCGGATGCGGTCGATGCGGCCGGCATCTGTCATGACAAACTGTTTATCAAGAATCTTGTCCAAGCGGTCGGGGTTAAAGTTTTCGGGCATTGAAAATTCCTCCTTTTTGGTTGCAAATCCTCTGGTTACACTTCATTTTGCAGTATCCATTTGAGTACCATTATACCTACATCCACTGGGGAAGTCTATTTAATTTTATTGAAAATCCTTGCAATAATTTGCTCTTCTCTCTAAATTTTAGAGAAAATTAAAAGAATGCATCATTTTTTTATTAGAAAACCAGCACCGCTTTCAGTATAATGAGGATTAGAAATTATTGGGTCATTCTCACAACCTATCATTTTACGGAGGGATTTGTTATGAGCGAAATCAAAACCATCAATTTGGGTGACGTCACCCTTGCCTACAAGGAATTCGGCACAGGCGACAAGTACCTGATCTCCACCCAGAACTTCTTTTTGACCGACTGCCACATGGAACTTTTGGGCAAGCCCCCCTACGACTACCACACCTTCCTGGTGTATATGCGGGGCTATGGCCAGTCCACCCACATCACCGACCCCACCCCCAAGGACTACATCTCCATTTGGGGCGAGGACATCATCCGCTTTGCAGAGGCCATGAACATCCCCAGCTTCTACTACACCGGTGTTTCCCACGGCAACTGGGCCGGCTGGCACATCGCCTTCCGCCGTCCTGAGTTGCTGCGGGGCTTTGTGTGCGTGGACGGCATTGTCCACTACCAGGAGCCCGGCGCCCAGAACCACCATCCTCCCAAAGCCCCTCAGGACCTGGACAACATTGTGGGCAACTACGAGGCCTTGGAGAAGATGGCCTGGATGGAAAACTGGCCCACCCAGAATCCCCAGCGCCTTGCCCGCCGGGCTGCCAACCACAAAGAACATACCGAGATCCTGATGGGCCGGGCCAAAGAGGAGTTCACTGTGCCCGTCCAGGGCGACATGAGCTGCTGCGGCGCCACCAGCGAAGAGGACTTCTATGAGAAACTGTCCAAGATCCCCGTCCCCATGCTCATTTGGAACGGCGGCCTGGACCCCTTGGCCAAGGCGGAAGACGCCCTGAAGATCGCCCAGACCATCCCTGGGGCCTCCCTGCTGACCTACCAGCACCTGGGCCATGGCGGCGCCGACGAGTGCCCCGAGATCGCCGCCCGGGACTGCGACCGGTTCTTCAAGGACATTGAAGGCCGCATCCTGTAAGGAGGGATCCCTGTGAAATTACAACCTGCACTGATTTTTGGAGAAAATATGGTGCTCCAGCGGGGAGAGCCTCTTCCCGTTTGGGGACGCAGCGTCCGGGGGGACAAAGTCACGGTCACCCTGGGCGGGAATACCGCTGTTTCCGACGCCCCCCAGGGGGAATGGAAAGTCACCCTGCCGGCCATGGAGGCCACCGAACAGACAGAAATGACCATCTCCTCCCAGCTGACTGGGGAGAGCGTCACCTTCCACAACGTGGCGGTGGGCGAAGTGTGGCTGGCCGGCGGCCAGTCCAACATGGAGTTCCTGCTGAAGTACGACGAGCAGGCCCCTGAGATGCTGGAAACCCCGGAAGACCCTGGGTTCCGGTTCTTCCGCTATCCCCAGGCAAACTTCACCGGCTGCCTGGAAATGAACCCCTATCCCGACGACGGCTTCTGGCGGGTGTGGGACACCCCGGAAAACAAGGGCTTTTTCAGCGGCCCCTCCGCATACATGGGCCGGAAGCTCCGGGAAGCCCTGGGCGTGCCTGTGGGCTTTATCGGCGTCAACTGGGGCGGCACCCCCGCCGCCGCCTGGACTGCCATGGAGGACCTGGAGCAAAACCCCGCCCTGAAAACCGTGCTGGACTGGCACAAAGAGGGCTGCGCCGCTTTGGACCTGGCCAAGTATTACACCGTTTCCGACAAGCCTCAGCCGGAGCCTTCCCAGGCAGACCAGGAGCGCCTGGAGCGCTTTATGATGGGCATTGGCTTTGAGGAAATGGTGGGCAAGCCTCCCATGCGGATGCCCCCCATGGACTACTCCCCCTTTATGGTGGGTCCCCGGGCGGCCATCCGTCCCGCAGGGCTGTATGAGAACATTCTCTGCAAAGTGGCCCCCTACAGTGTACGGGGCGCCATCTGGTATCAGGGCGAGGACGACGACGCCCGCGGCTGGTACGATTTTTACGACGAGAGCATGAAGACCCTGATCCAGAGCTGGCGGAAACTGTGGGGCAAGGAACTGCCCTTCTTCCAGGTGGAGCTGGCCCCCTTTGAGGGCCTTGGGTTCAACAACTCCAAAGAGTACTACACCATGCGGGACAAGCAGCGGGCCGCTGCCGATGCCCTGCCCGGTGTGCACGACATCTGCATTATGGACGCCGGCGACAAGCTGAACATCCACGTGCGGAAAAAGCGTCCCGTGGGCGAGCGGCTTGCCCTGCTGGCCCGGAAATACGTCTACGGGGAGAGCGGCCTGCTGGCTGACAGCCCCCGGGCCACCGGCGGCACCCGGGAGGGCAACCAGGTGTGCATCGCCTTCCAGGACGCAGGCGAGGGCCTGCAGGTCCAGGGCGACCTGGATGCCGTGTTGGAAGTCACGGTGGATGGCAACCGGGTTTCCCCTGCCGCTTCCGTGGAGGGGAACACTCTCACCCTCACTGCGGAGGAGTTTTCCACAGCCTCTTCCATCTGTGTGAAATTCTGTCAGCTCAACTACTGCACCGACCCGCTGTTCAGCAGCGCCGGCCTGCCTGCGTTCCCCTTTACTCTCAACCTTTAAGGAGGATTTTTTCCCATGGCTCTTTATTCCAACGAACAACCGGTGTCCCTGGTCCGCACCCATGGCCGGACTTGGTTTGACGCTCAGATCGGCGGCATCTGGTTCAACTGGACCTGCGCCGGCTTCACCATCACCTTCACCGGCAAGACCCTGCGGGCCCGGCTGCTGGCCTTTGGCGACGAGGTCCCCGGCCCTCCCGGAACGGAAACCCCCATTGACTACCCCTGCGTGGGCGTTGTGGCAGAGGACGGCGAAACCCTGTCTGCCCGCATGAAGTGCACCGGCGGCCCCAAGTGGTACGAGCTGTTTAACGGCGAAGAGGGCACCCACACCCTGGGCCTTCGGAAGCTCTCGGAAAATATGCGGGGCAAGACCGCCCTGCTGGCCCTGGAAACCGACGGGGAGGTGCTCCCTGCCCAGGAGGGCGAGAAGAAGCTCACCATCGAATTTGTGGGCGACTCCATCACCTGCGGCTTTGGCAACGAGGCCCCCGACCGGGACTCCCTGTTTGAAACCAGCGAGGAAAACGGCTGGATGACTTACGGCGCTGTGGCTGCTCGGGAACTGGGCGCCGAGTTCAACATGATCAGCGTTTCCGGCATTTCTACCGCCCCCGGCAAGCACCCCTTCATCCCCATGAAGCAGATGAACGAGGTATATCCCTTCACCGACGTCTACTGCGACGAGCGCCTGGACAAAGAGCCCGCCGCTTGGGATTTTGCCAACCATCACAAGGACATCGTGGCCATCAACCTGGGCACCAACGATGTGAACCCTGTCCGGTTTGCCAAGGATACCGCCACCGCCGATGAGGAAGAGGCTTGGTTCTCGGTGAACTATCGGGCATTTCTGGAAAAGGTCCGGGAGCTCAACGGCCCCGACACCACCATCCTGTGCACCCTGGGCTCCATGGACTACTACCTGTTCGACCACATCAAAGAAGTGGTGGAACAGTACAAGAAGGACACCGGTGACCAAAAGGTCCACTGCTTCAAGTACATCGGCATCAATCTGATGACCGAGGGCTTTGGCGGTGTGGGCCATCCCTCCTTGAAGACCCATGTGCGCATGGGCAAAGAGTTGGCCCTCCGCATCCGGGCTTTGGGCCTGTAAAACCAATTACATCCAGCACCACAAGGGGCTGTTGCAGGTTTGCAGCAGCTCCTTTTTGTTGGCTTGCGTTCACCCTCTCGCCCCCACAGTTTCCCAAATTTCCTCGTCAGATTATTACAATTTGGAAAA
>CAJFMJ010000093.1 GCA_904391645.1 uncultured Neglectibacter sp.
ATTTACTTATTGTAGGAATACAACAGCTTATTCTTCTGCGCTGGATTCGCTGGCGGAGCTTTCCTCGCTGGTAGAAGATTCACTGGAAGTGCTCTCCCCCGTGCTGGAGGAGTCGCCGTCTTCTGTTTCGTCCTCGGTTTCAGATACAGTGCCAAACTTATTGCTGTCGTCCACCATGGAAGAGAGGGAAACACTGTTGATTGCAGCAGTGTTAATTTCCACATCGCTGACAGAGGCAGCTTGCTCCATCACATAGTCGCTGAATTCCTCGCCCTTCAAGTCAGACAGCAGGGAGATATACCGGCTGTCGCTGGCCTCCACTTCGTCAGTGTAGGCGTCGTCAATGGACAGCTTGCAGATCACGTACAGAGCCTTGCTGGTGGAAGCCACAGCAGCTTTGCCCTCGGAAACAGAATCCAAGGCAGTGACCAGCTCACTGGTGATGTTGTCGCCCTTGGCGGCGCTGGGCTTGTAATAGGTGGAGTCGGTGTCATGGTCGGCCGCGTATTCGTCAGCAGCTTCGGAGAGGGTCATGTCCCCGGAGTTGATCTTATCCACATAGGACTGCAGCTCCTCCTTGAGAGCGTCCTGCTCGTCAGCGGAGAGGGTTTCGCTCTCACCGTCGTCGTTGGTAGTGGTCAGGGACACAAAGAAGTATTCATAGCTGTAGTAGTTGTCGGTGAAATAGTCCTTCAACTCATTGTCAGCCAGAGCCAGCTCGCCGCCCTCATCGTACATGGCCTTCATCACTTTCTGATATTTGGCGTTGTACTGGGAGTAGGCTTGGTCAAAGGAAGACTTAGCAATGCCCAGCTCATCCTCGAACATACTCTGGTAGTATGCCCAGAAGCTGTCCGTGGTGCTGCTGATGGTGTCCTGGTCCTCCTGGGTGAGCTCCAGGCCGTATTCGTCGAACTTGTCGCCGATGTAGTAATAGGACTGCAGGTAACTCATAGCCCGGTCCTTGATCCACTGGGTGGCGTCTTCGCCATCGATCTCAGCCTTGAGCACCTGGGTTTCGGTATCCACCTTCTGCATGGCCTCCGAATAGGCGCTGTACAGGTAATAGATATACCCGCCGATGGGCATGGTGTCGTCGCCCTGACGGGCAGCCCAGGTTTTATTTTCATCGTAACAGCCGGCAAAGCTCAAGCACATGGCCAGGGCCAGCATACCGGCAACGGCGCGTTTCCAAATGTTTCTCATGGGTGATCAGCCTTTCAAAAAGATGTTAATTGCAAAGAACGACAAACATTATACCCCACTTTTCCCGGTTTGTCTACACGGAAATTGTGAACAGGGCCCTTAAACAGAGGCAGTTTCCTGCATGGCGGTGAGAATTTCCCCCAGGGCCTGGGTGGGGGGCTGGCCGCCCATCTTCACGCTGATGTAGGGTTTGCTGCCGGCGCTCAAAAGCACCCGGCCGCCCAAAGCCTTGATCAAGGGGGCCACCTGGTCCATGTCGAATTTCTCCTTGTAAATCAGCAGGGAATCCCCTTGCTGCTTCACCTCGGTGACGCCCAGCCGGGCGGCGGTGTTGCGCAGCAGTGCCACATCCAAAAGCCCTTTCACAGAGGCAGGGGGCTCGCCAAACCGGTCGATCAACTCGTCCAAAACGTCCATAGAGTCCTCTTGGGTTTCCACTTCGGCGATGCGCCGGTATACATCCAGCCGCAAGCTCAAGCTGTCGATATAGCTTTCGGGGATGTGTGCCTGCACCTGCATATCTACGAGGCAGTCCTGGTCCACCGGACGGGCGGGTGTTTCGCCTTTCATCAGGGACACGGCCTCGTTTAACAGCTTCACATACATATCATAGCCCACGGCTTCCATGTGGCCATGCTGCTCGCCGCCCAGGATGTTGCCGGCGCCCCGGATCTCCAAATCCCGCATGGCAATCTTAAAGCCCGAACCGAACTCGGTGAACTCCCGGATGGCGGAAAGCCTCTTCTGAGCCACCTCTGTGAGTGCCTTGTTGGGGGTGTAAGTGAGGTAGGCATAGGCCCGCCGGTTGCTGCGGCCCACTCGGCCTCGCAGCTGGTGCAGCTGGGAAAGGCCCATCCGGTCGGCGTTTTCAATGATCAGCGTGTTGGCGTTGGGCACATCCACACCTGTTTCAATGATGGTGGTGCACACCAGCACATCGATCTCATGGTCCAGAAGCTGCCGCCACACTTCGGAAAGCTCTTCCTCGCTCATCTTGCCGTGGCCGTAGCCAATGCGGGCGTCGGGCACCATCTGCTGGATGCGGGAAACGGTGCTCTGAATGGAGGCCACATCGTTGTGGAGGTAGTACACCTGCCCGCCACGGCGCAGTTCCCGGCGGATGGCGTCCCCGATCACTCCGGCGTCATATTCCAGCACATAGGTCTGCACCGGGTGGCGGTCATGGGGGGCCTCTTCGATCACGGACATATCCCGGATGCCGGAAAGTGCCATGTTCAGTGTCCGGGGGATAGGGGTGGCAGAGAGGGTGAGCACGTCGGCAGTGTTGCACATCTGCTTCAGTTTTTCCTTTTGGGCCACGCCAAAGCGCTGTTCCTCGTCGATGATCACAAGACCCAAGTCGTGGAACCGCACATCCTTGGAAACCAGCCGGTGGGTGCCCACCACAATGTCCACGCTGCCCCGCTTCACCCGGCGGAGGATCTCATCCTGCTGCCGGGGGGTGCGGAACCGGGAGAGCAGCTCCACCTCAATGGGGAAACCTTCCATCCGCCGCAGGATGGTCTGGTAGTGCTGCCAGGCCAGGATGGTGGTGGGCACCAGAATGGCACACTGTTTTCCGGAGGTGACGCATTTGAAAGCGGCCCGCAGGGCAACTTCCGTTTTGCCGAAGCCCACGTCCCCGCAGAGCAGGCGGTCCATGGGGACTTCCCGTTCCATGTCGTCTTTGATTTCGCTGATGCAGCGCAGCTGGTCCTCAGTTTCGTCAAACTCAAAGTGGGATTCGAAATCGTGCTGCCATTCGCCGTCCGGCGGGAAGGCAAAGCCCTTGGTCTGCATCCGCTGGGCGTACAGCTGGATCAGCTCTTTGGCGATGTCTTTCACAGCCTTGCGGACCTTTGTCTTTTGCCGCTGCCAGTCGGCGCCGCCCAAGCGGCTGAGCTTAACGGAGGAATCTTCCCGGGGACCGATATACTTGCTCACCAGGTCCAGCTGGGTAACTGGCACATACAGGGTGTCGTTTTTGGCGTAGCGCACCTTGATGTAGTCCTTGGTGACGCCGTTCATCTCCAGCTTGTGGATGCCTTCAAACTGGCCGATACCGTGGGTGGCGTGGACCACGTAATCCCCCGGGGCCAGCTCGGACAGGCTGGAGATTTCCCGGCTGTTTTTGTCCCGTTTCACCCGCTTGCGCTTGACTTCCGTCATGCGGCCGTGGGTGATCAAAGCGAAGTTGGCATCGGGGAGTTCAAACCCTGCGGAAAGGGACCCCAGCGTCACCGTGACCGTCCCGGGGTTGACCACGGACACACTGTCCAGCCAAGCGGCAGGCAGGCCGGCGCGTTTCAAGTCTTCTGCCAGGGCTTTCCCGGCCCGCTCGGTTCCGGTGAGCACTGCGCAAGCCCGCCCCTGGCTCAGAAGCGCTTGCAGGTCCTCTACCATCAGCTCCACACCGCCGCCCCAGGGGGACAGCTGCTTGGCAGTCATGTTCACCAAGGTCTTGGTGGGCACCTCATAGCTGCCCCGGGCAAACAAGTCCAGAAACAGGGTGGGAATCTTCTCCGACATGGATAGTGCGTAGGCCCAGTCCTCACTGAACTGGTCCAATCCCTTACAAAGCAGGCCTTCCGCCAGATAGCTCTTCGCGTCTTCGCCCCATTGCCAAAGGGAGGTGCGCATCCGTTCTTTCAATTTGTTCCCCTCAGAGAAGAATACAAGGCTGTCCTCCGGAGGGAAATAGTCGAACAGCGTGGCGGTTTCCGGGTAGACCAGGGAGATAAACTTGTCAATAGAGCCGATGCGCAGCCCGTTTTTCAGTTTGTCCGCTTCCCCGTGGAGGACCTCTTTTGCCTTGGGGGCTGTTTTTCCCCGCAGGGAGGCCGCCAGTTTCTCAATTTTTTGGGCCAAGGCTGCCGGCTTTTCCGGGATCACTTCCACGCAGGGGGCCAAAGTTACCTGGGGGATGGCGTCAGTCCGGCGCTGGCTCTCAATATCAAAGTTGGATAGGGAATCCACCTCGTCCCCCCAGAATTCCACCCGCACCGGGGCGTTGGCGCTGGGGGAGAAGAAGTCCACAATGCCGCCCCGGTGGCTGAACTGCCCGGGCCCTTCGATCTGGTCTTCCCGGGTGTAGCCGCAGCGGACCAAAGCGTTGAGCAGCTGGCCGATCTCCAATTGGTCCCCTGCTTGCAGGGTGAAGAGGCGCTTTTCCAGCTGGTCGGGCCCCATGGTGTACTGCAGGGCAGCATCCATGCAGGCGATCACACAGTCGCAGTCGCCATGTTGCAGCTTGGAAAGAGCTTCCAGACGCAGCCGCTCGTATTCGTGGGAAGTCCCTGCCGTGTCCCGGAAGTTAAAGTCCCGCAGGGGATAGGTGACGGGCTTCATTCCCAAAGCAGACAAGTCCTCCTGGAAGCGCTGGGCTTCCGCCTCGTCAGCGGCAATTACCAGTGCCTGCTTGCCCAGCTTTTGGCAAAGGCTGGCAATCAGGCAGCACTTGTGCACCCCGGAAAGTCCTGTCACCGCCCCAGGGACTGCCCCTTGGGCCACCGCTGTTTCCAGGCGGACGTAATCGGGCCAGCGCTCCAGGGCGCTGCGGATCAATTTCATAAGGATCCTCCTTTCTGAAAACGATAGGGGGGATGGCTCAACTGTTGTACAGGTTCATGGCCCGGTCTATGTCCCCCCGGACAATCAGCTCTGCGGCAGCCGCGGCATTTTCCAAGGCGGCGGCAAGGTTTTTCTGTTCGGTTTCCGAGAAGCGGGAGAGCACCCAGTCAGCCAGATTGTAATCGGGATGGGGCTTTTTGCCCACCCCCAGCTTGATCCGGGGGAATTGATCAGAACCAGCGAGGTAAATGATATTCTTCATGCCGTTGTGGCCGCCGTCGCTGCCTTTGCGGCGGATGCGCAGCTGGCCGGGTTCCAGATTGATGTCGTCAAAAATGACCAGCACTTTTTCTGGAGGCAGCTTGTAAAAGGCCATGGCTTCCTGCACCGACTGGCCACTTAAATTCATATAGGTAGAGGGCTTTAGGAGCAGGGCTTTCTTTCCCGCTAGGGAGCATTCTCCCACGGTGCCTTTGAACTTGATGCGTTTGATCTCTGTGTGGTGTTTTTGTGCAATGGTTTCCACTGCCATAAAGCCGGCGTTGTGCCGGGTGTTTTCATATTGTTTCCCAGGGTTTCCCAAACCCACCACCAGAAATTCCACAGGGCCGGGGAGGGGAGAGCTTTTTTGTAAAAAACGAAGCATGGATGGTTTACCTCCGTTGAAAAATGGGGATTGCCGCAGGCATGACAGCAGGGCGGGCCGGAAGCTCCGGCCCGCCTAACAAGACTGTATATACAATAATATTATGCCAGAGAAACAGCTGTTTTGCAAGCCTTTCCTCTAGGAAAAAATAAAAACCTTGCTTTCTTCGAAAAGATGCAAAAAATATTTGGATTTCTTCCATTTAGCTATAGAATTTTGCAAAAATCTTTGCTATAATTCTCCATAGGAACCCCAATGGACGGGCTTTTTTGGCCTGCCCGGGCATTCCCATTCCGCTGTCACCCGGAAGGGCCATGGCCGTTTGGCCCGGCGTCCGGTTGAACATTATTAGGAGGTAAGATACCAATGAGCTACAAGTATGTCTATCTGTTTAGCGAAGGCGACGGGTCCATGCGTGAGCTTCTTGGCGGCAAAGGCGCGAACCTGGCTGAAATGACCAAGCTCGGCCTTCCCGTTCCCCAGGGCTTCACCATCTCCACGGAAGCCTGCACCCAGTATTATGAGGACGGACGCCAGATCAACGACGAGATCCAGGCCCAGATCATGGAGTATGTGGGCAAAATGGAAGAGATCACCGGCAAGAAGTTCGGTGACAAGGAGAACCCCCTGCTGGTTTCCGTGCGTTCCGGCGCTCGCGCTTCCATGCCTGGCATGATGGATACCATCTTGAACCTGGGCCTCAACGAGGAAGTTGTTGAGGTTATGGCCAAGAAGTCCGGCAACCCCCGCTGGGCTTACGACTGCTATCGGAGATTCATCCAGATGTACTCCGACGTGGTTATGGAAGTTGGCAAGAAGTACTTCGAAGAGCTGATCGACGAGATGAAGGCAAAGCGCGGCGTCACCATGGACACCGAGCTGACTGCTGAGGACCTGAAAGAGCTGGCCGAGCAGTTCAAGGCTGAGTACAAAGAGAAGATCGGTTCCGACTTCCCCTCCGACCCCAAAGAGCAGCTCATGGGCGCTGTGAAGGCTGTGTTCCGTTCTTGGGACAACCCCCGCGCCAATGTGTACCGCCGCATGAACGAGATCCCCTATTCCTGGGGCACCGCTGTCAACGTGCAGATGATGGCCTTCGGTAACATGGGCGACGATTGCGGCACCGGCGTGGCATTCACCCGCAGCCCCTCCACTGGTGAGAAGAAGCTGTTCGGTGAGTTCCTGACCAACGCCCAGGGCGAAGACGTGGTGGCCGGTATCCGTACCCCCATGCCCATCTCCCAGATGGCTGAGAAGTTCCCCGAGGCTTTCAAGCAGTTCCAGGAAGTCTGCAACCTGCTG
>CAJFMJ010000094.1 GCA_904391645.1 uncultured Neglectibacter sp.
TGAACTCCTTATCGCCGATGACTACAATGACCGTGCCCTCCAGAACCAGGTTGAACTCCTGGCCGGAATGGGTGATCAGCCCGGCGGGTTTATCCGTGGGCTCCAGAGTGACCAACAAAGGCTGCATTACCTTGTCGGCGTAACGGTAGGCCAAGTCCTCAAAGTGATATTCCGGGTTCCGGTTGACCACCCGGCCATGGCCGCGGCGGACAATGTGGTAGGTGTCCAGCCGGGCAGGGTTGCCGGTGAGGATCTCCGCGAAATCCACGCCAAACTTATTGGCGATCTCATAGATCAAGCTGATGGGGATATCTTTCCCGTCCTGCTCGTAACCCCGGTATACGTCCGGATCTACCTTCAATTCTGCTGCCAACCGTTCTACGGTGTAATCGCTGGTTTCCCGCAGTTCTCGCAGCCGCAGGCCGATCTCATTGATTTCGCACATTGCACCCGACTCCTTTTCTTTTAAATTCATTCCTTTGTAATTTCCAAATTATAGCACTTTAAATCGTCCTAAGTCAACACAAAAGCTCATTTGCCAAACACAGCCATGGCTTTCTCCACAGACTGGGCGGTCTGGTCCGCATCCAGGTAATCGGACGAATAGAGGATGACCCCCTGGTATCCAGCCTCCAGCGCCGCCTCCGCCTGGAGGGCAATGATGTCGTCCCTCCCAAGCCAGGTGCCGCCGTCGGCATCAGTGCCCACCTTGTACAAGGCCAGCCCCGCATACAGCTTCAGCCCCTCATGCTGGGGCAGGGCAGCCCACTCCTCCAAGGCTTCCAAATAGCCCAAGGCCTCGTTTTCAAAGCTGAAGTACAGCTGGGAGGCCAGGTAGTCCACATAGCCGGGCACAGCTGCCCAGGTCTTCACATCGGCGCCCATGGCTTCGTCATTGGCAATATTCCCCTGAGGGGAAATGCCGAAAACCACTTCTTCCTTCACAGCTTTGATGCTCTCATATACCTGGGCCACCATGGCGTTGATATTGGCTGCCCGCCACTCCAGCAGGGGCAGGGGATTCTCCACGCTTTGGGTGTAGGACTCATAGGCGGCACTGTCCAGGGAAGGGTCTTCGGAGGGGTAGAAGTAGTCGTCAAAGTGGATGCCGTCCACGTCATAATTCTCCGCGATCTCCGCAGCCCCCTGGGCAATCATGGCACGCACAGCAGGGTAGGCGGGATTGAGGTAAATGCCCCCTTCCCACTCCATAAAGTACTGGGGGTATTCCGGGCTCAGCACCTTGTAGGGGTTGTTGTCCGCCAGGGATGCCGGGGTTTCCGAGGTCTTCACCCGCAGGGGGTTCAGCCAGGCGTGAAACTCCATCCCCAGGTCGTGGGTGGTGTCGATCATAAACTGCAGCGGGTCAAAGCCGGGGTCCTGCCCCTGGGTGCCGGTGAGGATGTGGGACCAGGGGTAAGTGGCGGAAGGGTACAGGGCGTCGGAAAAGGGCCGCACATGGACGAACATGGCGTTGACCCCTTTCTCCTTGGCGGTTTGGGCGATCTCCAGGTAATTGGCCTCAAAGGCCTCCTGGGTGTTCTCCGGGGTGGAAAGGGAGAAATAGGGCACCCACACTCCCACCAGTGCTTCCTCCTCTGTTCCGGGGACAGCTGCGGTGGGGCTGGCCGCCGGGGAGGTGGTGGACTCCTGCCCCACTGCGGGAGGCGGCTCCTGGCCGAAAAGCCACACGCCGGCCACGGCGGCAAACAGCGCCAGCCAAAGAACCAGGTAACAGTATTTGCGCAGATGGAATTTTCGCATAGGGGCTTCCTTTCCAGCGCCGCTTTCTTGACAGCGGGCACCCTTTGGGGTATCATCGAGATACTGTATGTGTATGCGGCCCCTGGGCGGGCTATGTTTGAGAGAGGAGCGCTGTGATGAAAGCCTATCAATTCCTGCTGCTGGATGCTGACGGCACCCTGCTGGACTTTGACAAAGACATGGACCGCGCTTTCCGGGCCACCTATGAAACCTGTTTTTCCAGCCAGCGGCCCTTTTCCCAAGAGCTGCTGGACTGCTATGAAACCTGCAACAGCCGCTGGTGGCAGAAGCTGGAGCGCGGGGAGTGCACCAAGCCCCAGTTGGTGGTGGCACGGTTCGTGGACTTCCTTCGGGAAACCGGCCTTTCCGGCGACCCGGAGGAGATCAACCGGCTGTACTTTGAAAACCTGGGGCAAGGGGGCGCCCTGCTGCCCGGGGCCTTGGAACTGGTGCGGGACTTGGCACAGCGGTATCAGCTGTACATCGTGACCAACGGCAACGCCGCCACCCAAAAGCCCCGGCTGGCCCACTCAGGGCTGATGGACTACGTCAAGGAATACTTCGTTTCGGAGGACGCCGGAGCCACCAAGCCGGACAAGCGGTACTTCGACTATGTGTTCGCCCGTATCCCCGGGCTTTCCAAGGAGAGCGCCCTGCTCATCGGGGACTCCCCCACCTCGGATATGCTGGGCGCCCAGAATGCCGGGGTGGACTCCCTGTGGTACAACCCCAAGGGAGAGCCGCTCCCGGAGGGGATCGCCGTCACCTATCAGTCAGAGAGCTTTGAGGGAATCCGGAACTTGCTGCTATAATTGTTTCTTAAAGGAGAGAGCGTTACGCTCTCTCTTTTTTTGCGGGAATTTCTGTTTCGGGCCCTCCGTCTTGTGCAAAAAGGCCCTGGGGCAGCTTTTTGAAAGGAGGCTCCTTTCAAAACCGTAAGGTTTGCTTTTCCATTTTGTAAGGCGGATGACGGAAACTTGTAAGAAATGGCTCCTATACTGTTCCTCGAAAGGAAACAAATGGCGTTTTCAAACGTGAAAAAGGAGAGAGCATCATGGCGTTATTGAACGTGAACAATCTGCAAAAGGTGTACACCACCCGGCTGGGCGGGGCCAAAGTCCAGGCCCTTTCCGGGGTGAGCTTCACCGTGGAAGAGGGGGAATTTGTGGCCATCATGGGTGAGTCCGGTTCCGGTAAGACCACCTTGCTCAACATCCTGGCCGGGCTGGATAAACCCACCGGCGGCGAAGTGTTTTTGAATATGCGCAACATCGTCACCTTGAACGAGCGGGAGATCTCCGCCTTCCGCCGGGACCATTTAGGGTTCGTGTTCCAAGACTTCAACCTGCTGGACACCTTCTCGATCCAGGACAACATCTTCCTGCCCCTGGTGCTGGCAGGGAAGAAATACCCGGAGATGAAACAGCGTCTGGATCCCATTGCCCACAAGCTGGGGATCCAGGAGCTGCTGGAAAAGTTCCCCTTTGAGGTTTCCGGCGGGCAGAAACAGCGGGCAGCCATTGCCCGGGCCATCATCACCCAGCCGGAACTGATCCTGGCAGACGAGCCCACCGGTGCCCTGGACTCCCGTTCCGCCGGGCAGATCATGGACATTTTCTCTCACATCAACCAGGACGGCCAGACCGTGCTGATGGTGACACACTCCATCCAGGCGGCCTGCCGGGCTGGGCGGGTGCTGTTCATCAAGGACGGCCAGGTGTACCACCAGATCTACCGGGGCGCCATGACCGACGACGACTTGTACCAGGCCATTTCCCGCACTTTGACCCAGCTTGCCACCCACCAGGAAAGGAGTGTGGCCGTCCATGAGTAACCGGGGACTGGGCTTCTATTGGAAGCTGGCCTGCACCAACCTGAGCCGCAACCGGCGGGTCTATCTGCCCTACCTGCTTTCCAGCCTGGGGATCATCATCATGTTTTACACCATTTCCTCGTTGAGCCAGGGCATCGACGAAGAGGCCATGTACGGTGGTTCCTCCACAGCGTCCATGATGAGATTGGGCGTGTTTGTCATCGGGCTGTTTGCCGTGCTGTTCCTGTTTTACACCAACAGCTTCATCATGAAGCGCCGGAAAAAGGAGATCGGCCTTTACAACATCCTAGGCATGGAAAAGCGGCACATCGCCAACATCCTCTTCCGGGAAACCCTGCTGGTGGCAGTGTCCTCCCTGGTCTTGGGGATCGGGCTGGGCATCCTGTTTTCCCGGGCTATGTTTTGGCTGCTGGGGATTGTGCTGGGTGTGGAACTGCCCATCGCTTTTGTGGTGCCCCTTTCCTCCGTTGTCCAAACACTGGTGCTGTTCGGCGTCATTTTCCTGCTGACGCTGTGCTACAACCTGCTGCAAGTGAAGCTTTCCAAGCCCATTGAGCTGCTCCACGGCGGGGAAACCGGGGAAAAAGAACCCAAAGCCCACTGGGTGCTGGCCATCCTGGGGGCCGCTCTGCTGGGGACGGGCTACACCATGGCCGTGACCATCCAAGACCCGCTGCAGGCATTGCTGTTCTTCTTTGTGGCGGTCATCCTGGTGATCTTGGGCACCTACCTGCTGTTCATCACCGGCATCACGGCGCTGTTGAAACTTTTAAAGAAAAACAAGGGCTTTTACTACAAGACCAACCACTTTACTGCCATCTCCGGGATGCTCTTCCGCATGAAGCAAAACGCTGCGGGGCTGGCCTCCATCTGCGTGCTGTTCACCGCCCTGCTGGTGACGGTGTCCACCACCTTCTCCCTGTACACCTCCATGGATGGGCTGATGCGTGCCCGGTATCCCCGGAACATCCGGATCACCGCCCAGGGGGCCAACCAGGACGCCAAAGACATGATCCGCGATGTTGTGGCAGAGAAATCCAGCGCCCTGGGGCTGACCATTGAGAACGTGGTAGACCGGGAGTGCTGGGACATGACGGTTTTCCGTATGGGGTCTGCCCTGAACACCCAAGATATTCCCGACAACAGTTACACGGTAGACAGCTATGCAGTGGTGTATTTCTTCACCCAAGAGGAATTCCAGCGTTTCTCCGGCCAGGAATTGGCGCTTTCGGAAAACCAGGCCGTGCTTTTCGACCCAGTGGGGACTTTCCCGGAAGGGGACACCCTTTCCATCGACGACCAGGAGTTCCAACTCCTCCCCAGTGATTACCAATTTCCCGACGCCTCCACTATGGCCCAGATCTACGAAGTTTACTACCTGGTGGTAAAGGATGTGTCCGTGGTGGAAACCGTCCTGGGGCCCACCGGTGTCAATTTGGCCCCTAGCTACTCCTACGATTTTGACGTGGCAGGCGGCAATGCAGATGGGATCATGGCGCTGATAGCGGCCCTGCGGGAACAGGAGTTTTCCGGGAAAGGGGTATCTTACGACTCCCTGTGGATGGAGGACTCTGCCACTGCCCGGCAGGACTTTCTAAACCTGTACGGCGGGCTGTTCTTCCTGGGGATGTTCCTGGGGGTGCTGTTCCTGCTGGGCACGGCGCTGATCATCTACTACAAGCAGGTGAGCGAGGGTTACGACGATGCCCGCCGGTTCTCCATCATGCAGAAGGTGGGCATGAGCCATCGGGAAGTGAAGAAAAGCATCCACAGCCAGATCTTACTGGTGTTTTTCCTGCCCTTGCTGATGGCGGTCATCCACCTGGCCTTTGCCTTCCCCATGCTGCAAAAGATCCTGCTGGTGATGGGCTTGGCCGATGTGCCGCTGATCTTGCTCTCCACCCTGGGATGTGTGGCGGTGTTTGCCATCGCCTACCTGGTGATCTATGCTTTCACTGCCCGGACTTACACCAAGATTGTGGAAACTGCCGCTGACTGACGGCAAAAGGGGGTATTTTTGTGATTTCAGCTCTATGGGACGTTCTTCAAAGCATGGGAAGGGCCTTTTTCGAAGTGATTGGCGCCCTGGCCCGCGGGTCCTGGGATGTGCTGTCCAGCATTGCTTCGGCGGTGCTGTGGCCGGTACGTGCGGTCACAGGGCTCCTCTTCGGTGATTGGAGCACAGTGGGCCGTTGGACACCCTGGTATCTCCTCCTGTGCACCATTGTCCTGGCCACCCTCACCGGCTTAGTCCTGTGGGGATTCTGGAAAAGAAAACATAACCACTAAACAAAAAACGGTCCTGGGCAACCCCAGGACCGTTTTTTCTCTCCCCAAAGGGAGGTTTATTTTGCGACGATATTCACCAGCTTGCCAGGGACATAGATCTCTTTGACAATCTTCTTGCCGCTGATCTCCGCGGCCACTTTGGGCTCTTCTTTCGCAGCGGCCAGGGCGTCTTCCTGGGAGATATCCGCAGCCACGTTCAGGCGGGCACGGACCTTGCCGCACACCTGCACCACGATCTCCACCGTGTCATCCTGGCACTTGGCCTCGTCATACTGGGGCCAAGGCTGCTGGGCCACCAGGCCCTCGCCCAGGGCGTTTGCCGCCCACACCTCTTCCGTGACGTGGGGGGCAAAGGGATTGAGCAGCAGGGTGAAGACCTTCAGCTCTTCCTTGGTGATGCTGCCCTTGGCAGTCACCTGGTTCATCAGGGTCATCAGGGCGGCGATGGCGGTGTTGAACTTCAGCACCTCGGTGTCCTCGCTGACCTTTTTGATGGCCTTGTGGAAATCGCTCTCCATATCGGGGCGGATGCCCTGCTCCTGGCAGAGGATGTCCTGCAGGTTCCAATAGCGCTCCACCAGACGGCGGCAGCCCTTGATGCCGGCATTGGACCAGGGGGCGGCCTTCTCAAAGTCGCCGATGAACATTTCATACAACCGCATGGTATCGGCGCCGTACTCATTGACGATGTCGTCGGGGTTCACCACGTTGCCCCGGGATTTGCTCATCTTTTCCCCGTTCTCGCCCAGGATCATGCCGTGGCTGGTGCGCTTGGCATAGGGCTCGGGAGTGGGCACCAGGCCCTGGTCGAACAGGAA
>CAJFMJ010000095.1 GCA_904391645.1 uncultured Neglectibacter sp.
CTTGACTTTGATCTGGCCCACACCCTTGATGTCCCAGCGCTTCTCGACGCTTATGTGCTCTTTTTCAATAACCACCGTCCTGCCGCTGCCTTGGGCTACCGAAGCCCCGTTCAGTTCAAAACCGAACGGGGCTTCTGATAAATATTCTTTTTAGTGTCTACTTTCTCTTGACAAGTGCAGCTGAGGCGCTGGCCCCGGCCGCTTTTTCTATTTCCCGCTCATCTTTGATAGGCTGCGTACACGTCCAACGGGTTGGCTGCATCTCACAGGAAAACTTCGCAGTCACTTTCCACCCGTTTGCAGTTTTTGCGCACTTGCTGCATCACGGCTTCCGGGTCGTGGCCCTCTTCAAAAACCACGTTCATCTTCAGCATCATAAAGTTGACGGTGGCCTCTTTTACTCCGGGGGTCTTCTGGGCAGCGCGCTCCATCTTGTTGGCGCAATTGGCACAGTCCACGTCGATCTTATAAGATTTTTTCATGATGCAGCTCCTTTACAAGAAAGTTAATTTAACGACTGTTTAATCGTTTGATTGTAGTATAGCGCGAGGGAGTGCGGTTGTCAATGGCTTTTTCAAAGCAGGTGCTTTCTCACCAGGGCAGCTCGTGGTATAATAGCGAAAGGAAATTGGGACGCGGGCGGCATGAAAGCCGCCTGCGCGACGTGCCCACCGCAGGTGTGGTATCATAGAAAAATCAAACGGAAAAAGGAGGGGGAGTTTTGGCCAATCCCCATTTGCCCCACGACCATGGGCAGACCATAGAGCAGGAGCTGGAACATATGCCCAGCGCCGGTGACTTCCAAATTGTGGCGGACATCTTGAAACAGCTGGGCGATGGCAGCCGCATCCGGATCTTTTGGCTGCTGTGCCATTGTGAGGAGTGCGTCATCAACCTGTCGGCCATGGTGGAGATGAGCAGCCCTGCAGTGTCCCATCACTTGAAGCAGTTGAAGGCCGGTGGGCTGATTGTCAGCCGCCGGGAGGGCAAGGAGGTCTACTATAAGGCTGCCGAAACCCAACGCGCCCAGCTGCTCCACCGGGTGATTGAGGAGCTGGTGGAGATCGCCTGCCCTTGGGATAGGAAGGAAGAAGGCCGCTGAAAAGCAGGCGGCCCAGTAGAAAGGAGAGGACCATAATGGATGAATTGATCGGACGTTTATCCCAGGAGTTCCACGTGCGGCCAGAACACGCCCAGGCCGTGGTGGAGCTTTTGGATGAGGGAAATACCGTGCCTTTTATCGCCCGGTACCGGAAAGAGCGCCATGGAGCCATGGACGACCAGACCATCCGGGAGCTGGCGGACCGGCTGGCCTATTTGCGGGGGCTGGAGGCCCGGAAGAAGGAGGTCAAAGCCGCTGTGGAGGAACAGGGCAAGCTGACCCCGGAGCTGGCGGCGGCCCTGGACCGGGCAGCCACTCTGGCGGAAGTGGAAGACCTGTACCGCCCCTGCCGTCCCAAGCGGCGCACCCGGGCCAGCATGGCCCGGGAGAAGGGCTTGGAGCCTTTGGCCCAGCTGCTGCTCAGGGGCAAAGACAAACAGGGCCGCCCTCTGAGCCAAACGCCGGAGAAACTGGCCCAGCCTTACGTGGATGAGGAAAAAGGGGTGGCCACGGTGGAGGAGGCCCTCCAAGGGGCCAAGGACATTTTGGCGGAAGACTTTTCCGACGACGCCTCCATCCGCAAGGAGCTGCGGGCCATGTTGCAAAAGAATGGCTCCCTGCGTTCCGTGGCCGCCAAGGAGGAAGACTCTGTCTACCAGCTGTACTACGATTTCACCGAGCCCATTAAGCGGCTGCAAAGCCACCGCATCCTGGCCATCAACCGAGGGGAGAAGGAGGGCTTTTTAAAGGTGTCCATCCAGCCGGGAGAGGAGAGCCCCGTGCCCCGCATCCTGCAAAAGGCGCTGACGAAAAACCATCCTTTCCCGGAGCTGCTGCGGGAAGTGGCGGAGGATGCCTGGTCCCGATTGCTGTTCCCCTCCCTGGAGCGGGAGATCCGCAGCGACCTGACGGAGATGGCGGACGAGCAGGCCATCCACACCTTTGCTTTGAACCTGCACCCCCTGCTGATGCAGCCCCCTGTGAAAAACCAGGTGGTGCTGGGGTTTGACCCCGCCTACCGCACCGGCTGCAAGCTGGCGGTGGTGGACGGCACCGGCAAAGTGCTGGAAACCGGGGTGATCTATCCCACCAAGCCCCACAACAAGGTGGAGGAGGCGAAAAAGGTCCTGCGGCGGCTGTGTGACAAGCATGGCGTCACCTGTATCGCCATTGGAAACGGCACTGCCAGCCGGGAGTCAGAGCTGTTTGTCAGTCAGTTTATCAAGGAGTATGACAAGCCCTTGGCGTACATGGTGGTCAGCGAGGCAGGGGCCTCGGTGTATTCGGCCTCCAAGCTGGGTGCCCAGGAGTTCCCGGACTTTGATGTGTCCCTGCGCTCGGCGGTGAGCATCGCCCGGCGGCTGCAGGACCCCTTGGCCGAGCTGGTGAAGATTGACCCCAAGGCCATTGGCGTGGGCCAGTACCAGCACGATATGCCCCAGGCCCGGCTTTCCCAGGCCCTGGACGGGGTGGTGGAGGACTGTGTCAACGGCGTGGGGGTGGATTTGAACACAGCGTCCCCCTCTTTGCTGAAGCGGGTAGCGGGCATCACCCCGGCGGTTTCCCAGAACGTGGTGGCCTACCGGGAGGAACATGGAGGGTTCCAAAGCCGGAAGGAGCTTTTGAAGGTGCCCAAGCTGGGGCCCAAAGCTTTTGAGCAGTGCGCTGGCTTTTTGCGGGTGATGGAAAGTCCCAACGTCCTGGATCACACGGCGGTCCACCCGGAGTCCTACCAGGCGGCCCAAAAGCTGCTCACCCTGTGCGGGTACACGCTGGAGGACGTGGGAAACCTGGGGGATCTGCCCGGGCGGCTGAAGCAGCTGGGGGAGGAAAAGGCCGCCCAGGAATGCGGCATCGGCGTTCCCACCCTGCGGGATATTGTCAGCGAGCTGCAAAAGCCGGGCCGTGACCCGCGGGACCAGTTGCCCCCGCCCCTGCTGCGCACAGACGTGATGGAGCTACCTGACCTGAAGCCGGGGATGAAGCTGTCCGGCACCGTGCGGAACGTGGTGGACTTTGGCGCTTTTGTGGATATCGGCGTCCATCAGGATGGGCTGGTGCACGTGTCCCAGATCACCAACCGGTATATCCGCCATCCCTCGGAGGTGCTCTCCGTGGGGGATGTGGTAGAGGTGACGGTGCTCTCGGTGGACGAGGGGAAGAAACGGATCTCCCTGACCATGCGGGGGGAAAAATAGGGGGAGCTTCTTGGCTTTTTTGCGTCTTCTCCCTCATAGCGGGCATTGTCAAGCCATCCCTAACGGACGGAATACAGGGTTCCGGGAGGGGGGGACATACTGCTACGCCAAGACCCTGATTGTTCCGGAAGGCAGCAAGGGATGCCGCATCCTCTTTTTTGAGGGCGTATACGGCAACGCGTGGGTCTATGTGGACGGCCAGCTGGCGGCGTACCACCCCTATGGCTATATCGGCTTTTTTGCAGACCTGACCAGGTTCCTCCAAAAGGGAGGGGAGCATGAGATTCGAGTGTCTGTGAAAAACTCGGCCCAAAACAGCCGATGGTATTCCGGTGGAGGCATTTACCGGAACGTCTGGCTGTTGGAGTCCTCCCAAGAGGCTTTTTGGGAGCCTGGTTCCTTGCAGGTGTCCACCCAGCAGATGAACCCGGATCAAAGCACCGTGCTCCAGGTTTCTGCTTGGGCAGTCAACCAAGGGGAATCCCCCGTGGAGGGTGTTGCCCGGTTCCAGGTGGAAGGGGTGAAAGCGGAGGCGCCTTTCTCCCTACAGGGAGGACAGCGGGAAAAAGTGGCCGTCTGCCTTACGGTAGCTGCCCCTCGCCTTTGGTCGGCAGAGACCCCGGAGCTCTCTTGGGCCAAAGTCCAGATGTGGGCAGGAGAAGCCCTTATGGATGAGGCAGAAACCAGCTTTGGCATCCGCACGTTGGAACTGGATGCCCAACAGGGGTTGCGGGTCAACGGCCAGGAGGTCAAATTGCGGGGGGCCTGCGTCCATCACGACAATGGGCTTTTGGGAGCAGCCTCCTTTTACGACAGCGAATACCGCCGGGTGAAGCTTTTGAAGGAAGCGGGTTTCAACGCTATCCGCACATCCCACAACCCTGCCTCGCCTGCCCTGTTGAAGGCTTGCGATCAGCTGGGGATGTACGTGATGGAGGAGGCTTTTGACGCCTGGACCCGCAGCAAAGTGGATTACGATTATGCCGCCTACTTCTGGGATTGGTGGGAGCGGGACCTGGAGGCCATGGTGCGAGATGCCTTCAACCATCCCTCGGTGATTCTGTATTCTGTGGGAAACGAGATCCCGGAGATCGGTTTGGAGGAAGGGGCGGCCCTTTGCTCCCAGCTTGCCCAGAGGGTCAAAGCCTTGGATCCCACCCGTTTTACCACGGCGTGCATCAACGGGGTATTTATGGTGGGGGACGCCGTGGACAAGGTAGCTGGGGACGTGCTGGGCCAGTTGGGGGAGGATGTCCCGGCCTTTGGGGGGAATGTCAACCAATTTATGGGATTGATGGATTCCCATTTGGACCAGCTGGTCAACCATCCCCTGGTGGGGGAACGCTTGGACAAGGCTTGTGCCGGTTTGGACGTGGCAGGCTACAACTACATGACGGGCCGGTATGAGCGGGATGTTGCAGAACGTCCCCAAAGGGTGATCGTGGGTTCAGAAACCTACCCGCCGGAAATTGCCCGCAATTGGGGGATCATCACCCAACACCCCCAGCTGATCGGGGATTTCACCTGGACAGGCTGGGACTATATGGGGGAGGCAGGTGGCGGTGTGCCGGCCTATTCCTTTGGGGAAGGGGGATTTGGAGCAGCGTTCCCCTGCCAGTTGGCCTATGTGGGGGATTTGGATATCACGGGGTTCCGCCGTCCGGCTTCCTATTATCGGGAGATTGTTTTTGGGTTGCGGAAAGACCCCTATATTGCCGTGGAAAACCCGTACCGCTATGGCCAGAAGCTCTTCAAGACCCCCTGGCTTCTCAGTGATGCCCGGAATAGCTGGAATTATCCTGGGATGGAAAACAAGCCGGTGTGCGTGGAAGTGTACGCTCCCGGGGAGGAAGTGGAGCTGTTCCTCAATGGGGTTTCTCTTGGGAGGGCACCTGCTGGCCCGGATGCAGGGTTTCAAGCCAAATTTGAAACGGTGTATACGCCTGGTGCCCTAGAGGCTGTTTGCTATAAGGATGGCAAGGAGCTGGGACGGACAACGCTGCAAACACCGCGGGGAAAGACCCGCGTCAAAGCCACGGTAGAGCCGGGGGAAACGGGAGAGCTTGTGTACATTGTCTTGGAGGCCAGGGATGACCAGGGTGTACTGGATTTCCAGGCGGCAACCCAGGTGCGGGTAACGGTGGGATCCAATGAAGAGTTCCGCCTGGGCAGTGGGAACCCCAAGCCCCTGGGGAATTACACGTGGGAGGAAACCACTTTGTGGGAAGGCCGGGCCTTGTTGATCCTCCGGAAGAAGTGCCCGGATGCCCAGGCCCACGTAATGGTTGAAGCTGGCGAGGATCGGCTGGAGCTGACCGTGTGACGTTTGTTTCCTGGGAGAGGAAGCATTTTCCTCTTTGTATTCGAAAAGAAAGCATAGAAAAACCAGGTATTGTTTCAGTACCTGGTTTTTCTTGAAAGGGGTGGACACTTTCAATGCCGTTTTTGTCACAAGTGTTCACTCCGATAGAAAAGAAAAGGTCCGAACGCGAATTGCGTCCGGACTCAGTCTGTCTTTGGTGACCGTTTTTACTGGCAAAATTTATCATGTCTCTGCGTATATTAGTTATTGAATTGTGATTCTTTACTGTTTATAAAATTTATAAAAGAATCAAAAGCCTTTTTATCAGGCGGACTTATATTATCGGGTATTTCATTGATGTCAAACCACTTCAATTCTGATACTTCCTCTTGTTCACGAGTTATATCTCCTGAAAAATCATTACAGGTATAAATGATTTGTACAATACTTACTTTGTCGCCATTCGGGTATGTATAGCGCATATCTTCCCCTGAAAATACACCTAATAAGCAAAGAGTGTTTGCGGTTAATCCAGTTTCTTCCAACAATTCTCTTTTTGCCGCTTCTTCAACTGTTTCACCTATTTCCAGACCACCTGCATGCATAGACCAGCAACCATTATCTTTCCTTTTTTGTAATAATACATTCCTGTCTTTGTAAATAAATATACCAGCACCAACGCCTATATACTCATCATGACCGATCTTTTTTCGCAGCTGTTCTACATAACTCAATTTTATTCCCTCATTCCAACACAAATTAATTTGACTTTTATACCGCGCATAAAACAAAAAGTATAGTTTGAAAATCTCAAACTATACTTCTAATTTGGTGGGAGAGAGTGGATTCGAACCACTGAAGTCGTCGACAACAGATTTACAGTCTGCCCCCTTTGGCCACTCGGGAACTCTCCCATATAAGCCCCATTCCAAAAAGGAAGGGATATGTGAAACACGCTTGTTTGTCAGCTAGTGGAGCTGGTGAACGGACTCGAACCCCTGACCTGCTGATTACAAATCAGCTGCTCTACCAACTGAGCTACACCAGCGGATTTTTTAGCGCTCGTTTA
>CAJFMJ010000096.1:0-6637 GCA_904391645.1 uncultured Neglectibacter sp.
TTCCTCAAGCAATTCCGCAAAATTCTGTTCGTTGTTTGTCACTTCTGCCATGGTAGCAAGTACCTCCTTTATAATGCTTGCGGGCGTGGATGCCCCCGCTGTGATGCCAACGCTCAGCCCGGCCGAAAACACAGGCAGCTCGTCCGCCCTTTCAATGAGGTACGTCTCGCAGTACTGTGCGCAGATGTCGCGCAGCTTTGCCGTGTTCGAACTGTTCCTGCCCCCCACCACCACCATCCGGTCGCAGTGCTGGGCAAGAGTTTTTGCTTCTTTTTGCCGTCTCGCAGTCGCATTACATATTGTAGCAAAAATCGCGGCGTTTGTACATAGTTTTTTCAGAGTTTCCAAGCATTTTTCCCATTCCCCTGCGTGAAAGGTTGTTTGGGCCGCAACTGCTAGTGGTTTCTCGTGCAATTCCGGATAAAAGTTCAGCAAATTAGCTAATTCTTCGCTGTCTTTTACCACAAAATTCTCCCCTTTGCAGTGGCCCACAATGCCCTTTACCTCGGGATGGTCTTGATCCCCGGCCAGCAAAAACACCTTTCCTTCCTCCCCAGCTTGCTGGGCGAGGTTGTGAATTTTTTTCACAAAAGGGCAAGTGGCGTCCACACAGGGGATGGAAAGGGCCTGGATTTTTTCCTCCACCTCCCGGGAAACGCCGTGGGAGCGAATGACCAACGTATACCCCGGGGGAGTCTGGGAGGGGTCCTCAACCACCACTACGCCCCTGGCCGCCAGGTCCTCTGTGACCTGGGGGTTGTGGATGATAGGCCCCAAGGTGGCGGCCCGCTTGCCTTCTTCCAACAGCTGGTACACAGCGTTCACCGCCCGGTCCACCCCAAAGCAAAACCCGGCGCTCTTGGCCACCTCAACCTTCATGGTGGGCCTCCTGGTCGGGGACGCTGGCCCCTGTTTCAGCAGCCGGCGCGGCTGCCTGGTCAGGGACGGCAGGCTGCTCCTTGGGTGCTGCAGGCGCCTTGGGGGCAGGCGGCTCCAGCTGGGAGGGCAAGCCCAGGTCCTTGCAGGACTCCTCCCGCAACTGGATGATGTGGCTCATAATGGTCCGGCTGGCCCGGCGCAGCTGCACGCTGGAATCGTTCTGGATGTTCAGCTCCTGGGCCGAAATGGGCTTTCCAAAGCGGATCAAGGTGCGCTTGAATATCCCCGGCTGTTTGCCATCCCCGGCGGTGATGCACACCGGCACCACCGGGGCTTTTGTTTCATAGGCCAGCAGTGCGGCGCCCGTCTTGGGCTTTTGCAGTCTGCCGTCCTTGGAACGGTGGCCCTCGATGAACACGCCCACCACGCCATTTTCTTCCAGAATGGTGTAGGCCTCCTCCAAGGCGTCGCTGCCGCCAGTGCCCCGCTTCACCGGAAAAGCCCCCAGCCCGCGGAACAGCCCTCCCAAAAATTTATTCTGGAACAGCTCTTCCTTAGCCATATAGAACACCTGGCGGCCTTGGGAAAGCCCCAGCAGCACGGGGTCCCGCTTGGCCAGATGGTTGCTGCACAACAGCACCGGCCCCTCTTTGGGCACGTTTTCCGCGCCCACCACTTTCATGCGGAACACCACGTGGAAATATCCCCACAAGATGATCTGCCCCAAAAAATAGAGCCATGTCTTTGGTTTTGCTTTCTTACCCTTGCTCAACACAACCCACCCCTTCAAAACTCAAAATTTTGACACGTTCTTTTCCCAAAACCCAACATTCAAATCCTTACAGCCGTTCCCGGACAAGCTCCACCAGCCGCTGCACCGACTCTTCAAAGGTGACGCCGCTGGTGTCCACCAACACAGAGTCCTCTGCCGGGCGCAGAGGGGCGGTTTCCCGGTGGGAATCCTGGTAGTCCCGCTGCTGAATATCCCGCAGGATGGCCTCATAGTCCGCCTTCTGGCCGGACTCCTCCAGCTGGAGCACCCGCCGCCGGGCCCGCTCTTGGGGGGAAGCGGTGAGGAACACTTTCAGCTGGGCGTGAGGCAGCACCACCGTGCCAATATCCCGGCCGTCCATGAGCACGTTGTTCTTTTCCGCCAAGTCCCGCTGGAGCTGCAACAGGAACGCCCGCACCGCCGGGATGGCGGAACAGGTGGAGGTGGCCATGGACACCTCCGGGGTGCGGATCAGCCCGGTGACGTCCTCCCCGTTGAGGACCATTTTCTGGCCCTGGTCCGTGTACTCCATGCCAATTTCAATCTGAGGCAGCAGGGCCTCCACCCCGGCGGCGTCCTGAGGATCCACCCCCTGGCGCAGCACATACAGGGCAATGGTGCGGTAAATGGCGCCGGTGTCCACGTACACGAACCCCAGCTCCTTGGCCGCAGCCTTGGCCACACTGCTCTTCCCAGCCCCGGCGGGGCCGTCGATGGCAACTGCAAACATCCATCTACACTCCTTCCTCGTGTTCCCTTGGTTGTAAAAGCGCTCCCGCCTTGGGACTGCAAAGCCTCAAGGGGCGCAGACGCTGTTCCCCGCCAGCCTGCCGGTGGCAAAGGCGATCTGCAAATTGTAGCCCCCGGTGTAGGCGTCGGCGTCCATCAGCTCCCCGGCAAAGTACAGTCCCGGCACCCGTTTGGACTCCATAGTCCGGGGGTCGATCTCCTTCAAACTCACCCCACCGCTGGTGACGATAGCCTCGGCAATGGGCCGGAAGCCCTCCACCTCCAGGGAGAAATCCTTCAGCAATTCCAGCAGGGCCCGGCGCTGCTCCTTGGTGACGGAGTTGCACCGTGTTTCCCCAGGGATGCCGCTGCGCTCCACCACCACCGGGATCAGCTTTTGAGGCAAAAGCTCTTCTAAAGAATTGGCAAAAAATTTATTTTTATGCCCCTCCAAGTCCCGCAGGAGCCGCTGGTCCAGCTGCTGAGGGCTCAGGGCGGGTTTCAGGTCGATATGGACGGTATACTTCCCCGGCTCCATGGGGTGGAGGTGGGCCGACGCACTGAGGATCGTGGGCCCGGAAAGCCCAAAATGGGTGAACAGCAGCTCCCCAAAGTCCTCGTACACCGGCTTTTTCTTGCCCTGCTGGGTCACCTTCACCCCGCAGTTGCGCAGGGAAAGGCCCATCAGCCGGGAACACCAATCCCCCCGCTCCACCAAGGGGACCAGGGAGGGCGTGGGCTTTACAATGGTGTGGCCCAGCTGGGAGGCCAGCTTGTAGCCGTCCCCGTTGGAGCCGGTGCCCGGGTAGGAGGCCCCACCACAACAGAGGATCACCCCCTGGGCATGGTAGGCCCCCTGGGCTGTCTTCACCCCCACAGCCCGGCCGTCCTCTGTGAGGACCTCTGTCACCGCCTGCCGGATCACCTGGGCCTCCCCTGCCCAACGGGCCAAGGCGTCGGCGATCTGGTGGGCATTGTCGGACACGGGGAACACCCGCCGGCCCCGCTCTGTCTTCAGGGGAACCCCCAGGCCCTCAAAAAAGGCCATGGTGTCCTGGGGGGAAAAGGCGGAGAGCGCCCCATAGAGGAACTTCCCACCTCGTGGGCAAGAGGCCACCACCTCTTCCACAGAGCAGTTGTTGGTCACATTGCAGCGCCCCTTGCCGGTGATGCGCACCTTCCTGCCCAACTGCTGGTTCTTGTCAAAGAGGCCCACAGACAGCCCCCGGCTTGCGGCTGCTCCCGCAGCCATCAGCCCGGCAGCCCCGCCGCCCACCACAATTACATCAAACTGCTTCAAGGTCAGTTGCCTTTCTCGTCCACTTTCTCGTAGACGCCATACTCATCCCAAATTTTCTCGATCTTCCGCAGGGTATCCGCCACCTCGTTTTTCTTTTTGATGGCCACGGTGACGATGAGGGCGTTGATCACGCTCAAGGGGCCCACCAGGGAATCCACAAAGGACACCATATCGCTGCGGGCCAGCAGCACATGGGAGGCATACTGGGCCAGGGGCGACAGGGGGCTGTCGGTGATGGCCACAGTGGTGGCCTTTTGGGAAGAGGCGTACTTCATGGTCTTCACTGCTTTTTTGGAATAGCGGGGGAAGCTGATGGCAATGACCGCGTCCCCCTCCCCAATGCGGACCATCTGCTGCAAAATGGTGGCCTCGCTGGTGGCCTCTACCAAGTGGACGGTGTCAAACACCAGCCGCAGGTAATGGGCCAAAAACGTGGCCAGGGCCAGGGAGCTGCCCGCCCCCAACACATACACGGTTTTGGCGTCCACCAGGGCGTCCACGGCTTTGTAAAAGGCCTCCCGGTCCACGTTTTCCTTGGTGCGCTTGAGGATGTCAATGTCCTGGTCCAGCACCTCGTCCAGCAAACGGTGGGCGGGGATGTTCCGGGAAGTGCGCTCCAACCGCTGGGTACTGGTCATCTTGCTGCGGATCATCTCCTGCATGGCCTGCTGCAAGGCCGGGTACCCGGAATAGCCGATCTCGGTGGCAAACCGCACCACGGTGGACTCGCTGACCCCCACGGTACTCCCCAGCTTTGAGGCGGTCATAAAGGCCACCTGGTCAGAGTGTTCTTCAATGTAGCGGGCGATCATCCGCTGGCCCTTGGAAAAGCTGGCGCTGTGTTGGCGGATGCGCTCGGCAAGCTGGCTGTTCATGTCCTTCCTTCCTTTCCTGAGTGGCCCCTCTCCTCCCGGGGCCAAAGTACACTATATCTTATTCATTTTAAGGCTTTCCCTTGCAAAAAGCAAGAGAATTCCTTTGTTTTCCGGAGATATTGTCCAGGTTTTGCAGGAATTATTCCAAAAATTTCAAAACAGTCAGGCATAAAAAAGGCAGGCACGCAGCCTGCCGATCTGTCATTTCCCTTTCAGCACCTTGCTCAACTGGGGATGAAGCCTGTGTAAGTACTGGACGATCAGCCCTTCCAAGGCCAGGTCGTACACCACAAACACCGCGTTGGCCAATACCCACAGCACCACCGGGCCAATCGGCCCCAAAATGCCAAAGCTTTCAAAGGGGATCCCCAGCACATACACCGAGAGGAGCACTTCCAAAGCCATGGCGGCGTTGAACACCAAAAACTTCGCCACATATCGGGCCACCTTGTTCCCGATCCGCCCCAACACGGCAAACAGCGCCGGGTAGTGGCCAAAAAACAACAGGTAAAAGAGGAAGGCTTCCCGGTCCGACGCCAGCAAAAAGGACAACACGCTGCACACGCCGTACATTCCAAAGCCCCAGGCAAGGCCCGCTTCCACCACCACCGGAATCACCAAACACCCGGCAATTGCCGGCAGGGCCAAAGTGGCCATGGGCGCCACTCCTGTCAAAAACAGCAGCACGGTGGCCAAGGCAGCCATCACCCCGGAAAAGGCCAGCTTCATGGGTTGTTTCACAGGCAGTTCCCTCCTTTCCCAGACAGTTCTCCCCTACTCAGCAGCAGGAGATCAAATCGCCGCCCATGCACTCGCAGCAGCAGTCGGCGCAAATCAGGGAGGAACACACGTCACAGGAGTTGCAGCCCCCCGCATTCATATTGGTACCCGGCCGGTAACCGCCGTACATACCGCTGCCCTGGTTCATGGCCTGGTTCAGGGCTGCGCTGTATTCCGGGTTGCCGGGGTCCATCTGGCAAGCGCGGGAAAAATGGTCCTTGGCCTCTTCCAGCCAGCCCCGGCGGTAGAGCACAGAGCCTTTGAGGAAATACCACTCGGCGTTCCTCCGCTCGGGGGGCACGCCGTTTAAGATCTGTTCCGCGTCGGCGATGCGGCCGGACATGATCAGGCTGCGCACGTCGTTAAACCCGGAACCACCACTGCGCCCCACGTTGTTGTAGGCGCCGGTATACCCCCGGTTGCCGCCGTTTTTCCGCTGGGCGGTGATGGTATCGTAGGCCTCGTTGATCTCTTTCATCTTCTCGTCGGCCAAGTCTTTCAAAGGGCTGTCGGCATACTGGTCGGGATGGTACTTCTTGGCCAGCTGGCGATAGGCGTCCTTGATCTCTTCGTCCGTTGCGGAAGGGGATACTCCTAACACTTTATAGGGGTCTGTCATAGTCGATCTCCTTTTACCTGGGATTCACTCCGTATTCTATACACGATCAAAGCCCCGTGGGGCTGATTTCCAAAAAACAAACCGGTCAGGGCAGGTCCTCCGGCTCCGGGCGGCGCTTTTTCCGCTCCCGGATGTGCAAAAACAAGATCTCCCGCTGGATCTCCGGCAGGCCTTTCTCCACCACATTTTCCAGGATGGGCCCGAAATTCTGAGTGTCGATCAGCTGGAACGCCAGCAGCATCTGGGCAGCCGTGGCGTTTAACGCCTGGTTCATGGCCTCGTCGGCAACCTTGCGCTCCTCACAGGAAAGCTCTGTTTTTCCCGAAAGCCCCAAGCGGGGGATAAAGGGGTTGAAGGCACCCTCTTTCAGGTCGTCCATCAGGTCGTCTGCAGCGTCCATCAAGTACACCCACCGGCCCAGAAAGTAGCCAAACCGCTCCAGGGCCACGGCCTGCATCTTGTCGCAGGAAAGCTCTCCAAACAGGGCAGAGAGCAAATTGGCTGTGGGTTCGGCACAGGCGTCCACACCGCCGCCGGACTGTTCCGCTTCCCGCTGGCCCTCCATGGCCTTCTGGGCCTCCTGGGCCAGGAAGGGGTACTCCTTGGCGGCCCGTTTGGCTTTCCGTGACACAAAGGGCAAAAACACCCGGCTGCCGAAGGATTTCCAAAAGCTGTCATCCTCC
>CAJFMJ010000096.1:6725-7878 GCA_904391645.1 uncultured Neglectibacter sp.
GATAGGCTTCCCCATCGCTCTCCAAAAAATCGCAGCGCTTTAAGGGATTCATCACGCACCGGCCATGGTGGAGGGAAAGTTTCGCCTCCCGGGTGGAGAGCATGAGCAGGGCGTAGAACGTGCAGTCGTAGCTGAGGGTAAAAGAGGCAAGCCAGCCGTAGTGCTGTTTTAAAGCCCGGCACAGCTGGCAATAGGCCGCTTTATACTGGTCGTACTGCCGCACCAGCAGCTCCGATTTAAAAGGCCGCACATAGCCGAACATCGCTCACCTGCCGCCCCGCTGGGGCTGTCCTTTCTGGCGGGACCATCCGCCGTGTTGCCCGAAAATGGGCAGGGGAAATGGTTCAACCGCCCTTTCGCGGAATTATTGTATCCCATTCCTGTCGCCAGGTGTTGAACACATTGTAAACAATTATAGTCGAAATCCTGTGGAAACGCAAGAAAAACCGGGGTTTTGGGCAGGTAAAATGAAAAAAGGAAGGCATTGCCTTCCCTTTTCACTTATCAGTTCACACCCAAAAAGACATACTCGGCTCCGTTTTGGGTTCCATAACTCCGGCTCTGCCAGCCTGCCAGAACCCCATACATCCATTCCCCTTCCAGCAAGGTGAAGGTGTTCCCCTCCAAGGACACCTCCCGGGTTTCCCCCTGGGCGTTTTGGGCGGTAACTGAAGGAGGCATATAGGGCTCCGTCCCCTCCCAGGTGAGGGTCACCTGTCCCGCGCCCTCCAACCGGGGAAGCTGGTCCCAGATGGCCTCCGCCTGGGGGAAAAGCTCGCCGTTCTGCTCCGCCTGATAGGTCCCATCCTCCTGGAGGGCATCCCAGATAGACCCTGTCACCAAGGCTTCCGTCTGGGCTTCCCCGCAGGACACCGTCAACGCAGGGGGCGCCTCCGGGATGGCATCCCACGCCGCGGCTGCTTCCTCCCCGCTGAGGACATACACGCAGTAGCTGGCGTTTCCGCTGCCCAGTTCTTCCTCCCACTGGGCGGAAATCTCGTAGATCCAGCCGCCCTCTTTCAGCAAAAAGCCCTCCCCCTCCCAGGGGACCTCCGTGCTTTCAGCAGAAACATTGCCCAGGTCCTCTTCCGGCCAGCAGCAAACGGAAACGCTCTCCGGCGCGGAGGAGCCTTCCCAAAGAAGGGTGGCCTGC
>CAJFMJ010000097.1 GCA_904391645.1 uncultured Neglectibacter sp.
CCAAGGGGACAGCCAGCCCCAGGTGCTGCTGATCCGGGCGTTCTCCTCGGGGATTAAGGCCAAAACCGACGACGAGTTGGCCGGGGCCATTTTAAAGGACCTGGGGGCCCACAACATCGCCGACGACCACCCCTCCATGCTGGAGGACCTGAGCATGGAAGAGGTCATTGCCGCCGACCCGGCGTATATCTTTGTCACCACCATGGGGGACGAGCAAAAGGCCCTGGACTATCTGAACGGCCTCATTGAGGAAAACCCCGCCTGGTCGGAGCTGACTGCTGTGAAAGAGGGCCGCTACATTGTGCTGCCCAAGGACCTGTTCCACTACAAGCCCAACAACCGCTGGGGGGAGAGCTACCAGTACCTGGGGGAGATCCTCTACCCCACCCTGTTCCATGAGGGGTAAGGCTGGGCTGGGGCTGGTGGTCCTGGGGGCGTTGGTGGTCCTCAGTGCCGCTTTGGGCACTGCCGTGGGCTCCACCCTCATCCACCTGCCCACCGCCCTGGGCCAGCTGTTTTCCGGGAACACCTCCTCCCCCGACGCCCGGATCCTCCTTCACGTGCGGCTGCCCCGGGTGGCCGCTTCCCTGCTGTGCGGGGCGGCGTTGTCCGTCAGCGGGATGCTGATCCAGGCGGTGCTGTCCAACGCCCTGGCCTCCCCCAACGTCATCGGTGTCAACGCCGGGGCTGGATTCTGCACTTTTTTGGCCATGGCGCTGGTGCCCGGGTCTTCCGGGGCCGCCCCCATCGGGGCCTTTTTCGGTGCGCTGCTTGCCACCCTCATTGTCTACGCCGTGGCTGCCGGTGCCGGCGCCGGAAAGCTGACCATCATCCTGGCCGGCGTGGCGGTGAGCAGTATCTTCACCGCGGGCATCAACACCATCAAGACCTTTTTCCCGGACACCCTCTACAACGGCAGCACCTTTTTGATCGGCGGGTTCTCCGGGGTGAGCTTTGCCGACATCTCCCCGGCGTGGATGATGATTCTCCCGGCGCTGGTGCTGGCCATGCTGCTCTCCCGCCCCACCGACGTGCTGTGCCTGGGGGAGGAAACCGCCCACAGCCTGGGGCTGCCGGTAAACGCCACCCGCTTTGGGTTGATCCTCATTGCCTGTGTGCTGGCCGGGGCGGCGGTGAGCTTTTCCGGGCTGGTGAGCTTTGTGGGGCTGTTGTGCCCCCACATTGTGCGGCGGCTGTTCGGCCAAGGGCGGCACCGGGTGCTGCTGCCGGCGGCGGCGCTGCTGGGAGCCAGCTTTGTCACCCTGTGCGACCTGCTCAGCCGGGTGCTGTTTGCCCCCTATGAGATCCCCGTGGGGATCTTACTCAGCTTTTTGGGAGGCCCCTTCTTCCTGTTCTTGATCCTGAAGCAGCGGCGGCACCACAGCCGCCCCAGCAGGAAGGGGGCTTCCCATGATTGAACTGGATCGCGTCACTGCCGGGTATCCGGGCCGCCCGGTGCTGCAAGATATCCGCCTGGGTTTTGAACCCGGGGAGATCACCTCGCTCATCGGCCCCAACGGCTGCGGCAAGACCACCCTGCTGCGAGCTGCCTGCGGGCTGCTGCCCCTCCAGGGCGGGCAGGTGCTCTACGATGGCAAGCCCCTGGGCAAGTTTGGCCGCAAGGAGTTTGCCCGCCTGGTGGCCATCCTGCCCCAAACCCGGGACATCCCCTCCATCCGGGCGGGGCAGCTGGTGGCCCACGGCCGCTATCCCCACTTAAGTTTCGGCCGGGACCTGACCAAGGCCGACCGGGAAAAGATCGCCTGGGCCATGGAGGCCACCGGCACCGCCGGGCTTGCGGAAAAGGAGCTTTCCCAGCTCTCCGGCGGGGAACGGCAGCGGGTGTACCTGGCCATGACCCTGGCCCAGGACACCCAGGTGCTGTTTCTGGACGAGCCCACCACCTATTTGGACATCGGCCAGAAATTCGAGGTGATGGAGCTGGTGCGGCAGATCCATCGCATGGGCAAAACCGTGGTGATGGTGCTCCACGACCTGCCCCTGGCCTTTTCCTACAGCCACCGGGTGGTGGTGCTGGAGAAAGGACAGGTGGCCGCCCAAGGCCCTGCAGACCACGTATTTGAAAGCGGCGTACCCGCCCGGGTGTTTGGGGTGCAGTCCCAAGCCCTGACGGTAAACGGCCGCAAGGAATATCTGTTCACCCAAGGGGAGGCAAAGGCTGCCCCCTCCGGGAAGAACCCATGAAACCAGGGGCGTTTTCCCCGAAATGACCACAGCGTGTGGAAAGGAGAGTCACTATGGGACAGACAACGGTGGGATTTATCGGATTCGGCAATATGGCACAGGCCATGGCCAAGGGCTTTGTAACCAGCGGGGCGCTGCCCGGGGAGGCCATCTCGGCCTGCGCCAAGCACTGGGACAAACTGCAGCAGAAAACCGGGGCCTTGGGGGCCGTGCCCTGCCAGGACGCCGCCCAGGTGGTGGAGCGCTCGGATCTTGTGATTTTAGCGGTAAAGCCCTACCTGATTGAGGAAGTGCTGGCCCCTATCGGGGACAAGCTTTCCGGGAAGGTGCTGCTCTCTGTGGCGGCAGGGTGGTCCTTTGACCGGTTCGAGGCGATCCTCCCAGCCGGGGTCCATCACCTGACCCTGATGCCCAACACGCCGGTAGCCATCGGTGAGGGCGTGCTGCTTTTGGAGGAGGAGCACGCCCTTTCCCCGGAGGAGCTGGCCCAGGTCAAGGAGCTTCTTTCGGCTCTTGGGGAAGTGGCCACAGTGCCCGCCGCCCAGATGGGCATTGCAGGAACCATTGCCGGCTGCGGACCGGCTTACGCCGCCATGTTTTTGGAGGCTTTGGGCGACGCCGGCGTACGCCACGGCCTGCCCCGGGAGCTTTCCTACCGCCTGGCCGCCCAGATGCTTGCTGGCACCGGAAAACTCCACCTGGCCACCTCCCAGCATCCCGGCGCTATGAAGGACGCCGTCTGCTCTCCCGGCGGCACCACCATCCGGGGTGTGGAGCAGCTGGAGCGCCACGCCTTCCGCTCCGCTGTGATCGACGCCATCACAGCCGCCAACGGCTAAAAGAACCCATAAAAAAAGACGGTTGCCACAAGCAGCCGTCTTTTTTTCATAAAGTCTTTTTCAGCCGGGACAGAGAATTCCGGTCCTGCGCCGGCAGGATGCTGGCCTTTCAGGCCTGCAAGGGATTCTCCTAGAGCCCCGCACCGCGGGGTTCGGTTCTGGCCTGCAAAACCTTGCCGATGGCCAGGAAGTACACCACCACCGTCACCGCCGGGCCCAGGATGTCCGACAGGGGCTCGGCGTAAAAGGCAGCCCGGGCCCCAAAGGCAGCGGGCAGGGCGAAGATGGCCACAAAGTACACCAGCTTCCGCCAGAAGGACAGAGGCAGGGACAGCCGCACCTGCCCCATGCCGGTAAAGCCGTCCACCAGCTCGTACTGCACCCCCAAGGGGATGATGGCCAAGGTGCAGACCTTGATGGCCTCATAAGCTTCCTGGGCAAGCTCCGGCTCCTGGGTAAACAGCCGGACAAACAGGGGCCCTGCCACCCGGGCCAGGACAAACAAGATGGCCGTATAGCCCACACACAGCCCCACAATGTACTTTTGGGCTTTGCGCACCCGGTCCACTTGGCGGGCGCCGTAGTTGTACCCCAAAATCCCCTGGGTGCCGCCGCTGATGCCCCCCAAGGGCATGGTGACCACCAGCATGAAGCTTTGGACGATGGTATTGCAGGTCACCAGCATATCGCCGTCAGCGCCGCCGGTGCGCTGCAAGATGGCGTTCATGGCAATGATCATCACGTTGTCCACCGCCACAATGAGGAACGGCGTGAAGCCCATCACCAGCACCCGGCCCATCACCCGCAGGTCGTAGCCCCCAAAGGTGATGGGCACCATCACCCGCTTGCCAAACAAAAAGGCCACCACAAAGGCCGCGCTGGCCGCTTGGGAGATCACCGTGGCAATGGCAGCCCCCCGCACCCCCATGTCAAAGACAAAGATGAACAGCGGGTCCAGGGCGATGTTCAGCGCCGCGCCCAACATCACCGACGCCATACCCATTTTGGCAAACCCCTGGCAGATGACAAACTGGTTCAAACCGCTGGCAGCCAGGGCGAAAAACGTCCCGCAGAGGTAAGCGGTGAAATACTCCTCCGCGTAGGAATAGGTGGCGTCGCTGGCGCCAAACAGCCGCAGCATGGGCTCCCGGAAGGGAAGGATCCCCCCGATGAGCAGGGCCGAAAACACCACCAGCATCAAAAAGCAGTTGGAAAGCACCCGCTTGGCCTCTTGCAGGTTGCCCTCCCCCATGCGGATGCTCACCAGGGGCGCGCCGCCCACGCCCACCAAAAATGCCACCGAGCCCACCATGGTCACCACCGGGCCGCACACCCCCACCCCGGCCAAAGCCAGGTCCCCCACCTGGGGGATGTTGCCAATGTACATCCGGTCCACAATGCTGTACAGCACGCTGACAAACTGCCCCAGCATACTGGGGATGGCGATGCGCCACACCAGGGAACTGACCTTGTCCCTGCCCAAATCGTTTTCCACAGCCATATGCCCACACCTCTTCCATGGATTTTGGCCAAAGCTCCTATATACTACCCCAAAACGCCCCAAAAGGGAAGGGCATCCGGCAAAATTCCACCCTCCCTCTTTCAGAAAGAAACAGCCCTTGGAAAATTTTTCAAAATTCCAGGAAAAGAAGCTGGTTTTTTCAGTGATAATTGGTATAATAGCAGTAGGAAGAATCCACCGGGCAATGCCCGGGTCAGAGGTGACAACCATGTTAAAGAATTGGATCCGGCCGGAAAAACCCGACAGCGAAGAGCTGAAACAGCGCTTGAAGGTTGCCGAGGAGAAGCTGGCCACCCAACAGATGAAACTGAAAGAGAAAAAACTGCCGGTGCTGGTGCTCATCGAAGGCTGGGGCGCCGCGGGCAAGGGCAGTGCCATCGGGCAGATCATCCGCAACATCGACCCCCGGTTTTTCAAAGTGTTCTCCATGCCCTCCACCCCCACGGCGGAAGAGCTGCGCAAGCCTTTCTTATACCGCTTTTTCGAGAAGATCCCCGAGGCCGGGAAGTTTACCTTCCTAGATTCCGGCTGGATGGACCAGATCATGAAAGAGCGCCTCCACGGCCAGCTGGACGACAAGGCCTATGCCCAGCGGGTGGACAGCGTCAAGCGGTTTGAGCGCTCCCTCACCGACAACGGCTACCTGGTGTTGAAGTTCTTCTTCCACATCAGCAAAAAAGAGCAGGAGCACCGGATCGACGCCCTCCGTGCCGACAAGGACACCGCCTGGCGGGTGAGCGACGGGGACCTGTGGCAGAACCGCCACTACGACAAGTGCCTGGAGGCCTTCGACCGCTACCTGGACGACACCAACACCCCCAGCGCCCCCTGGTACATCATCGATGCCAAGTCGAAGAAATTTGCAGAGCTGCAGGTGATGGAAACCCTGTGCATGGGCATTGAAACCGCCCTTCACAACGAGAGCCTGGCAGTGCCCCTGCTGCAAAACGCCTTCCCCCTGGTGAAGATGCCCAAATTGAAGGACATCCCCCTGGACAAGACCATCTCCGACCAGGACTACAAGCGGGAGCTGAAGGAGCTCCAAGGGAAACTTTCCCAGCTGCACAACCGGCTGTACCGGAAGCGGGTGCCGGTGATCATCTGCTATGAGGGCTGGGACGCCGCAGGCAAAGGCGGCAACATCAAGCGGCTGACAGGGGCCCTGGACCCCCGTGGCTTTGAAGTGCACCCCATCGCCAGCCCTGAGCCCCACGAGAAGGCCCGGCACTACCTGTGGCGGTTCTGGACCCGGCTGCCCAAAGACGGCCACATCGCCATTTTCGACCGCACCTGGTACGGCCGGGTGATGGTGGAACGGCTGGAAGGGTTCTGCTCGGAGAACGACTGGCAGCGGGCCTACTACGAGATGAACGAGTTCGAGCAGGAACTCCACAACTGGGGCGCAGTGATTCTGAAATTCTGGGTGCAGATCGACAAGGACACCCAGCTGGAGCGCTTTACCGAGCGGCAGAACACCCCCTCCAAGCAGTGGAAGATCACCGACGAGGACTGGCGCAACCGGGAAAAGTGGGACCTGTACGAGCAGGCCGTGGACGAGATGCTGCAAAAGACCAGCACCACCTACGCGCCTTGGCACATCCTGGAGTCGGTGGACAAGAAGTACGCCCGGATCAAGGCGCTGAAGATCGTCATCGACGCCCTGGAGGAAGCGCTGTAACCAAGGGGTTCCCTTTCGCCAGCGACCCAGCCGGGAGGGCAAAACCGGCCAGGGTGGGCTTTTCCAAAAACTGAAAAATAAAAAAGGGCAGGGAACCTTCTACGGTGCACTTGTCAAGAGAAAGTAGACACTAAAAAGAATATTTATCAGAAGCCCCGTTCGGTTTTGAACTGAACGGGGCTTCTGTAGCCCAAGGCAGCG
>CAJFMJ010000098.1 GCA_904391645.1 uncultured Neglectibacter sp.
TCACCACCCGGCAGCCGACCAGCCGGGAACGCAGCGCCTGAGGCAGAGAGCCCGCCACGTCCGCCAAACCGCCGGTGGCGGAGAAAGGCAGCGCTTCGCTGGCGCAAAACAGAACTTTCATTGTTGAACCTCAGCCTTTCCGCTCACAGTGATTTCCCCTTCCGCCTCTAAAGGATTCCGAGGCGTCCCGCCGTGAGCCAAGCGGGAACGCGGGAGGGCGGCGTTTTTTATACCTTGCTGCCCTTGGCAACAAACACGGGATAGGTCTGATAGCCCATCAGGGTGCGGTTGGGGTCGAAGATGGTATCCTTGTCCGCCACCACAAAATCCAGCCGGCTGTTCTCGCCCACAACGGCATCCTGCATAATCACGCAGTTGCGAAGCTTGGCGCCCGTGTGAACCTTGACGCCCCGGAAAAGCACGCAGTTTTCCACTTCGCCTTCAATCAGGCAGCCGTCGGCAATAATGGAGTTGGACACCACAGATCCCAGGCCATAGCGGGTGGGGCTGTCGTCACGAACCTTGGTGTAAATGGGCCGGCTGGCGTCGAAGAGCTGAGTGCGGACCTTGGGCTCCATCAGGGCCATGTTGGCCTTGAAGTAACTGCCCAGGGAGGACACGCAGTAGGCCGCGCCGGTAAACTCGTAGCCGCACACCCGCAGGTCAGGCAGGTTGCGCTGCAGGAGATCCCTGTCAAAGTCGTAGAGGTTGCGGCTCATGCACTCCTCCACCATGGACATCAGGCGCTTGCGGCCGATGAGGCACATACCCATGCCAAAGTTGCAGTCGGTATCGCTGCCCCGCTTGACCACCATATCCCGGATAAAGCCCTCGGGGTCCACGGTGTAGACCACGTTCTTATCCGTGTCGGGAGAGGTGCCATGGCGGTAGACAATGGTGATGTCCGCCTCCTTCGCGGTGTGCAGGGCGAACACCTCTTTATAGTCAATGTTGGCCACGGTGTCGCAGTCGGAGAGGAGCACATACTCCTCGTGGGAATTCTTCAAAAACCGCATGATGGACGCCAGAGAGCTGATCTTGCCCTCGGTGCGCATGGTCTCGGCGCCAAAGGGAGGCAGCAGGTACAGGCCCTCCCGCTTCCGGGACAGGTCCCAGGCCTTGCCGGAGCCCAGATGGTCCATCAGGGATTGGTAATTCTGCTCGGTGATAACGCCCACCTTGTTGATGCCGGAATTCACCATGTTGGACAAGGGGAAGTCCACCAGGCGGTAGCGGCCTCCATAGGGGACAGAAGCCATCACTCGGTTTTGGGTCAGCTCGTGGACCCGCTCTTCATGTACATAGGCAAACAAAATGCCGATTACGTCGTTGCCGCGCATTACTTCTCCACCTCCTCAGCGTCGATCATTGCCTTGGGGAGCACCACAGAGCCTGCCGGCAGCTTGCAGCCAGGACCAATGACAGCCACGCCCCAATCGTCCTTGTTGTCCATATCCTCGGGACGCTGGCCCACAACAGCGCCTGCGCCCACCACGGAATCCTCCGCCACAATGGCGTACTGCACCTGGGCGCCTTCCTCAATGCGGGCGCCGGGCATGATGATGGAATCCCGCACCACCGCGCCGGGGGCCACATAGACGCCGGCGAACAGCACCGAGAAGTCCACTGTGCCGTAAACGTTGCAGCCCTCCGCCGCCAGGGAGTTCTGGATAGTGGCTCCCTTGGCCACATAATGGGGCGGCATAACCGGGTTGCGGGAGTAAATGCGCCACTCGGGATCGTTCAGATCCAAAGGCACGTTGGGATCCAGCAGGTCCATGTTGGACTCCCACAGGCTATCGATGGTGCCCACGTCCTTCCAGTAGCCCTCGAACCGGTAAGCGTACATGGCCTCGCCGGCGTTAAGCATGGCGGGCAGCACGTTCTTGCCAAAGTCGTTCTGGCTCTTGGGGTCGTTCTCGTCCTCCTCCAGATACTTGCGGAGCTTCTCCCAGGTAAAGACGTAGATACCCATGGAGGCCTTGTTGCTCTTGGGCTTTTTGGGCTTCTCGTCAAACTCGTAGATGGAGCCGTCCTCGTTGGTGTTCAGGATTCCGAAGCGAGAGGCCTCGGCCATGGGAACCTCGTACACGGCAATGGTGCAGGCGGCGTTTTTCTCCTTGTGGAAGGAGAGCATCTTGGAGTAGTCCATCTTGTAGATGTGGTCGCCGGAGAGCACCACCACGTAGTCGGGATTATAGCGCTCAATAAAGGGGATATTCTGATAGATGGCATTGGCGGTGCCCTTGTACCAGTCGGTCTTCTTCTGCTTCTGGTAAGGGGGCAACACGTGTACGCCCGCGTTGTTGCTGTCCAGGTCCCAGGGCTGCCCGTTGCCGATGTAATCATTCAGCTCCAGGGGCTGGTACTGGGTGAGCACACCCACGGTTTCGATGCCGGAGTTTACGCAGTTGGAAAGGGGAAAATCGATAATGCGGTATTTTCCACCGAACGGCACTGCGGGCTTGGCGAGATTCCTCGTCAACACGCCCAGGCGGCTGCCTTGGCCACCGGCAAGCAGCATGGCCACAACCTCTTGTTTGGGTAACATTTTTAGCGTCCTCCTAATCTTCAATCTTTGGACAATGGTTGGATATTGAGAAAAAGAAGCCAGCCCCTCCCGGGGGTCCCCCAGCCAGAAAAGCCGGCCGCCTTTCTTACAAAAGTGTCAGGGGGCTTTCCCCTGGGCCTTCTTCCCCTTGGCGCGGGAAGTGGTACCGGTTTTCCCGGCAGTGGAGGCCTTTTTCGTGGTGCGAGTGGTTTTGGTTGTTGACTCCGTTTTGGCAGCTGTGGTACGCCGGGCCCGTTTGGGGGTCTTCTTCACGCACTCCAGGAAGAACACCGAACAGCCGGGCAGTGTCAGAGAGATGCTCTGGTCACAGCCATGCATGGGCACATCCTGAGTCTTGATGGCGCTGCCGTTGGTCACACCGCCGCCGCCAAACTCCTGGGCATCCGAGGAGAACACCTCTGCCCACACGCCCCGGTAGGGCACGCCGATGCAGTAATTCTCCCGCTGCACAGGGACAAAGTTGCACACCGCCACCAGCTCCCGGCCGTCTTTGGCCTTGCGCCGGAAAGCGATCACGCTCTGCTTATAGTCGTCGTTGGAGATCCACTCAAAGCCCTCCCAGGAGAAATCGACCTCCCACAGCTCCGGACGGGAGAGGTAGAAGTGGTTCACAGCCTTGAAGAAGGCCTGGGCCTTTTGGTGCTCCGGGTACTGGAGCAGGCCCCACTCCAGCTCTTTTTCGTAGTTCCATTCGTTTTTCTGGGCAAACTCCGTGCCCATGAACTGGAGCTTCTTGCCGGGATGGGCCATCATATAGCTGACAAAGGCCCGCATCTGGTCGGCCTTCATCTTGTCATCGCCGGGCATCTTGTTGATCAGAGAGCCCTTCCCATACACCACCTCATCGTGGGAGATGGGCAGGATGAAGTTCTCGGAAAAAGCGTAGAAGAAAGAGAAGGTCAAGGCGTCGTGGTTGCCGCTGCGGAACAAGGGGTCCATGGACATATACCGCAGCATATCGTTCATCCAACCCATGTTCCACTTGTAGTTGAAACCAAGCCCTCCCGCAAAGGTGGGTTTGCTCACCATGGGCCAGGAGGTGGACTCCTCGGCGATCATCATACAGTTGGGCTCTTCGGCAAAGGCCGCCTCGTTGAGGGCCTGCAGGAAAGCCACTGCCTCGTAATTCTCTTTTCCGCCGTCTTTGTTGGGGATCCACTCCCCATCCCGGCGGTTGTAATCCAGGTACAACATGGAGGCCACAGCATCCACACGAAGGCCGTCAATGTGGTATTCTTTCAGCCAGAACACCGCACTGGACATCAAAAAGCTGACCACCTCGGGCTTGCCATAGTCAAACACCAACGTGCCCCACTCTTTGTGCTCCCCTTTCCGGGGGTCCTCATATTCGTAGCAAGGGGTGCCGTCAAAATAGGCCAACCCAGCCTCATCCCTGGGGAAATGGGCAGGCACCCAGTCCATGATGACACCAATGCCCTCCTGGTGGCAGCGGTCCACAAAGCGCATAAAGTCCTTGGGTTCGCCATAGCGGGAGGTGGGCGCAAAGTAGCCAATCACCTGATAGCCCCAAGAGCCGTCGTATGGGTACTCCATCAGGGGCATGAATTCAATGTGGGTAAATCCCATCTCTTTGACGTAAGGGATCAGCTCGTCCCCCAGCTTGTCATAGGAGAACACGCTGCCGTCGGCATACTTCCGCCAGGAACCTGCGTGCATCTCATAGATGTTCACCGGCTGCTCGTAGTGAGGGGCTTCCTCCTTGTGGTGGAACCAATCCTCATCGTGCCACTGGTAATCCAATTCATACCAGCGGGAGGCAGTACCGGGGCGGGTTTCCGCATGGCGGGCAAAGGGGTCGGCCTTGTAGACATCCTTCCCCTGGGCGGTTTTTACATAAAATTTGTACAGTTCAAAGGGCTCAAAGACAAAGTCCGTGTAGCCCTCCCACACAGCGTCGTCGATTTTTTTCAGAGGGTACTTGGCCTTGTCCCAGTTGCAGAAATTCCCCACCAAAGAAACTTCCCTGGCATGGGGCGCCCACACCCGGGCAACCATGCACTCCTTCCCCTGATGGGTGGTTTTGTGCAGGCCCAGATATTCATACGAACGGCGGTTTTTACCGCTGCGGAACAGATACAAAGGCGGATTGTCCGGCTGGTTGCCGGAGGGGGTTTTGTTAACATTCTTTTCACGTTCCATGGCCCGAACGCTCCTTTTCCCCCGAACAAACGGGTTCTTTATTGTTATAATAACATAAACTAAAAAAAATTCAAGTGTTTTTTAGCGATACTCTTTAAATCTCGGTAAAAAAGATTGCAAACTTTGTAACGGATGACCAAATCGATACCCGGTTTTCTGTATAACACCACACGTGCCATTGCCGGATGGTATCACATTTCCCAGGAGTCCGGCAGCGCCTCGCCTTTCTTTTCAAACGGCCCTTACACCAACATATGAGCGTTCCCCCCAGGCTATGAAAGCGGGAGCACATAAAAAAGCGGGGCGCTGCGTGATAGCAGCGCCCCGCTTGCCAAACGGCGGTTCAAAACTACCCTTCCCACAAGGGGATACCAAGGTGTTCCAGCATTGCCCAGGAGGGGGCTCCCCTGCTGGGGAAGCGTAACCCTCCATTTAAATTTTTTCAATGGATCTCACCGAGAGGACCTTGCCCTCCACAGTGAACTTCACCTCTACCCCGCCAAAAGCCATCCCGTACACCCGCTGAGGGTCGTTCTGGTAGGAGGGCCGGGGGTCTTGGGCCAGCACACCAAGCAGCGCCTCCCGCTGATGGGGCGGGACCACCTCCAGCAGCTGTGGCAGACACTCCACCTCCAGATGGTCCTCCCGGTGCTGGTCGGAGAACCCGCCTTCCGCCTCCGGGTGGCAGTCAGCCAGGGGCACATAGGGCTTGATGTCAAAAATGGGTGTGCCGTCCAGCAGGTCGGCGCCCCTCACCACCAGCAAAGGCCCGTTGGACGCGTGGTAGTCCACCTTCTCCAGCTTGACACAGGACAGCCCCAAAGGGTTGGGCCGGAAGGGGGACCGGGTGGCAAACACCCCCATCCGCTGGTTCCCACCCAAACGGGGCGGCCGCACCGTGGGGGACCATCCCTTGCTTTTGGTGAACTGCCACAAAAGCCACAGGTGGGAAAAGCCCTCGATGCCCCGGAACGCCTCGGGCACACGGAACTCCGGCTCCAGCTCCACCACAGCCCGCAAGCCCTCCACCAGGCCGCTTTGCCGGGGGATGCCAAACTTTTCAGGAAATTCGGTGTGGATGTGGCCAATGGGCCGCAGGGTCAATTCCCCGCTCAAAACAGGGACTCCTCCCACTCTTCGGGGGACTCAAAGGGCCCCGGCACAGGGCGGACAGCCCGGTGGCGTCCAAAGTAGTCCTGGTCAAAGACGATGGGGCTGCCGTCGGGGTTTTCAAACTTTTCCTCCGGCTCGAAGGCCATGCCCAGCACCTGGGTGGAAATACAGGCTGCTTTCCCCGTGGGCAGGTAACGGTACAGGTCGGTTTTCAGGAACACTTTCCCATCCCGCTCTTCCAGCTCCAGGGTGACAGGCTGCTCCACCACCAAGGGGGATTCCTCCTGTTCCCAAGGCTTGGCGCCGCCAAAGTAGACATTGTCCTTGGCCCACACAGGCAGATGGCTGTAATACCGGTCGGTGGTGACGGATCCCATGCCGCAATAGCCTTCGAACTGCTTCTCCCACTGCTCAAAGGTGGGGTAGCCGTTGTAGGGGGCGAGGCCCACTTCCACGTTGTTGTCGTCCCAAATCACATGGGCAGCCCGGGTGTCCTCCATCAGCTTGGTCAGGGCAGGATGCACCGGCTGCTGGACGAAAATATTGTTGTAGAACCGCATATCCCC
>CAJFMJ010000099.1 GCA_904391645.1 uncultured Neglectibacter sp.
TGGTCACCTGGTCTTTCTCGTCGTCCCACACTGCCACAGACTCCACATCGGTGACATCGGTAAACTCCACGGTGTCATGCTTGGAAGAGCGCAGGGCCGGGTTCAAGGCGATGCCGCGGCCATACTTGCTGGCGTGGAGATAGGGATAGAAAATGGTCTGCCGCCAAGCGGGACCGTTCTCCTCGGTCATGATGGGGGCGATCACATTGACCAGCTGGGCCATGCAGGCCATCCGCACCCGGTCGGAGTGCTTCAGCAAGGTGATGAGCATCAGGCCCACCAGCAGGGCGTCCTCAAAGTCGTAGCGATCCTCCAACAGGTGGGGAGCCACACTCCAGGGACGGTTTTTCATGGTATCATCGTCCGCCTTGTTGGAATGGAACCACACGTTCCACTCGTCGAAGCTGAGCATCATGTCCTTTTTCGAGCGGCGCTTTGCCTTGACAAAATCACAAGTGGAGATCACCGTGCGGATGAAGTGGTCCATGTCGTCGCTCTTCGCCAGGAAATTGGCGGTGTCGTCCAGATTGTTGCCATAATAGCTGTGAAGGGAGATGAAGTCCACACTGTCGTAGGCCTCTTCCAGCACTGTGGCCTCCCACTGGGGATAGGTGGGCATGCCCGTATTGGAGCTGCCGCAGACCACCAGTTCCACCTGGGGATCAATCAGCTTCATGGCCTTGGCGGTCTCGTCCGCCAAACGGCCGTACTCCTGAGCGGTCTTGTGACCGGTCTGCCAGGGACCGTCCATCTCGTTGCCCAAGCACCACACCTTGATGTTATGGGGATCCTGCACACCATGGGAGATCCGCAGGTCACTGTACTTGGTGCCGGAAGGATGGTTGCAGTACTCCAGCAAGTTGCAAGCTGCATCAATGCCCCGGGTACCCAGGTTCACTGCCATCATCACGTCTGTGTTGGCCTTTTTGGCCCAAGAGGCAAACTCATTGACGCCCACCAGGTTGGGTTCGGTGCTGCGCCAAGCAAGCTCCAGCCGCCGGGGACGCTGTGCCACAGGCCCTACGCTGTCCTCCCAGTAAAAGTTGGACACAAAGTTGCCGCCAGGATACCGCACAATGGGCACACCGATCTCACGCACCAGGTCCAACACATCCTGGCGGAACCCTTCCTCATCGGCAGAGGGATGTCCCGGCTGGTAAATACCGCCGTAAACAGCCCTGCCCAAATGCTCAATAAACGAGCCATAAATCCGCTTGTCCACCCGGCTGATCTGAAAATCCTTGTCCAAGGTGACACGGGCAAATTTCTTCTCCATAGAACGTATCCTTCCTTCCCAGCACGGAATTGTCCGTACAAATTTGTAGTTTTATCATAGGGGAAAAACTTGGGAAAGTCAATGTGTTTTCAAAAAGTTTCTCAGATTTCTGAAAAAAAGTTGGCCGTGGATTTCCAAGTTCCCCCCTCCCCTGGCTCAACCTCTGGCCTACATTGGCACCGGAGGTTGCTTCCATGGGCCCAGGAAACAAAAAAATGGGCTGGCACATTGCCAGCCCACTTTTTACGGTCACCTTTTGCTTACTCAGCAACAGACTCCTCAGCGGTGGAAGCATCAGCATCAGAGGACTCCTCAGCAGCGGAGCTCTCCTCTTCAGCGGCGGAGGACTCTTCCTCTTCAGCAGAAGACTCATCCTCAACCACGGTGGAGGACTCTTCCTCAGAAGCAGAGGACTCATCCTCCGTGACAACGGAAGAAGTGGAGCTCTCATCGCTGGCAGTGGAGCTGTTGTTGCTGCTGCTGCCGCAAGCGGCCATGCTCAAAGCCAAGGTAAGAGCCAAAAAAGCTGCAAAAATTTTTTTCATGATATGTTTCCCCTTTTTAAATAAAAGATCCGCTTCCCGCCCCTCGCGGAGAGGAGAAAAGCGACCTGGGAGCGGGGATACCGCTCTTCGGTTGACGCAACAGAGTTTAAAGCCAAGATGTTACGAAGTCATTATGAGAACTTTACAAAATTCTTAAGATTGTATTCAGTTTGAGTGCATAAACTTACAAAATACTTCATTTTAACCTATTATATATCACATTTTGATGAATTTTTTCAAAATGGCACAAATTGTCTGTTTCCATAATTTTCATTTTTGCAACCTGCTTTCACCCCAAAAAGGCAAAAAAATCCCGCCCTAGGTGCTCCCTGGGCGGGGTTCTTCTGCAAAAGGAAAATCTATTTTTTCCGCACAAATGCCTTTTTCGGCATCTTGCAAATGGGGCAAGTCCAATCGGGCGGCAGCTCTTCAAAGCCGAAATTGGGGTCGCTGTACACATACCCGCACACGGAGCACACAAAGCTTTCCCCGCTGGACTTGTCAAAGGTATGGGCCGGGGGCAGGTATGTTGGGGAATGCTTGGGGGAAGCCCCGCCCAGGTGCTTCACATAGTATTGATAGGTCATGGGCGTGCCCACAGCCTCGTCACTGCCGGCAATAATCTCCGCCACAAACACTTTTTGCCCTTTGGTTTCCATGGAGTCCTTCACCCGGCAGAGGAACCAGCAGCAGGTGTTTTCCTTGATCACCGGTACCCCTTCAATGAGCACCTTGTGCCGGACGTTCCCCAGCTTGTCCGCGTGACGGCCCGACACAAACCCCAGCGCACCGATCACCGTGGCAGGCGTGTCCTCCGACAACACAGAAATGGAGAAGATCCCTTCTTTTTCAATGCACTCGCAACTGTAGTTGTCCCGGTTCATGGCCAATGCAACCAGGGGCTGGTCCGAGGGCGTTGCCTTGGAGATCTGCATCACTGTGTTCACAATGCAGGCGTTGGGCCGATTGCCGTCCTTCACGCCAATGGCGTACATCCCGTAGGATAAGTTTCCTAATACTAATGGTTTCATCAAGCTTGCCTCCTTTTCCTGTTGTCCTTCTCTAAAGCATACAGCCGGTCATCCGTTGTTATGCTTGATTTTTTCCCAATAAGCCCGAAAGCTTTGCTCTGTCTTGTTGTCGCCGTACTCATAGTAGTGGGTACCCAGCAGGGAATCGGGCAGGTATTGCTGGGGCAGCCAATGGTGGGGCGCATCGTGGGGATACTGGTAAAACTGCCCTTTGCGCTCCACTTCAGCGGAGTCGTAGTGCTTGTTCTGCAAGTTCCGAGGTACCGGCCCGGCCTTTCCCGCCCGGATGTCCGCCACTGCCTTATCCAGGGCTGTGTAGGCCGAGTTGGATTTGGGCGCCAAGCTCACCAGCACCGCCGCATCCGCCAAGGGGATGCGGGCCTCGGGCAGGCCCACCATCAGGGCGGAATCCACCGCCGCCTTTACAATGGGGATGATCTGGGGCCAAGCAAGCCCCACATCCTCACAAGCGCACACCAACAGCCGCCGGCACGCAGAAGGCAGGTCACCGGCTTCCAACAGCCGCCCCAGGTAGTGGAGGGCGCCGTCCGGGTCCGAGCCCCGCATGGACTTCTGAAAAGCCGACATCAAATCGTAGTGCTCATCGCCGTTTTTATCGTAGCGCATAACGCTTTTCTGGGTCAGCTCCTGAGCGGCTTCCAAGGTGACCTCCACGTGAGGCCCGCCGTTATCGCAGGCCAAGGTGGAAAGCTCCACCGCATTCATGGCCTTGCGCACGTCCCCGCCACAGTGGGAAGCAATGTGGGCGCAGACGCCCTCCTCCGGAAGTACCGGCCTCCCCTGTTCCTCCGCCAAGAATTGGAAGGCGCGCTCCACCGCTTTTTCAATGTCCTCTTTCCCCACGGGCTTGAATTCAAACACGGTGGAACGGCTTAAAATGGCGTTGTACACGTAAAAATAGGGATTCTCCGTGGTGGAGGCAATCAAGGTAACGCTGCCGTTCTCGATAAACTCCAACAGGGTCTGCTGCTGCTTCTTGTTGAAGTACTGGATCTCATCCAAGTACAGCAGCACACCGTTGATCCCCTCAAAGGTGTGGGTGGCCGCCACCGCCTCTTTGATATCCGCCGTGGAGGCTGTGGTGCCGTTGAGCTTCACCAAGTGCCGTTTGGTGTTCTTGGCAATGATGGAGGCCACGGTGGTCTTCCCCACTCCGGAGGGGCCGTAAAATACCATGTTGGGCACTTCCCCCGCCTGGATGATCTTCCGCAGGGCCCGGCCAGGACCCAGGATATGCTGTTGTCCCACCACCTGGTCCAGCGTGGTAGGTCGGACACGGTCTGCAAGCGGCGCCGGCATAAGCTCCCTCCTTTGGCCTTTTCTTGGGTTTATTCTATCATTTTCCCCGAAAAAGCGCAACCAGTTTTACCAAACAACCGTTCGGAAACAGACAAAAAAGCCGCCAAGGGATTCCTCCCTGGCGGCTCCATTGCCGGATCGTTCTAGAAAAAAAGTTCTCAGGCGTACAGGGGATACTTGCTGCAAATGGCCTCCACCCTGGCCCGGATGGCTTCCACTTTCTCTTCAAAGCCATCTTCCATGCACAAGGCAATGCAGGCGGCCACCTCGTCCATATCCTCTTCCTTCAAGCCACGGGTGGTAACAGCCGGGGTGCCCAGACGCACGCCGCTGGTGGTAAAGGGACTGCGCTTCTCGCCGGGAACTGTGTTCTTGTTGGCGGTGATATACACCTCATCCAAGCGGCGCTCCAGCTCTTTGCCGGTGAGCTCGCTGTCGGTGAGGTCAATGAGCATCAGATGGTTGTCCGTGCCGCCGGAAACCAGCTTCACGCCACGGTTCAGAAGCCCCTGGGCCAAAGCAGCGGCGTTTTTCACCACCTGCTCCCCGTAGGCTTTAAACTCAGGCTGCAGCGCCTCGCCCAGGCAAACCGCCTTGGCAGCGATAATGTGCATCAGCGGGCCGCCCTGGGTGCCAGGGAAAATGGCCTTGTCAATGGCCTTGGCCAGCTCCTCCTTGCAGAGGATCAAACCACCCCGAGGGCCACGCAAGGTCTTGTGGGTGGTGGTGGTCACCACGTCGGCATAGGGCACCGGGTTCTGGTGGACTCCCGCCGCCACCAAGCCGGCAATGTGGGCCATGTCCACCATCAGGTAGGCGCCGCAAGCGTCGGCGATCTCCCGGAACTTTTTAAAATCGATGGCCCGGGGATAGGCGCTGGCGCCGGCCACGATCAGCTTGGGCTTCACTTCCAGGGCCTGTTCCATCAGCTTGTCATAGTCGATACGGCCAGTCTGGGCGTCCACGCCGTAGGCCACAAAGTTGTACAGGGCGCCGGACATATTCACCGGGGAACCGTGGGTCAGATGGCCGCCTTCGGAAAGGTTCATACCCAGCACGGTATCGCCGGGCTGGAGCAGGGCAAAGTACACCGCCAAGTTGGCCTGAGCGCCGGAGTGGGGCTGCACGTTGGCGTAGTCCGCACCGAACAGCTTGCAGGCCCGCTGCCGGGCGATCTCTTCCACGATGTCCACGCACTGGCAGCCGCCATAGTACCGCTTGCTGGGATACCCTTCGGCGTACTTGTTGGTGAGCACCGACCCCATAGCCGCCATCACAGCGGGGGAAACGATATTCTCCGAAGCGATCAGCTCCAGGTTGCGCCGCTGGCGGGCAAGCTCCTTTTCCATGGCCTGTCCCACTTCGGGGTCTTTTTCTTCCACAAAGCCGATGGTATCCATCAAATCGTTGAACATTCGGTCCGACTTCCTTTCTCTTCTAAAATGACAAACGCCCGGGCGTGGCCCGCGTTTTTTCCTATTATATAGGAAAACCTTCTCCCTGGCAACGGATTCTTGAAAATCTAGGCAGGATCGCAAAGCGTTGCCCTCCTGCGCCGCCTTTTAAACCCCCGGCACAGCTAGCAACCACAATGCCCCCGCCAACGCCATCAGGTGCAAGGGATAAAACCCGTAGAGGAAATACCTGGGCAGCCGCCTTCCCCTCTGGCCGTTATATAAGGCCAAGGGAACCACCGCCAACACCGCCCAACCTTGGACCCAATTGGAGTAATACACGCAGTACAGGCAAGTGGCCCCCACCAAGGCAATCCCCTGCAGCCAAGGCTTCCCCCGAAACAGGAAAAAGCACACTGCCAGCACCACACCGTAAGCGCCGTAACTCAGCCCCAGCAGCTGGGCTGCCAGGGCAAGCCCTGCCGTCACAAAGGCCCACAGGCCACCACGCTCCACACACCACAGGGCAAAAAAGCAGCACAGCAGCTCAAAAAAGATATTCCCTACCGGCCACCCCCAGCTTTCCCCATAGACCTGCCCCATCAGCAACTGATAGGGCACCTCGGAAAGGAGCGCAAACACCCCTAACCGCAGGGCGTACTTCCGGCGGCTGGAGGTGTGGACAAAGCCTTCACACAGCAAAAAGACAAAGAGGGGGAACGACAGCCGCCCCACCCACCGGAGCCACCCCTCTCCCGGGAACAGGGCCAGCCCCACGTGGTCCACCACCATGGTGGCCAAGGCCAGCAATTGCAGAACCGCAGAACTCATGG
>CAJFMJ010000100.1 GCA_904391645.1 uncultured Neglectibacter sp.
CTTTCTTTCCCATTTCCTCTTCCTCCTTTTCTCTATCTTACCATAAAAAAGCAGACACCCACACTTTTGTGAGTGTCTACTTTCATTTTACAGGTGCACGCTGCAAAACCAGCGGCCCCTCTTCCATCTTTTCCTCTTACAAAGCGGCATACTGGCTTTCCAGCCACTCCACCGCCTGCTCCAACCCCTCTTCGGAAAGAGGGTACTGACGCTCCTGTTTTTCATGGGCCCGCTCAAAACACAGGTCCTCTGTCCAGGAGTAAGCCAGCAGCAGGGCATTTTCTTTATCTGGCTTGATCAAATACCGGAGCAGCGTCCCCTGCCCCGGGTCTTTGGTCTTTTGGCCCACGTAGGTGTTGCCCTCATCGAAGTAGTGGAATTTTTGCAGTTCCAATTGGCGTTCCATGGAAAATCATCCTTTCGCAGCAGGTGTGGCAGGTTCAAAAGGCTGACGGAGCACAGTGCTCATCAGCCGTGTACCGGACAGCCGGCCATAGAGATAGTCCCTCCCGGTGGCGGAAGAGCGGTTCAATACAGTTTCCAACAACAGCAGGAAGAGTCCCCCCAAAAACCACAGCGCCACCAGGAACAGCATCACCAATTCCGAGCCCAGGGGCAGCAGGCGGAACAACGCGGCCACGCCCCCATAGGCATAGAAAAATGCCACTAATATCCCGTACCGTAGCAGGCAGCGCCACAACAGCACCCGGGAACCGTCCTGGTTGACGACGCAGATTTTTGTCAGACGCTTTCCCAGGCTTTTCCCCTTACAGGCCCACTGAAACAACCCAAAATACAGCCAATATGCCAGGGCAAAGGGCAAAGAAAAGGGCAGATCAGGCAACACAACGGACAGCACCACCCACAACAAATCCACAAAGATCAAATCCACAAAAAAGGAGAGGCCTCGCCGGGTAAAGGTGACCCTCTCCCCCTTTTGGTAGGAGCGCTGGTCGATCTTGTCACGGTCGGGAAGCACACGCATCAGCGGACCCGTGAGAAGGTACCCCAACAACCCGCCCAACGTGTTGCAGATCAGGTCGTCCACATCAAACAGGCGATAGGCCCGGGGATAGTACCCATACAAGCCTGAAAGCTGGGTCAGCTCGAAAAACAGGCTCACGCCCAAAGAAAGCAACACCGCTTGCCCCAGGCTCCGCCGGAAGTAGTATCGCAAATAGAATCCCAGCGGCACCAGCAATGCGATGTTGAACACAAACTGCAACGTAAATGTGGAAAACAGCGCCGGCAGGTACGTGGAGGGGTCGTTTAACAGGAAATCTGTTTCCTTGCCCAGGTCCCGGAAAAAGCTGAAAGGGATGAGCTGGACACTGGGGCCTGTCATCTGGGCCACTGCCTCCCGGCTGGGCAGGGGGAGGATCACCAAAAAGTAGGCGCACAGTGCGTAGAGCACAAAGGAATAGCTGAGGAAAATGCGGGCAAAGGTCATGCCCCCATATTTCCGATAGTGATGGATGAGAAAAGGCAGGGCAATCAGCGCGGAAGCAACGGGGAAAAACAGCACCGCCTGCCCCACCACACGCAGGTAAGAATCCATTGGGATAAATCTCCTTTAACATGGTTCAGCCGCCGATTGCGGCCGTTTCACAGGGCGTTCCCGCCCGGGTATACAGATAGGCGCTGCCCCGCTTTCCCTCCTGCCGGATGGCCCCCACCCTTTGCAGGACATTGGCAGCCGAGCTGGCCCTTTTGGAGGGCACCCCCACCGCGCGTCCCAATTCGCGGCTGGTAAACAGGGGCGGCAGGCTTTCGGGGATCAGCTTCCCATACTCCCCTGGGGAGCGCACCCACACCTCTTGCAGCAGGGAAACCGGCATCCGTTCGTAGCGGGTGGATCCCCGCTTCTTGTCCCGGCTCCAGCCGTTTAGAAGGCGGTAATCTTCCACTTCCAGCAGCAGTACGCACAGGGAGAACCCGGGGTGGCCCAGGAACTCCCGCAAACCGTACAGCTCCGGCAGCACCTGGCCCGCAGTGGGCTTTAAAGGGCTTTTCCGGGGCGGGGTCATGTCCCCTTCCGGGGAGATCCACACCACGGTCTTTTTCGCTGGGACAGGGTACACCACGGTGGCCTTCCCCTGGGCGAGGAAATACTCCAGCTTGGGGCGCAGCCGGTACAAGGAGCGGGTCTGTACTTCTACCACGCCGCCGTCCACCAAGGCATCGGCCACAAAGGGCCCCACCGGGACTTCCCGTTTTTCCGGGTCCGGCTGGAAGTAATACTTCACTGCGCTGTGCAATGTCTTTTCCCCCAAGGTACCGATGCCCTGCCGGATATTTTCCCGGGAGGCAGCCCAGCGGCAAGCCTCTAAAAACCGCTCCTGCTCCATTTAGCCTTCCAGATGGAACAGGTGGGCAAAGTTTTCGTAAAGCATCTTTCGGTTGTCCTCTTCCCCGTAGCCCAGGGCAAAGAACCGCTCCAGCTCCTCTTTGGGGTTCCACATGGGGAAATCCGTGCCGAACATGGTGTGGTCAATGCCAAAATGCTCGATGCTCTTCCGGGCCTGTTCCGGGGAAACCGTAAACAGGGAACTGGAAGTGTCGATGTACACATTGGTACCGGAAAGCTCCCGGCGGGCATCCTCCCACTCGCTGTAGCCTCCCAAGTGGGCGGCAATGCAAGTAAATTCCGGGATCTTCTCCACCACGTTCATCAGCCGGCGGGGCGTGGAGAAGTCGGTGCGGCTGTCGCCGGTGTGGAACAGGATGGGCAGCCCCCGGCGGTGGGCCTCCTCATAGACGGGGAGCATCCGCTCATCGTCAATGTAGAACTTCTGGAAATCCGGGTGGAGCTTAATGCCCTTCAGCCCCCGGCTTTGGATGTCGTCCATTTCCCCGGCAATGTCTTGGATATCCTGGTGCCAAGCGCCCAGGCCGATAAACTGCGGGTACTTCCGGCATTTTTCCTGGATAAACTGGTTGATGGAGCGCACCTGTTCTACCTTGGTGGCCACAGAGCACACCAGAAACCGGTCGATGCCGGCCTCGGCGCCCCGCTGGGCCAGCACATGGGGCAAGCCCACATTCTGCATGGGGATGTGGTAAAAATCCCCCACGGAATCGGTGGCCTTTTCCGCGATCTTTCCCGGATAGATGTGGGCGTGGGCATCCGCTACCGGATAGGCCACCCCTTGATGAAACACAGACACTTAGGAATCCTTCCTTTCTTCTTTTTCCCGCTGGCGTTGGGCTTTGGAAAAGCCGCAGCCGCAATAATCCTGGCGGTAAAGCCCGTACTCTTTGGACAGCTCTACCGAACGCTTATAACCATCTTTCTTTTTAAAATCCGAGGGCAGGTGGCGCACCCCGTACTTCTCCCCCAGCTCCTCGCCCAGCTGGTTTAAAAGCCGGGCGTTTTTCAGCGGGGAGATGCTCAGGGTGGTGGTGTAGTAATCAAAGTGGAGGCGGGCGGCTTCCCGCGCGGCATATTCCAACCGCAGCCGGAAACAGGCCTCGCACCGCTTACCGCCTTCCGGCTCCTGCTCCAGCCCTCGGGCCGCCTCCACAAAGGCCTGTCCCTCATACCCACAGGGCAAAAGCGCCACAGGGTGGACAAAATCCATTTCAGAAACAAGCCGCCGCAATTCCGCCTCCCGCTTCTGGTACTCTTCATAGGGGGCAATATTGGGGTTATAATAGAGAAGCGTAATGGCAAAATACTGGGACAGGTACTCCAGCACCGCGCTGGAACAAGGCGCACAGCAAGCATGAAGCAGCAGGGTCGGCGTCGTCCCCTGCTCCGGGAGGGTTTGTAGCAACCGCTCTAACTCTTTGGAATAATTTCGCGTTGGCCCAGGCATTTTCCCACCTCGCAAAGTTGATTTTTGTCCTTCAAAAGTTTAGCACAGCAACCGTCAGATTGCAAGGGCGGGACTTTTGGGTTGCAAGAGTGGTCCATAAAAAGTTGATTTTTACCCGGTATAGTAGGTTGATAGAATTTCTCATCTATGGGGAATTCTGGTTGACCCTCCTGGGCGGATATGGTATCATAAAAAAAGTAAAGCATCCTTTGCGGCAAGGCGGAACTGTGTATGGATTTTTCAATTCTCATCTCCAACCCCCTCATCAACGCGGGTGTGATCTCCTGGATCAGCGCCCAAGTGATCAAAACCATACTGGATGCGGTGAAACACCGCTCTTTTAACCGGCAACGTCTGGCGGGCGCCGGCGGGATGCCCAGTTCCCACTCGGCGGTGTGCTGCTCGGTGGTGCTCACCTCCTATTTCATCTATGGGTTCCAATCCCCCGTTTTCGCCTTGGCTTTCATCGTGGCACTGATCGTCATGTACGACGCCACCGGCGTGCGATGGGCGGCCGGCCTTCATGCCAAGGCCATCAACCAGATTGTGGAATATTTGGACAGCGGGGACGTCAATGACCAAGAGAAGGATCTCAACGACTTGATCCCCAAGCTCAACGAATCTCTGGGCCACCGTGTCATTGAAGTGATCTGCGGTGCTGCCCTTGGAATCGTCATCGCCTTTCTGGGCCAGGTCATCCGGCAGGGCGGTTTTTTCCTGTTTTAACGGAACACAAAGGGCCCAGGCGGTTTCCCACCTGGGCCTCTCTTTTTGCCTGTTTCACCTCCGGTGGGCCAGGGCGATCAGCCACGATGCCACCACAGCCACCACCACATACACCCCCAAAATGATCAAGTACATGGCCCCGCCCCCTTTTATGGCAACATACGCTGGAAATCTTCCCGCTATGCCTGGGACAGTCTTGCGTTTCAAAATATCCCGTGGTATAATACTTAAGTTTCGGACCAGTTTACAAAAAGTGAGGGAATCCCCATGTAACAACCTGCCACCACACGGCTTTCTATTGATGAATCCCATTTGAGAAAGGATGGCTTATTTTGCCTGATTTGAAAAGCGAGATCCAGCGCCGGAGAACCTTTGCCATCATCTCCCACCCGGACGCCGGTAAAACCACTTTGACGGAAAAATTCCTGCTGTACGGCGGGGCCATCACCCTGGCAGGCATGGTAAAGGGCAAACGCAACTCCCGCCACGCTGTGTCCGACTGGATGGAAATTGAAAAGCAAAGAGGTATTTCCGTCACCTCTTCTGTGATGCAGTTCCAGTACGACGGCTACTGCATCAACATTCTGGACACCCCCGGCCACCAGGACTTCTCTGAGGACACCTACCGCACCCTGATGGCAGCGGACTCCGCGGTGATGGTCATCGACGCCTCCAAGGGCGTGGAGGCCCAGACCCGCAAGCTGTTCAAAGTCTGCGTTATGCGGGACATCCCCATTTTCACCTTTATCAACAAGATGGACCGGGAATCCCGCAGCCCCTACGACCTGCTGGACGAGATTGAAAAAGAGCTGGGCATCGGCACCTACCCCATGAACTGGCCCATCGGTTCCGGGGTAGATTTTAAGGGCGTGTACGACCGGGAGCGGAAACAGGTGCTCCAATTTGAGCCGGACGGGGACAACGCCGGCCGGAAAGAAGCCAAGGAGCACGACTTCTCCCTGGAAGACCCGGGCTTGAAGGATGCCCTGGGCGAGTACTTGTACGACACCCTGCGGGACGATGTGGAGCTGATCGACGGGGCAGGCTACGACTTCGACCTGGAAAAGGTGCGTCACGGCAAGCTCTCCCCGGTGTTCTTTGGCTCTGCCCTGACCAACTTTGGCGTGGAGCCCTTCCTGGAGAGCTTTTTGAAGCTGACCACCCCTCCCCTTCCCCGGACCACCGGCGAGGGTGTTGTGGATCCCTTCGACCCCAACTTCTCCGCCTTTGTCTTTAAGATCCAGGCCAACATGAACAAAGCCCACCGGGACCGGATCGCCTTTATCCGCATTTGCAGCGGCAAGTTTGAAAAGGGCATGGAAGTGGACCACGTCCAGGGCGGGCGGAAGATGAAGCTTTCCCAGCCCCAGCAGCTGATGGCCCAGAGCCGGGAGATCATCGAAGAGGCTTACGCCGGGGATATCATCGGCGTGTTTGACCCAGGTGTATTTTCCATTGGCGACACCCTGTGCGCCCCTGGGAAGAAAATCCTCTTTGAAGGCATCCCCACCTTTGCCCCGGAACTGTTCAGCCTGGTGCGGCAAAAGGACACCATGAAGCGCAAACAGTTCGTCAAGGGCGCCACCCAGATCGCCCAGGAAGGCGCCATCCAGATCTTCCAGGAGATTGGCGCCGGCATGGAAGAGATCATTGTGGGCGTGGTGGGCAGCCTGCAGTTTGACGTGTTCCAGTACCGGATGGAAAATGAGTACAACGTGGACATCACCATGCAGACACTGCCCTACTCCTACATCCGGTGGATTGACAACGAGGAAATCGATTTGAAAAAGCTGAACCTGACCTCC
>CAJFMJ010000101.1 GCA_904391645.1 uncultured Neglectibacter sp.
GATGCAGATCTCAGACATATGCATCTTATCCACCACGTCCTGCATCACCTTCACCGGGCAGGGAGAGCCTGCCATGATGCCGGTACGCATATGGGAGAAGTCGGTGTTCTCAAAATCAGGGTGCTCCAGCATGGCAATAAACATGGTGGGCACACCATGGAAGGCCGTGATCTGCTCCTGGTTGATGCAGTGCAGGCCCTTCCGGGGAGAGAAGGCGGTGATGGGGCACATGGAGGTGCCGTGGGTCATGGAAGCGGTCATAGCCAGCACCATGCCGAAGCAGTGGAACATGGGCACCTGAATCATCATTTTGTCGGCGGTGGACAGATCCATACAGTCGCCAATGGCCTTGCCGTTGTTCACCACATTGTAGTGGGTGAGCATAACGCCCTTGGGGAAGCCGGTGGTGCCGGAGGTGTACTGCATATTGCACACGTCGTCTTTGTGCACGTGGCGGCGGCGGTTGTCCACTTCAGTGGGGGGAACGGAATCGCCCAGGCCCATGGCGTGCTCCCAGGTGTAGCAGCCCTTCTGGTGGCTGTCGATGGTGATGACATTGCGCAGCACCGGCAGCCGCTTGGAATGGAGCTTACCGGGCAGGCTGTCCTGGAGCTCGGGGCACAGCTCTTTGATGATGCCCACGTAGTCGGAGTCCTTATAGCCGTCGATCATCACCAAGGTGTGGGTGTCGGACTGGCGCAGCAGGTACTCGGCCTCGTGGATCTTATAGGCGGTGTTCACTGTGACCAGCACCGCGCCGATGGTGGTGGTGGCCCAGAAGGTGATGTACCACTGGGGCACGTTGGTGGCCCAAATGGCCACGTGGTCGCCCTTCTTCACGCCCATGGCGATGAGGGCCCGGGCAAACTGGTTCACGTCATCCCGGAACTCGGAATAGGTGCGGGTGTAGTCCAGCTCGGTGTATTTGAAGCACAGCTGGTCAGGGAACTCTTTCACCATGCGGTCCAGCACATCGGGGAACGTGGCGTCGATGAGCGTTTCCTTGGGCCAGACATACTTGCCGGTGTGGGTATTGTTGTCTTGCAGCTCCCCTTCCTTCATGGACAAGGAAGCGAAATAATCGTTCATGTAGTTCGCAAACTGGGGGAACACCACACCGGCGTCGGAAAGCTCCTGAGCCCAGCGCTTGACCCACTCCAGGGAGATGTAGCCATCATAGCCCATATCCACCAAAGCGTCCAGCATCTCATGGATGGGCAGGTCGCCCTCGCCCATCATCCGGTACTGTGCTTTGCCATCCACCATAACGCCGTCTTTGGCGTGGACATACTTGATGTAAGAACCCAGGTTCGCCACGGTTTCCCGGGGGGATTCCCCAGCATAGCGGTAGGGGTGATGGATATCCCACAGGGCTGCCACAGAGGGCAGGTTCACTTTATCCAGCAGGGCACGCAGCCGCTGGGTATTGGCGTAGACGCCGTTGGTTTCCACCAGCAGGCACACCCCAAAGCCCTGGGCAATGGTACCCAAAAGCTTCAAGGCCTCGGCCACGAAATCGTCGTCCACCTCGCCTTGGGGTTCCGGATAGCGGTCGCCCAGCACACGGATATAGGGGGTGCCCAACTTTTTCGCCAGCACAATGTACTGGGTCACTTCGGAGATATTCTTATCAAAGTCCTCTTTATATTTCAGGCCGCAGCCAGAGGCTAGGCAGGGAATCTCCAGATTTAGGGAACGCAGCTTTTCCAGGGTCTTAGGCAGTCGCTCATCCGTAAAAGGACGGGCGTGTACAGCGAAAATATCCTGCCCTAGGCCGCGGATTTCAATACCGCCAAACCCTAGGTCTTTCGCCATAGAATAGATGTCTACCCAGGAATAATCCGGGCAAGCCAATGTGGAAAAACTGATCTTCATGGAGATTACCACCTCATCTTTTTAAAGTATACCCGGACATTATACAACGAACCCCCTGCCAATGGCAAGGGGTTCTCTGCAATTTTTTACAATGATTTTTTCATTATGTGACACCCATCGATCAATTCCGGTGGGTGCGGCCGATATCCTTCCGGTACATGGCGCCCTCAAAGGAAATCTTCTCCACGCCAGCGTAAGCCCGGTTTAAAGCCTCTTCCAGGGTATCTCCCAAAGCGGTGACCCCCAGTACCCGGCCGCCGTTGGTGAGGAATTTGCCGTCCTCGCACTTGGTGCCCGCATGGTACACGGTGACGCCGGAAGCCTGTCCACCTGCATCCAGCCCGTGAATTTCCAGACCCTTGGGATAGCTGCCGGGATAGCCGCCGCTGGCCATCACCACGCAGGCGCTGGCTTGGTCGGACCACTGGATGGAAAGCTCTCCCAGCCGCTCGTGGGCCACGGCCTCCACGATCTGTGCAAAATCCGTCTTCAAGCGAGGCAGCACCACCTGGGTTTCCGGGTCGCCAAAACGGGAGTTGTACTCGATGACCTTGGGGCCGTCCTTGGTGAGCATCAGGCCAAAGTAGAGGCAGCCCTTAAAGGGGCGGCCCTCCGCGTTCATGGCCTCCACCGTGGGCTGGAAGATCTCTTCCATGCAGCGCTTGGCCACCTCTTCGGTGTAGAAGGGGTTGGGGCTGATGGTGCCCATGCCGCCGGTGTTGGGGCCCTTGTCCCCGTCGTAAGCCCGCTTGTGGTCCATGGAGGACACCATAGGGCACAAGGTCTTGCCATCGGTGAAGGCCAACACGGAAACCTCAGGGCCGGTGAGGAACTCCTCCACCACCACCTGGGCGCCGGACTCCCCGAAGATCTTGTCCTCCATAATGGAGTGCAGAGCTGCTTTGGCTTCTTCCTCGTTCTGGGCGATGACAACGCCCTTGCCCAAGGCCAGGCCGTCCGCCTTGATGACTGCCGGGTAAGTCCCCTGGGCCTTGATGTACTCCAGCGCCTGGGCAGGGTCGGAGAACACCTCGTACCCTGCGGTGGGAATGTGATACTTCTTCATCAGGTTTTTGGAAAACACCTTGCTGGCCTCAATCTGGGCAGCGGCGGCGTTGGGGCCAAAGCAGGGGATCCCCGCGGCCTCGATAAAGTCCACCATACCGGCAGCCAGCGGGTCGTCGGGAGCCACAAACACCAGGTCCACCGCTTTTTCCTTCGCCAGGGCCAGCATCCCCTCTTTGTCCATGGCGTTCACCGGGAAGCACTCCGCGTCCCGGCTGATGCCGCCGTTGCCGGGGGCACAGTATACAGCCTCCACCTGGGGGCTGTCTTTCAACTTGCGAACAATGGCGTGCTCACGGCCGCCGCTGCCGACTACTAGAATCTTCATATGCTTTATCCTTCCTTCCAAGGTCCTTCCGTTACAAAAGCCGCCAAACCTCTGCCAGGGTGGGGCAGGTGAAATCCGCTCCGCCGTCCCCGCCATGCACCTGGACAGTGTGCCATCCGGCAGCCTTTGCCCCGGCGATCTCCTTTGCATCTGCGCTGACAAGCCAGATCATGCCGGGAAAGTGGGCGGAAAGCTCTGCCTTGCGGTAGATCCCATCCCCTTTTTCCCCGGTAAACTCCACCTGGCCGCAAACCACCCGATCTGGGAAAAACTGCTCCAGGCAAAGCTGGGAAAGCAGCTTCTCCGGCTGGGATACCCCTTCCGCCAACAGGTAATTTTGATACCCCTTATAGGCGCACAAGGCCAAGGTCGCCGCCGCGTCAGGATACGCTGCCAGGGGATTTCCAGGGGCCTGTTTCACCAGCGTGCCGGTAAATCCCCAGAAAATTGCCTTTCGCATCCGCTTGTCCCCTTTCTGGTTGCGGGTTCTCCCCCTGTGCCTTAGTGATGGAACAGCCGAATGCCGGTAAAGGCCATGGCGATGTTGTACTTGTCGCAGGTTTCAATCACGTGGTCGTCCCGGATGGAGCCGCCGGGCTGGGCGATAAACTCCACGCCGGACTTGTGTGCCCGCTCGATGTTGTCCCCGAAGGGGAAGAAGGCGTCACTGCCCAGGGCCACGCCGGTGAGGCCGTCCAGCCAGGCACGGCGCTCTTCCCGGGTGAAGACTTCCGGCTTCTCGGTGAAGAACTGCTCCCACTGGCCGTCCGCCAGCACGTCCATGTACTCGTCGCCGATGTACACGTCAATGGTGTTGTCCCGGTCAGCGCGGCGGATGCCGGGCTTAAAGGGCAGGTTCAGCACCTTGGGACACTGGCGCAGGTACCAGTTGTCCGCCTTGTTGCCCGCCAGGCGGGTACAGTGGACACGGCTCTGCTGGCCGGCGCCCACGCCGATGGCCTGGCCGTTCTTCACATAGCACACAGAGTTGGACTGGGTGTACTTCAGGGTGATCAGGGACACGATCAGGTCCCGCTTGGCTTCGGAAGTGAGGGTCTTGTTCTGGGTGGGCAGGTTCTCCAGCAGGCTCTCGTCGATCTTCAGCTCGTTGCGGCCCTGCTCAAAGGTGACGCCGAACACGTCCTTGTGCTCCACCGGGGCGGGGACATAGTTGGGGTCGATCTGCACCACGTTGTAGCTGCCCTTGCGCTTCTGCTTCAGGATCTCCAGGGCCTCGTCGGTGTAACCGGGGGCGATGACACCGTCGGACACCTCCCGCTTCAGCAGCAAAGCGGTTTCCTTGTCGCACACATCGGACAGGGCAGCCCAGTCGCCATAGGAGGACATCCGGTCCGCGCCACGGGCAGCGGCATAGGCGGATGCCAAGGGGGAAAGCTCCAGGTCGTCCACAAAGTAGATCTTCTTCAGGGTGTCGGAAAGGGGCACATACACAGCGGCGCCGGCAGGGCTGACGTGCTTAAAGGAGGCCGCGGCAGGCAGGCCGGTGGCGTCTTTCAGCTCTTTCACCAGCTGCCAGCTGTTCAGGGCGTCCAGGAAGTTGATATACCCGGGCTTGCCGTTTAAGACGGTGACAGGCAGTTCCGAGCCGTCCTGCATAAAGATACGGGAAGGCTTCTGGTTGGGGTTGCATCCATATTTCAAAGCAAGTTCATTTGCCATGGTTCTCTCTTCCTTTCTGAAACGATCACTGGTTCTTGTTGACGATACGGGTTTCCTGCTTACCGGTGCTCAGGTCAATAAACCGCACGAACAGGGACACCTTGTTGTCCTGGTTCAGGTTTTCCCACAGGGCGGCGGTGAACTGGTCAATGTCCCCCTGGATCTCCACCGGGGTGGGCTCCCCTTCATAGGAGGGGATGGGGTTGCCGTCACACTTGTAGGTGTGGATAAAGTGGCCCAAGCCCGCCTGGGGCTCATACTCAAAGAAGAACCGCTGGGCCTGGTCCGGGTTGCCGTCGGTGCTCTTCAAAATGGACAGCTTGTAGGTAAATCCGCCCTCTTTCCGGCTGACGATGCCGGAGATGCGGGGGGTATAGTTGGGGCCGTCGGGCTCGAAGGTGCGGGTGCGCAGGGCCTCCTCAAAGGTCTTGCCCTCGCTCATAAAGTCGTAGATGGTGTCCGTCTGATCGCCGTTGGTGACAATGGTGGCCTCTCCCAGCACCCGCACGGGAGCGTAGATGACCAAAGAGGGGTCGGAGAGCTTTGCCGGGTCGAAGGCCTGGGTGCGGATGCCCGCGCCCTCCTCCACAAACACCCGGTTGCGGCTGTTCTCGCTGCGGCCCATGATAAAATAGGCGATGACGGCCTGCTTTCCATCGGCGCTCTGGCCGATGACAATGCCCCGGCCGGGATAGCTGTTGCCCGCCAGGTCCTGCTTGATGTCCACTGGTTTCATAGTGTGATACTCCTCTCTGAAAATCCCGTTTATTCCGAAATACGCACCACGCCGTCCTCCACGGACAGCTTTCCCTGGCAGAACAGGGACACCGCCTGGGGAAGCAGAATCCACTCGGCCTCCTCCATCACCCGCCGCTGGAGGGTTTCGGGGGTGTCGCCCTCCTTCACCTCTACGGCTTTTTGCAGGATGATCGGCCCGCCGTCACAGACCTCGTTGACAAAGTGAACCGTGGCTCCCGTGACCTTCACGCCCCGGGCCAAGGCCGCCTCGTGGACATGGAGGCCGTAATATCCCTTGCCCCCAAAGGCAGGCAGCAGGGCCGGATGCACGTTGATGATGCGGTTGCGAAAGGCCTCCACAAAGTTGTCCCCGGTGATGGTGAGGAACCCCGCCAGCACCACCAGGTCCACCTGACGCTCCTTCAAGGCGTCGATGAGGGCCTGGCTGTAAGCGTCCACGTCTGGATAGTCCTTCCGGCGAAGAGTGACAGCCTCGATGCCGGCGTTTTTGGCCCGCTCCAGGGCATAGGCGTCCGGGCGGCTGGAAATGACCACCCGCAGCTTGCCGTTTACAATCTGTCCGGCCTGCTCCGCGTCGATGAGCTTTTGCAGGTTGGTCCCCCCGCC
>CAJFMJ010000102.1 GCA_904391645.1 uncultured Neglectibacter sp.
CGGTGACGGTGATCTCAAACAGCGTATTGCTGCCGCCGCTACCCAGGTTCTTCCGGTTGACTCGGTACGTAGCGCCTTCCACTGGTTTCCCTTCAAAAGCCATGGTGGTCACTTCATAGGGAACCGTGAGGGAGTATTCAAAAACATCGGGAGAGAATGCCGGGGTGAGGGTGCCGGTTTGGGGCGTGAGGGAAAGCAGCCGGGCGTCGTCGCTGAGGTTCGGCTTTTCCTCCTCTTCCTTTTCCTGACGATGGACGGTGACCTGGTACACATTTTTAGTTTCCTCGTCCTCGGCTGTGACAGTGATTTTGAAAAGGGTATCACTGCCGCCGCTGCCCAGGTTCTTCCGGTTGACTCGGTACGTGGCGCCTTCCACCGGTTCCCCTTCAAAAGCCATGGTGGTCACTTCATAGGGAACCGTGAGGGAGTATTCAAAAACATCGGGAGAGAACGCGGGTGTGAGGGTTCCGTTTTCGGGAACAAGGGAAAGCAGCCGGGCGTCGTCGCTGAGATCCGGCTTTTCCTCCTCTTCCTTTTCCTGGCGATGGACCGTAACCTGGTACACATTCTTGGTTTCCCCATCCTCGGCAGTAACGGTGATTTCAAACACGGTGTCGCTGCCACCGCTGCCCAGGTTCTTCCGGTTGACTCGGCAGACAGCCCCCGCCACAGGCTCCGCTATGAAAGTGATGGCATCCACCTCATAGGGAACGGTCATGGTATATCCCAAACACCCCGGGGAAAAGCCCGGCTCCAACTCTCCAACATCCGGAGCTAGATACACCAGCCTGGCATCGCTGCTGGGAGGCTCTGGGACGAGGAAGTCGAAAGACACATCGGTATCATTGCCCAGAGGGGAAGGTTCCGGGCTGGAGATTTCAAACACAGACACAAACAGGGAACTTTTCCCCGGTGCAGCCCCTTCCGCCACCCGGAAGCGGTAGGTGATCCCTTCGCCAGCAGCCAATACTGCTCCCTTATCCGCCGTAAAAACGCTCTCCACTTTTCCAAGAGCCGAAACCGTTGTGACCGTCCCTTCCCGGACGCTTTCCCCATAGGTAGGACGCAGGTATTCCAACACAGCCGGGTCATACTCCACACTGGCGCGAAAAGCCGCTACCTCTCCCAGGGACCCGTCGTAGGTTATGGAAATTTCCACCACATCGCCCGGCTCCCCTTCCTCACTGGAAAGAGAGGGAGAAAATCCAGCAGCCTGGGCCGTTATCCCACACACGGCAAATAGCAAGGCCCAAAAACAAACGCATACCGCTTTCTGCCAGCAACCCATACAAGCCCCTTCTTTCTGCAATCAGCAAGCACCCTCATACGGAGGGATTGAACGATCTAGAATCCTGTGGGTATTATACCATAAAACTCTTCCAATAAGAACACAAAATGGAGTATTTTGTCATTTCTTGTCGAATTGGCAAGGGGTTTTCTCTGTTTTTCTCTGGCGGACAGTTGACAGATACCGTCCTTTCGATTACCATTAAGAGAGCTGGGCTGCAAACCAGCAACCTTTTATTAGGAAACCAGTTCGATCGATTTTGGAAAAAAGGGGCCGGCTATGGGTGAGGAAAACAGCGTTTTAGAACTCTCCTTCCAAATGGGGGAAATCCTGCTGCGCAACGGCGCGGAGATCTCCCGTGTGCAAGAAACCATGGAGCGGGTAGCACAGGCCTACCAGGTGGAAAAATTCAACGTCTATGTGCTGACCAACGCCATTTTTGCCGTTGGGCTGGAACAGGGAAAAGAACGTTCTGTGGAGCTTCGCCACATTCCCAGCACCACCACGCACATGGGGCGCATCTGCGCGGTCAACCAGCTTTCCCGGGAAATCGTCCAAGGGAAGCTCTCCGTGGAGGAAGCGTTTGAGAGGTTGAAAACCATCCGGAAGATCCCCTACTCCTCCTTGCCGCTGGCCATCCTTGCCTGCGGCATTGGCAGCGCCTGCTTCAGCTATTTGTTTGGCGGGGACGGCTTCGACGCACTGACCGCCTTTTTTTGTGGCCTAATATTGGAACCCTACCTCTACTGGGTGGACAAGCATGGGATGTCCAAATTTTTGACCAACCTATCGGCCAGCGCCTTGGCCACCTTGTGCGGTGGTCTGTTGCTGTTGGCCGGGGTGGGACACAACATGGACATGATTATCATTGGCTCCATTATCCGTCTGGTGCCTGGGGTGGCCCTGACCACCTCTATCCGGGACTTTTTCCACGGCGACTATTTAAGCGGCGCCATCCGGATGCTGGATGCGTTTTTGGTGGGTGGCTGCATCGCCATGGGGGTAGGCGTTGTGGTAAAGCTGCTATCCCTGCTGACAGGAGGTGCACTGCTGTGATTGATTTTCCGACGTTGCTCAATTGGCTGTTTCAGACGGCAGTGGCCTTTGTTTCCACCATTGCCTTCGCCATTATCTTCCACACTCCCCGGCGGGAGTACCTTTTTTGCGGCATCACCGGCGGGGTAGGCTGGCTGGTCTACTTGATCTGTATGTATGCAAACCTTGGGGTGGTGGCTGCCTCGTTTTTTGCCACCGTGGCGCTGGCTTGGTTCTCCAGGGTCTTTGCCTTCTGCCGTAAAACGCCGGCGACGGTGTTCCTCATCACCGGGATCTTCCCCTTGGTGCCCGGGGCAGGCATCTACTACACCGGTTACCACTTGTTTATGAGCGACAATTCCCAGGCCCTCTTAAAAGGCTTGGAAACCATCAAAATCGCCGTAGCCATTGCTTTGGGCATTGGCATTGTGCTGTCGCTGCCGGCGTTTTTCTTTACCCTGCGCCGTTCCCCCAAAAACACCGGGGGCCGTTCCTGAAAGGAGGAACCCTATGCCCAAAGTGGAAGTAACCATCCAAAAAAACGACGCCGGCCAGCGAGTAGACAAGTTTTTGACCAAAAACTACCCCAACCTGCCCCAGTCCATGCTGTACAAGTCCATCCGAAAAAAGGACATCAAAGTAAACGGCAAGCGCTGCGAGATATCCACCCGGCTGCAAGAGGGGGATGTAGTATCCCTCTTTTTAAAGGAGGAGTTCTTCCAAAAAGAAGAGCGCCCGGAGGATTTCCTCAAGGCGCCCAAAAAGCTCTCCATCCTTTACGAGGATGAGAACGTGATGCTGCTGGACAAGAAGCCAGGGCTGATCGTCCATCCCGACGAAAACTACCACTTTGATTCCCTAATTGCCCGGGTGCAGCACTACCTCTACGACAAAGGCGAGTACGACCCCAAACGGGAAAACGCCTTTGCCCCGGCGCTGGTCAACCGCATCGACCGCAACACCGGCGGCATCGTCATGGCGGCAAAAAACGCCGAGGCCCTGCGGATCTTGAACCAAAAGGTGAAAGACCGGGAACTGCACAAGTACTACCTGTGCATCGTGTGCGGCCACCTGAAGGAAAAGGAAGGGCTTCTTACTGGCTACCTGGAAAAGAACGAGGCCCAGAACCGAGTCTATGTGTTGCGGGAACCCAAAGAGGGTGCCAAGTCCATCCGCACTCGATACCGGGTGTTGGAGGAACGCAAAGGGTTTTCCCTGGTGGAAGTGGACCTTCTCACCGGCCGGACCCATCAGATCCGGGCTCACTTTGCCTCCATTGGCCACCCCTTGGCAGGGGACGGGAAATACGGCAAAAACGCGGTGAACAAGGGCACCGGGTTCCCCTACCAGGCACTGTATTCTTACAAGCTGCGCTTTGATTTTCAAACCGACGGGGGAATCCTCCAATATCTCAACGGCAAAGAATTTACCGCTGGGGATGTGTGGTTCCTGCCGGAATTTTACGCCATGCCGCCTCTGCCGGCGGCCAGACCTTAAAAATACGCCCGGGCACGGGTGAAACTTGGGAGTGACTTTCTCCATGCGTGTGATCCATTTGATCGGCGGCGGCGACACCGGCGGCGCCAAGACCCATGTACTGAACCTGTTAAAAGAGCTGAACCAGTATATCGACGCCAAACTGTTCTGCTTCCGCAAAGGGGACTTTTCCGAGGACGCGGCGAAAATGGGCATCCCCATTGAGGTGATTGAATCGGGCAACCCCATTGTAGGGATCCGGGAATTGAAACGCCGTCTGGAAAGCGAACAGGTGGACATCATTCACTGCCACGGCGCCCGTGGCAACTTGATGGGCAACCTGATCAAAAAGCATCTGGGCGCCCCGGTGGTCACCACGGTCCACAGCGACTACCGGCTGGACTACCTGGGCCGTCCTGTGGCCAGGCTCTCCTACGGCACCACCAACATGGTGGCCCTGCGGCGGGTGAATTTCTACATTGGCGTGTCCGACCCCATGACGGACATCCTTATTGAACGGGGCTTCCCGGCGAATAGGATCTACACCATCTACAACGGCATTGACTTTAAAACCCCCATCCACACAGTGCCCAAAGAGGAGTTTCTCAAAAGCGTGGGCATGAAATGGGAACCCGATGACGTGATCGCCGGCATCGCCGTGCGGCTCTCCCCGGTAAAGGATGTGCCTACCCTGCTGCGGGCCATGAAGATCGCCACCCAGCAGAACCCCCATTTAAAACTGCTCATTGGCGGCGACGGCGAAGACCGGCAAAAGCTGGAGAACATGACCAAGGAGCTGGGGCTTTCCGACAAGGTGTGCTTTGCAGGATGGCTCAATGACGTGAACTCTTTCTACAACGCCATTGACATCAACCTGCTCACCTCCATTTCGGAAACCTTCCCCTACTCCCTGACAGAGGGCACCCGGATGCACCGGGCCACCATTGCCTCCCGTGTAGGCGGCGTACCGGTGCTCATTGACGATGGAGTAAACGGCCTGATCTTCCAGCCGGGCAACGAGCACCAGCTGGCAGAGCACCTGCTGACCCTGGCCGGGGACCCAGAACTGCGCCACACCTTTGGGGAGCGCATCTACGAAAAGGCATCCCGGGAATTCTCCATCGACCGGATGGTGGAACATCAGTTGGAGATCTACGAAAGCATTTTAAAGCGGGACGCCCGGCAGAAAAGCCGCCAGAGCAAACGGGATGGCACCATTATCTGCGGCGCTTACGGCCACGGCAACGCCGGCGACGATGCCATTCTGAAGTCCATCATCCAGTCGGTACAGCAGCTGGACGACACCATGCCCATCACCGTTCTGGCCAAGAATACCCAGAGCATCAAAAAGCGGTACCGGGTCAATTCCATTTACACCTTCAACATCCCCAAGATGTTCTCTGCCATGAGGAAATCCCAACTGTACATTAACGGCGGCGGGACGCTGATCCAAAACGCCACCAGCTGGCGCAGCCTGTGGTACTACTTGTTCACCCTGCGGCTGGCCAAGACGCTGGGCAATAAGGTGGATATGTACGGTTGTGGCATCGGCCCTGTGACCGGCGCCAAGAACATCCACCTGGTGAAACGTGTGCTGGACCGTTCGGTGGACACCATCACTTTGCGGGAACAGGACTCCATGGGGGAACTGGAAAGCTTTGGGGTGAAACAGCCGGAGATCCTGCTCAGTTCCGATCCTGCGCTGGTGCTGGCCCCCTCCTCCCCGGTGGACGTGGATGCCTATTGCAAGCGCAATGGTTTGGAAGAGGGCAAGCGGTACATTTGCTTCATGTTGCGCACCTGGTACGGCTTTGACGATAAAGCAGCCGCCTTTGCGGCCTGCGCTGACCAAGCTTACGAAAAATACGGGTTGATCCCTGTATTCCTGTCGCTGAACATCTTCCACGATTCCAAAGCAGCCCAGAAAGTGGCCCAGCAGATAAAGGCCCCCTACCACATTTTAGACGAATGGGCGGAACCGGAGCTGCTGATTGGCCTGCTGGGGCGGATGGAAGTGGTGGTTTCCATGCGGCTCCACGGGTTGATCTTCTCCTCCCTCAGCGGGGTGCCTGTGGTGGGAGTCAGCTACGATCCCAAAATCGGCTCCTTCCTGAAATACCTGGATGCAGGCAGTTGCATTGCCCTGGAGGATGTGACGGAAAACAATTTGAATGAAGCGGTGGACCAGGCGGTGGCTGCTTTGCCCCAGAAAGAGCAGTTGCTGGAGAAGGCCCAGCGGCTGAAAGATGTGGAACGCCGGAACATCCAAGCGGTGGCACGGCTGCTGGAACAGACAAAATGATAAAAAAAGGGCTGCTGCAACTTGCAACTGCACCTGTAAAATGAAAGTAGACACTCACAAAAGTGTGGGTGTCTGCTTTTTTATGGTAAGATAGAGAAAAGGAGGAAGAGGAAATGGGAAA
>CAJFMJ010000103.1 GCA_904391645.1 uncultured Neglectibacter sp.
GAAGAAAGGTGGGCTGGTTCCCTTCCACTTCCACATAGGGCGAGCCGGAATAGGCCGGCACCTCTTCCAGCGCCACAGGCGTGGGAGAAGGGGTAGGCGCTGCTGTCAGCTGGGCCTCACAGCCAGACAACAGTACTACAAAAGACAACAAGAATGGCAGCAGTATAAGCCAACGCTTCTTCACGGCAGATACACCTCCTCTGTGATCTTTTCATGGGAATGGCCTGAAAAATCCCTTCGACCGGAAAGCGTCCACCCGCTTTTCAGGTCTATATCGAAAAATACATCCCCTGGGTAATGGCGGTTCCAACGGTAAAGTGTGATGGATTCCAGCTTATCCTTCCAAGGGGCCAAGGGAGCCCCCTCTACAAAGCAAAAATCCCCGGGAGCCGCTTTGTCTAAAAAACCTTCATCCACCAGGAGCCCATCCATCCTTCCTTGGAACAGCGGCTGGGAATAGGGCGATATCCACAAACGCTGCCCCAGGGTTCTTTTGAGGATCTCCCCCACCACTTCCCGGTCCCGGCTTTGGCGGCGCCCGTGAAAGAGCATCCCCTCCTTATCGTCCAGGCAGACGATCACGTGCATAGGGCATTCCGCTCCTTTCCCTGATTTTCTCAGGACTTCATTATAACACAAGCTGGCAGCCATAGCCAGCGAAAAAGGGAGCCTACCCTTTGGCAGGCTCCCTATCCAGTGAACAAATCGTGTTTCAGGACCAGATACAGCATCAGATACAGGCTGATTGCAAGCAATGAAAAATTGTACCGAGTGCGCAAAAGTATGACAAACCCCAACACAGCCAAAGGGATCAAAACCGCCAGCCCCACTGCAAAAGTTATTTTTGCGGCAGTATCATTGCCAAGCAAACAGCTCAGGAACGCACGGAGGGCCATACCGCCATCCAAAGGTTCTACTGGCAGGCAGTGAAAAAATCCCAAAGCGAAATTGGCTGCAAAAAATGGCATTTCTCCCTGGCCCAGGAGCAGCAACCCCACGGCGATCAGAAGGTTTGCCCCTGGCCCTGCCAAGGATACCCATGCCATCTTGTCATAGGAAAGCGGGCGTTGAGGGTCAAGGGTCAAACGGCAACCCAGACCGGAAAGCAACAATTTGGCAGGAGGGGCTTTCCAGTAAAACAATGCAGCCACATGAGCACTCTCATGGCAGGCAGCAGCAGCCAGGAAAAACACGCTGTTCCCCGCCCCCAAAAACAGGCAGCAAAATGCCAGCAAGGCGAAGAACGAGAACCGCGCCTCCACCGGGCAACCGCCAAGCCGGAAACAAATACTCATACCCGCTGTAAAGAAGTTTCTTCACCCCAGGGGTTGGCACTGGCTTCTGGCGCGGGGGAAGGTGACGGCGATGGAGAGGGGGATGGCGTGGGGGCTGCTTCCCCTTCCCAGGCAGGCAGTTGGATCTCTTGGGAGGCCTCCTGCTGATACCACTGGGCAAAGGAGTGATAGATAGGCTGGTCTGTTGCCCGCAGCAAAAGCAGCCCTGCCAAAAGCAGCAAACACACAGCTGCCTGTATCAACGGCAGTGGGTTGCCAGCAGATTCGATCGGCTCCTCGGAGAGGGGCTGTTCTTCCTCCTGGCCCCACTCCTCGATCTCCCGCAACTTCTCCAAATCCTGCATAGCTTACAAAATGATGCACAGAAGCCCGCTGCAGCCATCGTTGATGATCCGTTCGATGGTTTCCCGCACTTTTTCTCGGGCGTCGGCCGGCATACGATACAGCTTGTTATGCATCCCTTCATTGACAAGGGAGTGCAGCGACTTGCCGAAGATATTGGATTCCCAGATCTTTACGGGGTCTTCTTCGAACTCTTTCAGCAGGTACATCACCAGTTCTTCCGACTGCTGCTCCGAACCTACAATGGGGGTGATTTCCGTGTGGATCTGGGTCTTCATCATATGGATGGAAGGTGCTGTGGCCTTCAGCCGGATACCATACTTGCCATTTTGCTTTAGGATCTTCGGCTCCTCCAGGGTCAGCTCCTCCACATCCGGCATGACAATGCCATACCCTGTTTGCTGCACATCCTCATATGCCTGGCTGAGCTTTTGATACTGCCGTTTGATGGCGGTCATCTCCACCAGCTGGCTCATCAGCTCCGAGTCATCTTGAATTTCCAACCCGGTCTTTTCGCTGAGGATCTTGTAAAACAGCCCTTGGTCAAATATAAGTTCTCCTCGGCTTTGCCCGCTGCCCAAATCGATCCGCTGGATATGCACCTCTTTGATGGAATCACAGGCCTTCAAGCCTTCCATCATCCCTTTTACCTGGCACATTTTGTGGATCCCACAAGCACTGCGCAAAGTTGCCAGCACACTGGAAAGCAGCCAATGATCCGACTCCAGGGAAGTGACCCAGCCGGGCAGATCCAACGCCACTTCCCGCACAGGGAACTGGTACAACAGGCTGGCAATGATATCACGGATATCCTGCTCGGTCATATCGATGCAGTTTACCGGGAGCACCGGGACGCCATACTTGCTTCCTAGCCGGGCAGATAACTCACGGGACTCCTGTGTAGTAGGGTCCACGCAGTTGAGCAGCATCACATAGGGCCTTCCCGTCTGGTTCAGCTCATCGATTACCCGCTCTTCTACCTCTTCGTACTCCTCCCGTGGAATGTCACTGATGCTGCCATCTGTGGTGATGACAAGCCCAATGGTGGAGTGTTCGGTGATCACCTTTTTCGTGCCGATTTCCGCCGCCATATTAAAGGGGATGGGTTCCTCATACCAGGGGGTACGGACCATCCGAGGTTGATCCTCTTCAATATACCCAATGGCGCTGGGCACAATGTATCCCACGCAGTCGATCATCCGCACACGGAAAGAGGCGTCCTCGTCAATTTGGACGTCCACAGCCTGTTCCGGGATGAACTTGGGCTCGGTGGTCATAATGGTGCGTCCCGCTGAGGATAGGGGGAGCTCGTCAATGGCCCGTTCCCGCTGCATCCCATCGGGGATGTGGGGGATCACCACAGTGTCCATGAACTTCTTGATAAAGGTGGATTTCCCGGTGCGAACCGGGCCCACTACACCGATGTATATTTCCCCGCCGGTGCGGTCTTGTATGTCTTTGTAAACATTAAAACCTTCCATATTGTACCTCTCTACCGCAGTGTTTCTTGTTCATCGGTTGCAAATGATCAAAGGCCGGGATTCAGGCAAAGTGTCGTCAAACAAATCGTTTTGCTCTTGGATATCCGACAGCAGAGCCCGGTGGCTTTTGGCAATGTTCCAAAGCTTTTCCCCTTGAGAAGCGTAATACACCAACAGCTGGGGCTGATGGGGATAGGGTACCGCGGTGTCCTCCATACCAGCCGCCGCCACATAAGAGGCAGGTTCCCGGTCATACAGCAAAGTGGACACCCAAGTTTCCACAGAAGCCTCCACAGTATTCTTATCCGCGATCCGGTACTCCCACAGGTCTGTCAGGGACACGGTATCACTGCGCTTTGCATGGGAGCCTTCCAATTCCGTGACAAATTCCTGGTCAAAAGCTTTTTCCCAATAGAGCAGCCTTCCGGAACTTCCCCGGTACAGCAGGCAGATTGTATACCTCACCCGGTAGGTGATTTTGCCCTCCCCACAGGTGGATTGAGCGCTCTCCTGCTCGCACCAAAGATCCACCACCTTTTGGACCTCTTCCTCCGCAATGGAAATGGAATGTTTTTTCTTGAGCGTCTGGGTATAAACCTCTCCCACGGTGGTCAGGGAACTTTGGGCATACCGCAGCTCCAAGGGCCCCTTCACGGAATAGGCGTCCTTGACCATGTCCACCTGGCAAGGTTGGTACAAAAACGCCGTGAGGAAAATCTTGACAGACGCATCCACGCTGGTGTATTCCCCCACGTCGTCTTCCCGGGGCTGGAGGCTGCTTTCCCCCGCTACCAAACGGAGGTCACACAGGCAATCTTCCCCTGCGCCGGCACACTCCATCACCTGGTTGAACTCCAAAGAAGCAGTCATCTTTTCCAGCGTGCCATCTACGGAAGAGAGATACAGGAAGGACACATCTGCCCGGCCGCTGACAGACAGCTGACCCTGGGCCAGCTTGTGGTCTGTTGCACGGCAGCTGATCTCTTTCCGGAGGATAGATTCAATGGGTGGCTTCCCATTTTTCAAAGGGATCCGGTCCTCCACTGTGAAAACGTGGCTGATGGCATTGACTGCCTGGGAAGCCGTTTTGTGCTCTCCCAGCCGCTGGACGCCCTCCCCTTCCAGGTCGCAGGTGATTTGCTCCTGGCGCTGGACAACAGCCAAGGCCTTTAATGTCACAGCCATATGAAGGTCAATGCGCCGGGCGTTCACGGCCCGGCAGGTCATGTGCTCCACACTGGCTCGGATGAAGGCTACCGCTTGTTCCTCGCTGCTTTTCACCTTGATGGAAGCGGAAAACTCCTTGGTGAATTCGCAGCACCTCAGGCTGTCCCCCTTGGCGTCCACATACAGCACCCGGATGTCGCACACGCCTTGGCACCGCAGGGTCCCGTCACTGACACCATAGGAGGATATCTCCGGCATCACTTTGCACTTGAGCACCTTTTGGATGTCGGGACAATAGTCCGGAAGGTCATACTCGGTATCTATGGGCACCTCGTAAGAACCGTCGAATACGGGGTCGAAATAGTCATAGGGCTTTGTTTTCTGTTTCGCCTGCATAATGGTCCTCTCCTTTGCTGTTCTTACCCCATATCTATGCGGCAGGAAGACAAATATGCGAAAAAGGCGCCCACAGGGGATTCCCCCGCAGGCGCCTTCTCTCGTATGTTCTGTTTTATACCTCTTCGATCTTCCGGATCCCATAGATCCTGCGTAAGATCATCCCTACAAAGCCTTTGCGTTTTTCGATAACAACGATTTTCATGGCCCTTACCTCCCGTTTCCGTGACGTAGTAACGAAAACCCCAAGGCCACCAGGATCACCGCACAGAGGAACATGGTGAGTCCCAGCGGGCAAAAACAGGAAAGGGACATCCCCAAACCAAAGCTGATGGCACACAAACACTTCGTCTGGTAATTTTTAAAGCAAGACATATCACACCGTGGCACAGCAGCATCGACCTTTCCCATTGCCGGTTTTCTCGTTCACTAACCAGTATATCCGGCTGGGAAAAAAGTGTTACTCCTGGTAGACCGCAATCAGCGCCGTTCCAGAGTGGACGCGGATCTCCGCAGTGTCCTCCACAATGCTGTTGCTCACGCCCATCAACGTCCCGCCTGTGGTCAGCGTTTCATGGCTGAGGGGGTAGAACATTCCTTGGTAAGACAGGTTGCACGACGCGCACCCATAGGGGAATACGGAAACTGTAGCACCTTTCATCTGGGTCAAACGCAGGCGGCTGTCGGAAATCAAGAACAACTTGGTATGCTCATCGGCAATGACTGCGTGGCCACTGTGCTGGCGGATATACTGAAGCACCTCCAGGTTGGCCAAAGAATGGTCAAACCGGGAACCACCCAAACAGCCCAACAACACAAACCCACGCAACCCCTTGGCAAAGCCTTTCATCACTGCATACATGGTGTCGGTGACGTCTTTCTCCACCGGCAGGGACAAGACCTTGCGGCTCTTCTGGGGCAAAGTTTTGGCTGAATCGAAATCTCCCACGATCAAGTCCGGCGTAATCCCGTACTTGACCGCGGTTTCATAGCCGGCATCCGCGCAAATCACATAATATTTTTCCGGAGGAAACTCTTGAAACACCGCTTCACTTTCAATGGGGGCTGCTCCGATAATCATGCATTCCTGCTTTTTTGCTGCCATTGTTTCACGTCCTTTATCTCTTCATACATTGCACAATAGCTTTCAAAACGGGAGCGAGGGATCTTCCCCTCTTCCACAGCCTGGAGGATCGCACAGCCTTTCTCGCAGGTGTGGGAGCAGGAGGAAAATTGGCACTCCCCCAGATAGGGGGCAAACTCCCGGAACCCAAAGGCAAGTTTTTCCTTATCTGTCAATCGATAACGCTCAATATCAAAGGTGGAAAAGCCTGGGGTGTCGGCTACATAACCGCCGTCCTGGAGCTTATACAGCTCCACTTCCCGAGTGGTATGACGGCCGCGTCCCAGCTTCTGGCTGACTTCCCCCGTCTTCAAGTCGAAGTGGGGGAACACTGCATTCAGCAGTGTGGATTTTCCTACGCCGGAATTTCCAGTAAACGCGGAAATCTTTCC
>CAJFMJ010000104.1 GCA_904391645.1 uncultured Neglectibacter sp.
GGTGGAAAAGAAAGACGGGTAGGTGTACATCGAAAACCAGAACAGGAAGATGGCGGCGAGTACAGGCAGTTCGTTTTTGCGAGAGGGTTTCCCAGCCACGCGCAAGCCTCCCTTCCGTTTTCTTCAATTATAACGCCGTGGCGATGTTTTGTAAAGAAAAAATGAAATGTACTCTTGCCGCCGGTTTCTGGAAGCTCTTGGCATTTTGCGCCGCGTTTGGGGAATACTGTGCGTGTATGCTCAAAAGCGGAGGTGAACGCGCGTGCTCTTTATCGTTGCGGCGCTGGCGGCGGGATTTTGCATGTTGCAAATTCCGCTCAAAGTGGCGTTTTGCGTGCGGGCGGATGAGCGCGTGGGCGCAACGCTGGGTGTGCGGCCATTTGCGGGATATTCTGCCATGCAGGCCGCGCGGATGCGGTTGGAAAATGGCAAGTCAAAGAAAAAACCAAAGAAGAAGCGAAAGAAAAAGCCAAATCTGGGACTTTTGTGGGCGATAGGCCGCCGTTTGCTCGCCCATGTGCGTTTGGAGGAGTTGCGCGCGCAGGGAGAAATGGGCCTGTCGGACGCCGCCGCCACCGCGATGGCTGTGGGATGCTTGCAAGCGCTGTTGCGCGCCGTAGGCGCGGCGACGGGCGCGCAAGTGGTTTGGCGCGTACAACCACAGTTCCAGGCACAATGCTTGCGCGGCGAGATTTCAGGAATCGTATCCATGCGCGTGGGGCATATTATTCTCGCGGCCCTGGCGGGCGTCATTGAAAATAGCAGGAGGCGCCGATATGGAAAAGCATCCGATTGAAAGCATTATGACCACGACAATGGAGAACATACGCGACATGGTGGACGTCAATACCGTCGTCGGAGAGGCGATCGTCACCGGCGATGGCTCCACCGTCATCCCCGTTTCCCGAGTAAGCTATGGGTTTGCCTCGGGAGGTTCCGACCTGCCCTCGAAAGCGCAGCCCGCTTCTGGACTGTTCGCTGGAGGGAGCGGCGCAGGGATCACCATCAGTCCCATTGCCTTTTTGGCCATCCACGAAGGTCACGTCCGCGTACTGCAGATTGAACCCTATCAGAGTTCGGTGGACCGTGCGCTGGAAAAAGTGCCGGACGTGGTGGACAAGATCACCGCACTGTTCCAAAAAGAGGAACCCGAAAAGGACTCTGCCTTGTCGGATGTTCCGGCCCAAACGGCGGAAACACCCACGGAAACTCACTGACGCATAGCGTTTCGCCCGCCCGCATAGGTTTTTGCGAGGCGGGTGATTTGTGTTGAAACAGAAATTCCTTCGGTGCGCGGCGTTAGGTTTGGCGGTGATTGCAGGGGCGGTATTCCTAAGGACCCCTGCCCGTGGTGCGGCTTTGGATGTTTCCGCCCAAAGCGCTGTGGTCGTAACAGCCGACACAGGGACCGTGCTTTTTGAAAAAGATGCACACGCCCAACGGCCTATGGCCAGCACCACAAAGATTATGACAGCACTGCTAGCACTGGAAGAAGCACAAAGGCTGGGTGACCCTGTGGTGGAAATCACCGAGGAGATGGTTGCGGTGGAGGGCTCTTCCATGGGGCTGCTGCCCGGTGACCGGATTACTTTGTCCAATTTGGCGGCGGGGATGCTGCTGGCCTCTGGAAATGACGCGGCCAACGCCGTAGCCCTGTATTTGAAGGGGTCGCTGGAGGCGTTTGCAGATGAGATGAACTCCCGTGCTCAGGAGTTGGGGATGGAAAACACCCATTTCGTCACGCCCTCTGGATTGGACGCCACAAGCGCTGATGGCCAAAAGCATCATTCCACGGCCTACGATATGGCATTGTTGGCGAAGGAGGCACTCCAAAACCAGCAGTTTCGGGAGATCTGTTCCAGCACGCAGCGTAAAGTAGCCTTTGAAGAACCTGCAAAGCAGGTGAGCTTTACAAACCACAACAAGCTTTTAAGCCTATATCCCGATTGCATCGGTGTAAAAACAGGGTATACCGAATCAGCGGGGCGCTGTTTGGTTTCCGCTGCAGAACGGGACGGTACCCTGCTCATTGCCGTTACCCTGGATGCCCCGGATGATTGGAACGATCACGCCACACTGCTGGACTACGGTTTTTCTCAAGTGGAGTCTATATCACTGGAGGGAGAAGATGTAAAAGTGACCCTCCCGGTAGTTGGCTCCCAGACCCCATGGGTATATGCCCGGGGCAGCAATGGCGGGAATGTTTCCCTGCCCTGCGGGGCGTCCAGCCAGCTGGAGCGCCGGGTGCTAATTCCAAAATTCCTCTATGCACCGATAAAAGCGGGAGAGCAAATTGGGGAAATTCGTTGGTATTACCAGGGTGTCTTGGTGGACACAGCCCCCATCACCGCGGAAGAAACAGCCCTTGTAGAGGAAAGAGAACCCAGCTTTTGGGAACGGCTTTTCGGAAGGGAACATCAATAAAGGAGTGAGAAACTTGCCAGAAAAAAGCAGGCTTCAAAAAATTTTAGCCGCCAGCGGTGTTGCTTCCCGCAGAAAGGCGGAGGAACTCATTGCAGCAGGGCGGGTGACGGTCAACGGCCGAGTGGCCCATTTGGGCGACAGCGCTTTGCCGGGGAAGGACAAAATCGCTTTGGACGGCCAGCTGTTGGGCGGTGGCGAAAAAAAGATCTACCTGGCGCTGCATAAACCACGAGGGTTTGTCACAACCCTTCATGATGAGCGGGGACGCAAGTGTGTGGCCCAGCTGGTGGCGGATGTGGGGGAACGAGTCTACCCAGTGGGAAGGCTGGATAAGGATTCCGAGGGGCTGCTTTTGCTCACCAACGACGGGGACTTTGCCAACCGGGTGTCCCACCCGAAGCGCCATGTGGCGAAAACATATCGTGTTACTGTGCGGCCTTCTGTTACGGAAGACCAGTTGAACCAGATTAGCACCGGCATTGTCATCGAAGGCCGCCGCACCGCTCCGGCAAAGGTGCGGGTGTTGCAAGAGGAGCCGGGCCGGGTGGTACTGGAGATCGTCCTCTATGAAGGGCGCAACCGGGAAATCCGCAAAATGTGCGAGGCCCTGGGCTTGGAAGTGGCCCGCCTCAAACGGATCGCCGTGGGGCCGGTGCGGCTGGGAATGCTGCCTCAAGGAAAATACCGGGAATTGACAAAAGAAGAACTGCGCGCCTTAAACGCTGAGATCAAGAAGGGAGAGGGAAACGATGATCCAAGTGAAAGCGATGGAAGATCGGGAAGAAGAACAGGGGCTGTTGGCAGACGCCGGCGTTGAAGGCCGGGTACTTTTGATGAAGGACGGCGGCCAGCCGGTGGGCTATGTGATTGTAGACCTGGAGGAGCGGACATTGCACCTGCGGAAGCTGTCTGTACAGGGGTATGACTTTGCAGCTCCACCGCAAGGGGAAAGCGTTTTTATCCTGGATACCCTGATGCGTTCCGCTGCCTCTTATGGAGAGGATCATGGTGCGGATGAGATTGTCACGGACTTCCCGGATTTCTTCCAGTTTTTCAAACAGCGCGGATTTGATGCGGACGAAAGCCATGCATTTACGCCGATGAGTACCATTGTCCATTATGAACGAGGCGGGATGTAAAAGCCTGCGAAAATCAGCCATGTTTCTTAAGAATCTGTGAAATCGGCCGAAACAGGTTGCAAAGCTTTTGGGGGAATGGTAAAATAATTCGATAGGGAAACCTTGCAGTTCCCATGGCTTTGTGTAGAATAGGAGGATAAGAAATGCTCCGAAGTATGACAGGCTACGGCCGGGGCGAGGCAACGATCAACGGCCGGCGCATTCTATTTGAAATCAAGTCCGTCAACCATAAATTCTTTGAATTCAACTCCCGGATCACCCGCGGATACCTGTTTTTAGAGGACAAGCTGAAAGCCTATGTCCAGGATAAAATTTCCCGTGGCAAGGTAGACGTGTTCCTGCAGATTGAAACTTTGGAGGAAACCGACGTCCAAGTGGTGGTGAACCACTCTCTCGCTTCCGCTTATGTGGATGCCCTGCGGGAGCTGAAAGACCGCTATCAGCTTCCGGACGATGTTACACTGGCCCTGCTTTCCAAGTATTCCGATGTCTTTTCCGTCCACAAGGCGCCTGAAGACGAGGACGCTGTGTGGGAGGCTGTGCGGCAAGTGGCAGACATGGCCATTGACTCCTTCTTGAAGATGCGGGAGGCAGAGGGTGCCCGGCTGAAAGAGGACATCTTAGAAAAGGCCGGTGAGATCATTGGTTTGGTAGACCAGGTGGAACAGGTCACCCCCGAAACGGTGGAAGCCTATCGGGAACGGCTGCGCACCAAGATTGAAGAGTTGCTGCAGGATAACCGTTTTGATGAACAGCGTGTGCTCACCGAGGTGGCCATCTTTGCGGATAAGGTTGCGGTGGACGAGGAAACCGTCCGATTGCGCAGCCATTTCCAGCAGCTGCAAAAGTTGCTGGATTCCGAGGGCCCTGTAGGCAGGAAGATCGACTTCCTGGTGCAGGAGATGAACCGGGAAGCCAACACCATTGGTTCCAAATCGGTCAACTCCAAAATCGCTTACTTGGTTGTGGATATCAAGGCCCTGATCGAAAAGATCCGGGAGCAAGTCCAGAATGTGGAATAAGGGGGCTGCCGGATGAAATTGGTGAACATTGGCTTTGGCAACCTGGTTTCGGCGGACAAAGTGGTGGCTGTGGTCAGCCCGGAGTCTGCCCCCATCAAACGAATTGTCCAGGAAGCTAAAGAGAAAGGTGTGCTTATCGATGCCACCTTTGGGCGCCGCACCAAGGCGGTGATCATCATGGATAGCGACAATGTGGTGCTTTCGGCGATTCTGCCGGAAACCGTGGCCGGGCGTTTCAATGGGAAAGAGGAGCCTGCGCCAGAAGAGGAGGAAAAACATGGATAAGGGGTTATTGCTGGTGATCTCCGCGCCCTCTGGAGGAGGGAAGGGCACCATTTTGAAGGAATTGTTTGCACAGGATGAAAACCTGCGGCTTTCCGTTTCCGCCACCACCCGGAACCCTCGGCCCGGTGAGGAACACGGAAAGCAGTATTACTTCCTTTCCCGGGAGGAGTTTGAAGGGCTCATCCATGAGGGAAAGATGCTGGAGCACGCGGAGTACGTGGGCAATTACTACGGCACCCCTCGGGAACCGGTGGAGGCCTGGATGGAAGAAGGCCACGATGTGGTGCTGGAGATCGAAGTCAAGGGCGGTGCTCAGGTGAAAAAACTGATGCCGGAGTGCGTGTCTATCTTTATCCTTCCCCCGTCTATGAAGGTGCTGGAAAAGCGTCTGCGCGGGCGGGGTACCGAGGACGAGGAAACCATTCAAAAGCGCCTGGCTAAGGCCAGGGAGGAGATCCCTCACGCCAAGGAGTACGATTACATTGTTTACAACGACGCCCTGGAGGACGCGGTAAGTGACCTGCAGGCCATCGTTCGTGCGGAAAAGCGGAAGTTTTCCCGCAATACAAATTCTATTGAAAGGGTGCTAGAAGATGCTGAAACCGTCTGAAAACATTATCACTGTACCTCACAAGAGTACCTATTCTCTGGTGATTGCTGTGGCTAAGCGTGCCCGGCAGATCGCTCAAAAAGCGGAGGACGAGGGATTGATTCTCACGGACAAGCCGGTGGACATGGCTGTGCAGGATTTTGTCCAGGGAAAATATTTTCTCATCGAACCCGATTATGTTCCTGAAGAAGTGAATGAATGAGGCGCTTTTTGCCCAAATAGCCGTGGAAAACACGGTCTATCACTTTGACAAACTCTTTACCTACAGGGTGCCCCAAGGCCTGCAAGGGCAGGTGGTCCCCGGTGTGCGGGTTAGTGTGCCTTTTGGAGCGGGCAACCGCCGGCGAGTGGGTATGGTGTTTTCCCTTACCAACCAGGGCGGGGAACGGGTCAAAGACGTGGAAAGCGTCCTGGACCGGGAAACTGCCCTTTCCCCAGAGATGCTGGAATTGGCTCGATGGATGAAGGACCGGTATTACTGTACCTTGTTCGAGGCTGTAAAGCTGATGATCCCCACCGGGATTCATCTGCGGCTGCGGGAGGGTTACCTTCTCAGCCAGGAGGCTGCCTCGGTGGACAGGGAATCCTGTACAGACAGCCAGTGGCGTGCGGTGTGCTTGTTGCGGCAGGCGGGCAAGTCTGTCCCGGCTGAACAGTTTCTGGAGGGGACAGGCTTTACAGAGCAAAGCCCGGAACTG
>CAJFMJ010000105.1 GCA_904391645.1 uncultured Neglectibacter sp.
GCGGGGCCATGATGGGGGCCCTTCTTCACCGTGCACATATTTTCCACTTCATGGGAATAGTTCATATTGGTACTCCTTTCGGTTTCAGTTTTCTTCCGGGCTGGCGCAATGCCGCCCAGAATACCAATCTGTGTCCATTATAATCGGAAAAAGGTTGTTATTCAAGGGCTTTGCCGAAATTTTAACAGGCAACGCCAGCTTCTTTCAGCACGTCTTCCGCTTCCAGGGTGATGGAGCCATCCTCCCGCACAAAGCAGGGGATGCCGATGCGGCCGGCCTCTTTGGCCTCCTGCAATTCCTCCCGGGTATCCCGCAGTTTTAGAAACTCCCGCAGGTTATCGGTGCTCTCGGTGATCTCGATGAACTCAAAGCCCTCAAAGTTCTTTTCGGCAAACAGGGCTTTGGCCTCCCGGCATCCGGAGCAGATGTGGGAACCGTAAAATTTTACCATATTTCTCCCCCCTCTCCTTTGGGCAGGTCCAGCTCATACTCCCGGACCTCGCAGTTGCCCATGCTGAATTGGAAAAACTCTTCATTGCTCATATCGTGAAAGTAACTCTCGATGATGCGGCAGATGCCCCCATGGCACACCACCAGCACACTCTCCCCCGGGCACCGGGCAGCGGTGTCCGCGGTCTGCCCGTGGCGGGTCACGTAAAATTTCATGGGATCACCTGCTGAAAAAAATGTCGAGCAAAGATATCATAGCACACGGGGGCAAAAAACAAAAGGGGAAGTTTTTCCAGGCAGGCCCCCGGCGCTAAAAAGGGAAGGGGCCACAGACCCCTTCCCCTCTTTCCAGTGGATTATTCTTTTTCCGTGGAAGCCCCCATGGTTTTCACCATCACGGCCTTCTGGGCATGGAGCCGGTTTTCCGCCTCCTCGAAAATATACTGTGCGTTTGCCTCAAACACTTCCGCGGTGATCTCCTCCCCACGGTGGGCAGGCAGGCAGTGCTGCACCATGGCATCGGGCTTGGCCTGGGCCATCAGTTCCCCGTCCACACAGTAGCCCTTGAAGGCAGCCTCCCGGGCAGCCCGCTCCTCTTCCTGGCCCATGGAGGTCCACACGTCGGTGATGACCACATCGGCGTCCTTGGCCGCCTGCAGGGGGGAATCGGTCAGCTCAAACTTGTCGCCGTACCCGGCGGCAAATTCCAAGATCTCCTGGGGCGGGCGGTACCCTTCAGGGCAGGCCACGGAAACGCTCATGCCCACCTTCAGGCCGCCTACGATCAGGCTGTTCATCATGTTGTTGCCGTCGCCGATGAAGCACATCTTCAAGCCTTCCAGGGAGCCCTTGTACTCCCGAATGGTCATCAGGTCCGCCAGCACTTGGCAGGGGTGGCAGAAATCCGTCAGGCCGTTGATCACCGGCACGCTGCCGTACTGGGCCAGGGCTTCCACCTCATCCTGGCCAAAGGTGCGGATCATGATGCCGTCCACGTACCGGGACAGCACACGGGCGGTATCCTGGACAGGCTCGCCCCGGCCGATCTGGGAGCCCTCGGCCCCCAGCACCACAGCGTAGCCCCCCAGCTGGTTGATGCCCACTTCAAAGGACACCCGGGTGCGGGTGGAGGACTTCTCAAAGATCATGCCCAGGCACTTGCCCTTGAGATAGGGGTGCTCGATGCCATGCTTTGTTTCATACTTCAACTGATCGGCCAGGTTCAAAATATCCAAGATCTCCTCGCCGGTCAGATCCAACAGCTTCAACAGATGTTTCATGGGTTTCATCCTTTCTAAAAGTCACCGCCGGTTCCCGGCGAGCATAGTCCTTCTCACTGCTCCAGGACTTTCTGGAAAATGGCCAGGCCCTGGTCCATGTCCTCCTGGGTGATGGTCAGCGGGGGCAAAAACCGCACCAGCTCTTTGGCAGTGAGGATCAAAAGCCCCTGCTTGGCACATTCCACCAGCACATCGTGGGCATCCTTGCCCTTGAGCTTCACGCCCAGCATCATGCCCCGGCCCCGGACGTACTTCACCTGGGGCATGGCCTCCAGCTTCGCCTTCAAGTAGGCGCCTTTCTCCTTCACACTCTGGAGGAAGGCGGGGTCACTGACCCGGCGGACCACCACCCGAGCGCCGGCGCAGGCCACCGGGTTTCCGCCGAAGGTGGAGCCGTTCATGCCGGGCTGGAGGATATCCCCCAGCTTCTCCGACACCAAACAGGCGCCAATGGGCAGGCCCCCGGCCAAGCCCTTGGCAGTGGTCACCACGTCCGGATGGACGCCGTACCCCTGGTAGGCATAGAAGGTGCCCGTGCGGCCCACACCGGTCTGCACCTCGTCGATCATCAGCAGCACATCGTGCTGGCTGCACAGCTTTTCCAGGCCCTTTACAAAGCTCTCCTCCATGGGTATGACGCCGCCCTCGCCCTGGACCATCTCCATGAGCACGGCGCACACCGAACCGTCCAGCAGTTTTTCGATCCCCTCCAGGTCACCGGCCTGGGCGTAGAGGAAGCCTTCCGTCAAGGGCAGGAAGTCCTTGTGGAAGCCCTCCTGGCCAGTGGCAGCCAAGGTGGTCAAGGTGCGGCCGTGGAAGGAATTCACTAGGGTGATGATTTTATAGGCGCCCCGCTTCTCCCCATACTTCCGGGCGATTTTAATGGCACACTCGTTGGCCTCGGCGCCGGAGTTGCAGAAAAACGCCTTGGCCATGCCGGAAGCCTGGCTGAGCTCCTGGGCCAGGCCGGTGTTCTGGGGGCTGTAGTAGTAGTTGCACAGGTGCTGGATCTTCCCCGCCTGCTCCCCCACGGCAGCTGCCCACTCCGGGTCGCTGTAGCCCAGGGCGTTCACGCCGATCCCGGCGGTGAAGTCAATATATTCTTTGCCATCCACATCCCAGGCCCGGGCATTTTTGCCCTCCACTAGGGCGGCGTCCACCCGGCCGTAAGTGTGGAGGATATAGGCCTGGTCCTGGTCTTTGATCTGTTCAAACGTCATGGAAAATCACTCCTTGCAAGATAACGGCCCAGCGGAGCCTCAATCAATAGAACATGGTGCCGATGCCTTCGTCGGTGAACAACTCCACTAGGATGGAGTGGGGTGTCCGGCCATCGATGATATGGGCCCTGCCCACGCCCCGGCGGACGGCGTCCACGCAGCAGTCGATCTTGGGGATCATGCCCCCGGAGATAATGCCCTCTTTCTTCAGGCGGCTCACATCGCTGACATTCACCACAGGGATCAGGGTGCTTTCGTCGTCCTTGTCACGGAGCAAGCCACGGACATCCGTCATGAGGATCAGCTTCATGGCCCCCAGAGATGCCGCGATCCGGGCAGCAGCCACGTCGGCGTTGATGTTGTACACTTCCCCGTGGTATCCGGCCGCCACCGTGGAAACAATGGGAACATAGCCGTTGTTGGCGGCGTTTTGCAGGATGTCGGTGTTCACTTCCCGGATCTCTCCCACAAAGCCCAGTTCCGTATCCAACTGGTCCGCTTTTAAAAGGGAGCCGTCCAAGCCGCACAGGCCCACCGCTTTGCCGCCGGCGTCCTCCAGCCGCTGGACCAGGTCCTTGTTCACCTTGCCCGCCAGCACCTGCTGGACCACGTCCATGGTTTCCTGGTCGGTGACCCGCATCCCGTTCAAGAACTTGCTCTCCTTCTGGATCTTCTTGAGCATGGCATTGATCTCCGGCCCGCCGCCGTGGACCAGCACCACGTTGATGCCCACCAGCTGCATCAGCACGATGTCGTTCATCACATCGTTTTTCAAGTCTTCATCGATCATGGCGTTGCCGCCGTATTTGACCACCACGGTCTTACCCGCGTATTTTTTGATGTAAGGCAGGGCCTGGACAAGCACCTTGGCCCGCTCGTTATTTGGAATTTCCACGTTGTGTTCCCCCTTGTTGAATTAACCCCCGGTAGACTGAAAGAGCAGCAGCCCGATGGCCACGGAAAACAGCGCCAGCAACAGCCCTGTGGCAACCAGCGCCCCCAACAGGAAGCGCCGCCAAAACCGGACCATTCCCCGGCGTTTTCCCACCAGGTAGAGAAAGAGCCCCACCAGCAGCAGCACCCCCGCCAGGAACCCCAGCTCCAGGGCATCCGCCAACAAGGCTCCCCCCGCCAAAAGCAGGATGAAGAACAGGACCACTGCCACATAGAGCAGCCCGCCGATCACCAGCGCCGCCACTTCCCACAGGCCCAAAGGCCTGCCGCTTTTCTGTTGTCCCTTCATGGGCTCCCCCTTTTCAATAGCTTTAGGTGCGGTAATCGCCGTTGATCTTCACATAATCGTAGGTCAGGTCGCAGCCGTAAGCTTCGGCGGAAACCTCCCCCATATGCAGGTGGATGAGGATCTCAATGTCGTGCTCGTGGAGGACTTTGGAGGCCTCCTCCTCTGAGAAGGGGATGCCTGCGCCGTTTTGGCAAACGTCCACCTGTCCGGCGGCAGAGCGGAAGCTCACGTCGATCTTCTCCACGTCCACGGGTGCACCAGAGTACCCGATGGCGCACAGCACGCGGCCCCAGTTGGCGTCGGCGCCAAACATGGCCGCTTTGAACAGGGTGGAACAAATGACGCTCTTGGCCACGGTCTTTGCCATGGGCAGGTCGGCTGCGCCGTCCACCTTACACACCAGCAGTTTTGTGGCGCCCTCGCCGTCGCCGGCCATCAGCTTGGAAAGCTTCCGGCACACAGCCTCCAGGGCCTCCACAAAGGCGTCGTAGTCCGCACCCTCTGCGGTGATCTCCTGGTTGCCGGCCGCGCCGTTGGCCAGGATGGCAAAGGTATCATTGGTGGAGGTGTCCCCGTCCACGCTGATCATATTAAAAGTCTTGTCAGCCACCTGATGGATGGCCTTGTCCAGCATAGCCGGAGTGATGGCACAGTCGGTGGTGACAAAGCACAGCATGGTGGCCATATTGGGATGGATCATACCGCTGCCCTTGGAAATGCCGCCCATGTGCACGGTTTTGCCGCCGATCTCCACCTCCGCGGCAGCTTCTTTGGCGATGGTGTCGGTGGTCATAATGGCGGTGGCAGCCCCGGTGGAACCTTCCGGGCTCAGGACCTTCACCAGCTCCGGGATGCCCGCTTCAATAGGCTCCAGGGGCAGGGTCTGGCCAATGACGCCGGTAGAGGCCACCACCACGTCCTGGGGATCGATCCCCAGGGCCTGCGCGGTGAGCTGGCACATGGCCTGGGCTTTCTCCACACCGTCGGCGTTGCAGGTGTTGGCGTTGCCGGAGTTACAGATCACCGCTTTGGCAAAGCCGTTTTCGATGTTCTTCTTGGTCACCAGAATAGGCGCGCCCTTGACCAGGTTCTGAGTGTACACGGCCGCTGCCGCACAGGGGGTCTGGCTGTAGATCATGGCCAGGTCGGGTTTGGATTTATTTTTGCGGATGCCGCAATGGATGCCCCCGGCCACAAAGCCCTGGGCTGCGGTGACGCCGCCTTCGATCATCTTCATGGTGATTCCCTCTCTCTACTTAACTTGATTCAACTACCCCGATTAAAATTAAAACGCCGGGGGGACGATTTTCAATCCGGTGGTTTCCTCCAAACCGAAGGAAAGGTTCATGTTTTGGATGGCCTGGCCCGCCGCACCTTTGACCATGTTGTCAATGGCAGACACGGCAATAAAGGTGCCGGTGCGGTTGTCCACAAAAAGGGACACATCGCAGAAGTTGCTGTAGCGCACGTTTTTCACATTGGCCACCTGGCCCTTTTCCAGCAGGCGAACGAAGAACTCATCATCGTACTGGTCATGGTAGGCCTTCCAAAGCTGCTCTTCTGTAACGCCGGGTTTGAGCTTGGCGTAGCAAGTGGCCAGGATGCCCCGGTTGATGGGCAGCAGGTGGGGCACAAAGACCACCTTCACTTCACTGTCCGAAATCTTGGACAAAGTCTGTTCGATCTCCGGGGTGTGACGGTGGGCAGCCACCTTGTAAGCGGTGAAGCTTTCGTTGAGCTCTGGGTAGTGGTTGGACTGGGTGGGTTTTCTGCCCGCGCCGGTAACACCGGACTTGCAGTCAGCAATGATGCCATCCTTCTCAATGAGGCCCGCTTCCAAAGCGGGGACCAAAGCCAGGGGCACTGCGGTGGTGTAGCAGCCGGGGTTGGCAATCAGCTTCTGACCTTTGATCTTCTCCCGGAAAAACTCCGGCAAACCAT
>CAJFMJ010000106.1 GCA_904391645.1 uncultured Neglectibacter sp.
TTGCTTCTTCAGCCGCCAGGCGGTCGTCGTCAAAGAAATGCATGGCACGCAGCACAGCCCGGTCACCCGTCTGCTTGCGGATTTCGCCGATATGTTCATAAAACTCTTTCTCATCCACGTCCCGCAGGAACTGTTTTCCGAAATACCCGGCTACCTGCTTCATTTCAGCAGGAATGGCAGCGTATTCGTCGGTCAGATCCGCATGGTTGCCGCCGGTATCCACCACGCACAGGGCATACCCCTGGGCAGCAATGTCAAAGTCCACCTTTTCAATGATGGGATTCTCCGGGTCGTTGAAATCGATGGAGGTAAAACCGCCCACAGAGCTGGCCATCTGGTCCAGAAGGCCGGAAGGCTTGCCAAAATATACATTCTCCGCATACTGAGCAATCTTGGCTACCGTGACAGGGTCCATCCGGTCGTCGTTGTACAGGTGGTTGAGAATGGTCACCACCAACACCTCAAAAGCAGCCGAACTGGAAAGGCCAGAGCCCTTCAGCACCCGGGTAATGGTATAGGCTTCAAAACCACCCACCTGGTATCCCAGCTCCACACAGCGGGCGCAGATGCCACGCAACAGCGCAGCGGAAGTGCCTTCCTCTTTGGGGTCTAAGGCCAGGCTGCTCAGGTCTACCACATCCATCTTAGTGTATTCGGCAGACTTTAAAGACACCTTGCCGTCTTCTGTTTTCCGGGCATAGGCCGCGATATCCAGGTTCACTGCAGCAGCAAGTACACGGCCGTGGTTGTGGTCCGTATGGTTGCCGCCAATCTCCGACCGGCCGGGAGCGCTGAAATACTGGCCTCCTTCGGCACTGCCAAACTGCTGGGCGAACCCTTCCCGCAGCGCTTCATACCGAGCGCGCTGACCGGACGCTTCTTGTTGATACAGTTCTTCAAATTTGCAGATCATTCATCCTCCGACCTTTCTGGTATTTGTTTATTCCTCGCCCAGCATACGAAGGAGTTCTTCCTCCGTAAGCACAGGGATTTCCAGCTGGCGAGCTTTTTCCAGCTTGCTCCCGGCCTCTTCCCCGGCAAGGACGTAGCTTGTCTTTTTCGAAACGGAGGAAGTCACCTTTCCCCCGTGGCTTTCGATCAATTGTGTGGCTTCTTTCCGGCTCATGGTGGGCAAGGTGCCCGTAAGCACAAAGGTGCTGCCTAAAAGGGATGTCCCCTGGCTCTCTTGGCGCTGGGCTTCCATGTTGACCCCCAGCTCCCGCAGCCTGTCCACCAGCGCCCGGGCTGATTCCTTTTGGAAGAAGGCTGCCACCTCTTCGGACATGATCCCGCCGAAGCCTTCAATCTGTGCCAACTCCTCCTGGGAAGCAGCCTGCAGCTTCTCCATGGAGGGGTAAGCTTCGCAGAGCACTTGGGCAGCCTTCACGCCGATGTGGGGGATGCCCAGGGCGTATACCAGCCGGTACAAATCGTTGCCCTTGGAACGCTCCACCGCAGCCACCAGGTTTTCTGCACTCTTCTTCCCAAAGCGGTCCAGTTTTTGCAGCTGTTCCACCTGCAGTGTATACAGATCCGCAGGAGAGTGGATCATCCCCCCCTGCAGCAGCTGTTCCAGTATGGCCGGACCCAAGCCGTCAATGTCCATGGCATCCCGGGAGGCAAAGTGGATCAGGTTCCGCAGCAGCTGGGCAGGACACTGTGGATTGGTGCACCGGGTGGCAGCCTCACCTTCCACGCGGGTGACCCGCTCCCCGCAAGAGGGGCAGGTATCCGGCAAGTGGTAAGGCTGGGAGCCTTCCGGGCTGGAGAGCACCGCCACCACTTCAGGGATGATCTCCCCCGCCTTCCGCAGCACCACCCGGGCCCCAATGCGGATGTCCTTTTCCGCAATAAAATCCTGGTTGTGCAGGGTGGCGCGGCTGACTGTGGTACCGGCCAAGGTGACCGGTTCAAACAGGCCCGTGGGGGTGAGCACGCCGGTGCGCCCCACATTGACTTCAATATTTAACAGAGTGGTTTCCTTTTCCTCCGGCGGGTATTTAAAGGCCTCCGCCCAACGGGGGAACTTGGCTGTGCTGCCCAGCTCGTCCCGCTGGGAGAACTGGTCGACTTTCACCACAGCGCCGTCAATGGGAAAATCAAACCCGCCACGTTCCTCTCCGATCTTCTGGATAAACTGGAGCACCTGCTCCATGTCACCAGACTTGCAATACACGGGCGGCACGGGAAAGCCCAGTGTTTTCAGCCATTGCAGGGACTGCTCATGGGAGGAAAGCTCTTTCCCCTCCACCTGCTGGACATTGAAAATAAAGATGCTCAATTCCCGCTGGGCCGTGATCTTGGGGTCCTTTTGCCGCAGGGAGCCCGCCGCTGCGTTGCGGGGGTTTTTAAAGGGTCGCTCTTCCAAAAGCTCCTGCCGCTCGCAAAGGCGCTCAAAGCTTTGGTCGGACATATACACCTCACCCCGCACCTCCAGGAAAGGCACCGGCTCCCCCAGCACTTTGGGGACGGACCGGATGGTGCGGATGTTCTCGGTCACATCCTCACCGGTGACACCGTCACCCCGGGTGGAACCACGGACAAACACTCCGTCCCGGTATTCTAATGCAACGGATAGCCCGTCGAACTTGGGCTCTACCACATACTCCACTTCCCCCACGGTATCCCGCACCCGTCGGTCAAAGTCCCGCAGTTCCTCTTGGGAAAAGGAATCGTGCAGGCTTTCCAAAGGCACCAGATGGGTCACTGGGGCGAAGGTGTTATACACCGCACCGCCGATCTTCCTGGTTGGGGAGTCCTCCGTTACCAAGTCAGGGAACTCCGCCTCCAGCGTTTCCAGCTGACGATACAGCTGGTCGTACTCAAAATCACTGATCTCCGGGTCGTCTTCGGTGTAATACTTCCGGCTGTGGTAGCGGATCTGTTCCCGCAGCGCTTCCAGCCGCTTCTGCGCTTCTTGTTTTTCCATGTTGTTTTTCCTTTATCCAGTTTCTAAAAATGCCGTTTGCGGGACCTGCCCTACCAGCACCGTTTCGGCCAGCACCGTGGACGTTTCCAGGTGCACTTGGGTTTCAAACCGTTGAGATTGGGAATAGAGCTGCACGGTCACCACCATGGTGATACGGTGGCAGCTTTGGTTGATCCCCGCGCTGCCAAATTCCGTTTCAAAAGTCAAATCCGCAGAACCTTCCATTCGGAGCGTCAACGGCACAGGGACCCCCCGCCCGTTCAGCAGGGCGATCCCTGTGAGGCTGCCGGCAGGCACATCCACCGTGACACTGCCATTGAGGGAATCCTCCAGCTGGGCAAGCACCTGGGCGCGCAGGGTATTCAATGCCGTTGTATCGGTGTGGACCGCCAAGGGGTTCCCTTGTTCATCCCGTTCCACCGTGACAAACTCTCCGCTCTCTTCCAGGGCGCTTTCTACCGCCTGGTTCACACAGGACAAGGCATACCCACGGGCTGCCTCTTGGGTGAGTTCCTGGGAAACAGAACCCAGCCCCCATTCCGAAAAAGCGGCTCCACCCACAGCCAAGAGGACGGCCGCCAAAAGGAGCAGCCCTCCTTTGACCTTTCTCCTTGCCCTGAGCCATCTGCGAAACGCTCTCACCGTGCCTCACCCCCACCCGTATCTTACGCGGGCGGGCCTGTTCAGGTTCGCAAGTCAACGGGCTAGCAGCCGGTGCAGGCGGCGGATGGTTTCCGCCACAGGAAGCCCCACGATGTTGGAATAGTCCCCGCAAATGGACTCCACCAACACCACGCCAATGCCTTCGATCCCATAGGCGCCTGCGCGGCCCCGGGATTCGCCCATGGCCACATATTCTGCGATCTCCTCTTCCGTGAGAGGATAGAACTTCACCTGGGTACTCATGCGGAAGACGTCCCTTTTTCCGTTGGCCAGCAGGCACACTCCGGTAAAGATCTCATGGGTCCGCCCGGAAAGGCGGCGCAGGGTGTCCTTGGCAGCCTCGTCGTCCTTGGGCTTGCCCAAAATCAGCCCGTCGATGCTCACCACAGAGTCCGCAGCAATGATGGGCTTCTCCGGCCGCAGGGGCAACACGGCCTCCCCTTTCCGGCGGGCCAAGGTTTCCACGGTCTGGGCAGGGGTATAGTCTGGCGGGACGGTTTCATCCACGCCGGATACCACCACTTCAAAGGTGAGCCCTGCCTGTTCCAACAGCATTTTCCGGCTGGGCGAGGAGGAAGCCAGCACCAATTCCCGGTCAATCTTCAAAGCCATTGGGATTCATCCTTTGCCACCGCAGGGAGTCTGCGCACATATCATCCAGGGTCTTTTCCGCCTTCCAGCCCAGCTCCTCATAGGCTTTGGTACAATCGGCGTAGCACGCAGGAATGTCCCCAGGGCGGCGGGGATCCAGCACATAGGGGATCTCCTTTCCTGCCGCTTTGGAGAACGCTTTGACCATCTCCAGCACAGAGTACCCCTTCCCAGTGCCCAAGTTATACACCTTTGCACCGGTAAAGCCTTTCTCAAACAGGGGCAGCACTGCGGCGTGGCCTTTGGCCAAGTCCACCACATGGATATAGTCACGCACACCGGTGCCGTCGGGGGTGGGATAGTCGCTGCCAAACACATGGAGTTTCTCCCGCTTCCCCACCACGGTCTGGGTGATATAGGGCACCAGATTGTTGGGGATGCCGTTGGGGTCCTCCCCCAATTTGCCGCTCTCGTGGGCGCCCACCGGGTTAAAGTACCGCAGCAGAACCGGGTGGAATTCCGGGTCGGCGTTGGCGCAGTCCATCAAAATGCGCTCGATCATCAGTTTGGTGGCGCCATAGGGGTTGGTGGTGGACAGTGGGAAATCCTCCCGGATGGGCACAGAGGCAGGATCACCGTATACGGTAGCAGAAGAACTGAACACAAAATTCCCCACACCGAACTCCTTCATCACCTTTAAGAGCACCAACGTGGAAGTGAGGTTATTGTCATAATACTTCAAGGGGATGGAAACCGATTCCCCCACGGCTTTCAAACCGGCAAAGTGGATCACGGCGTCGATCTTTTCTTGGGAAAAGACCTGGCGCATCTTTTCTTCATCGCAGACATCGTACTGGTAAAAAGCCACCTGTTTTCCAGAAAGCTCCTCCACACGCTGCACAGCCACCCGCTTGCTGTTGCACAGGTTATCCACAATGATCACGTCGTGGCCCTGTTCCAACAGGACCACTGCGGTGTGGCTGCCGATATAGCCAGCGCCGCCGGTCACGAGAATTCGCATAAAAAGCACTCCTTCCCTTTTTATTGCCAGCAGCAGCCATTCGCGATACACTGCCCCAGCTTTCCTCCCTATTATAAGGGAAAGAAGGTGAAAAATACAAGAGGTTCACGGAATTCCTTACCAGGGAAATAAACAGCCCAGAAGTGCGAATACTAGCAACCACAGTTTATTTTTTGGGGGAGAGTTTCATGACACAAGACGCCCTTCTTTTTCTGGCAGGAAGCTGGGCATATCCGGCTATAGAAATGTTGTGGCGGGGAAGGACCCACGCCTCTATGGCCCTGGCAGGGGGAATCTGCCTGTGTTTGATCAACCATGTGTGCTGTGACCTGTTGGAGGACAGGAGCATCCCCAGCCGTTGCCTGGCAGGTGCTGGGGTGATCACCGGCGTGGAACTGGTGATGGGGCTGCTGCTCAACCGGATTTTGGGCTTCCATATCTGGGATTATTCCAATGTGCCACTGAACTTATTTGGCCAAGTTTGCCTACCCTACTCTTTTTTGTGGGTTGGACTTTCGCTGCCAGCCATGGCAGTGTGCCAACTCTGCCGGACTCCCACCCTGGAAGACTGGGCCAGGAGGAATCTTCTGTAAAAAAATAGTTGACTTTATTTCAAGAGTATGCTATCATATACAGGCGTCAGAAATGGAGAGGTGTCCGAGTGGTTTAAGGAGCTAGTCTTGAAAACTAGTGATCCCGCGAGGGACCAAGAGTTCGAATCTCTTCCTCTCCGCCACCTGCCGGTTCTGCTATTCAAGCTTTATAGTTGATGATAGATTTTCACCATGGAGAAGTACCCAAGTGGTGAAGGGGCTCCCCTGCTAAGGGAGTAGGTCGGGAAACCGGCGCAAGGGTTCAAATCCCTTCTTCTCCGCC
>CAJFMJ010000107.1 GCA_904391645.1 uncultured Neglectibacter sp.
CGCTGCCTTGGGCTACAGAAGCCCCGTTCAGTTCAAAACCGAACGGGGCTTCTGATAAATATTCTTTTTAGTGTCTACTTTCTCTTGACAAGTGCACTGGGTATCCCCCGGGGCTCTTTTTTGAAATAATTTAAGCCCTTGTAGAGCGGGAAAGAATTTGGTATAATACTTAAGATTATGAGATCTTGTGTGGAAAGGGTGGTTCCCCATGAACGTAAAGCTTCTGGCCTATACGCCTGAGCCGGAAAAAACCGTGGCCTGCGCCGCCAAGCTGTGCTATGCCGCCGCGGATATCGACACCGTGTACGAGGGGCTGACCGAGGAAAAAACCGCCTCCTTTTTGGAGATGCTCCAGTCCATCGGCCACGAAAGCCCCATTGAGCACGCCAGCTTCACCTTTGGCATTGAAGGGGTGTCCCGGTCGCTGCTGGCCCAGATCACCCGCCACCGCCTGGCCTCTTTCAGCGTGCAGAGCCAGCGGTATGTGAAAGAGGACGGTTTCGAGTTTGTGCTTCCCCCGGAGATCGCCGCCATCCCCGAGGCCAAGGAGGAGTTCCTCCGAGCCATGGAGGAGGACCAGCGCCACTACCAGCGGCTGACTGCCCTTTTGCAGGAACGCCATAAAGCTGCTTTCCTGGCTGCGGGGGAAACGGAGAAATCCGCTGCCCGCAAGGCGGAGAAGAAGGCCATTGAGGACGCCCGGTTCGTGCTGCCCAACGCCTGCACCACCAAGATGATCTGCACCATGAACGCCCGCTCCCTGCTGAACTTTTTCTCCCAGCGGTGCTGCAACCGTGCCCAGTGGGAGATCCGGGAGCTGGCCACCCAGATGCTCCGGGAAGTGCGGGCGGTGGCCCCCCATATTTTTGAGAAAGCAGGTCCCCCCTGCCTGCGGGGAGCCTGCCCCGAGGGGAAAATGTCCTGCGGGAACATGGAGGAAGTCCGGGAAAAGTTTCAAAAGCTGTAAATTCTAAGGCCAGTGCCCCATACTAGAACCAGGGGCCTGTTTGGAAAGGAGTGGGAACGTGAGCTTGATCGTGCTGGAGGGCTTGGACGGCAGCGGCAAAGGGACCCAGACAAAGCTGCTGGCAGAGTCCCTGGAGGGGCGAGGGGTGCCCCTGCGCCATGTGACGTTCCCCGATTACGATTCCCCCTCTTCGGCCCTGGTGCGGATGTACCTGGACGGGGAGTTCGGCTCAGAGCCGGAAGACGTGAACGCTTACGCCGCCAGCGCCTTTTACGCCGTGGACCGGTTCGCCAGCTTCAAGCGGGACTGGAAAACCGATTACGACCGCGGGACGCTGATCCTCTGCGACCGGTATGCCACCTCCAACCTGGTGTACCAGATGGGGAAAGCACCCCGGGACCAGTGGGAGCAGTACCTGGCTTGGGTGGAGGACTTGGAATATGAAAAGCTGGGGATCCCCCGGCCGGACCTGGTGCTCTACCTGGATATGCCCATTGAGGTTTCCCAGCAGCTGCTGCTTCAGCGCTACCAGGGGGACAGCGGGAAAAAAGACATCCACGAAAGCCATTTGGAGTTCCTCCGCGCTTGCCGGGAGTGCGCCCGGTACGCCGGGGAGCGGCTCTCTTGGAAGGTCATCCCCTGCGCCCGGGACGGGAAGCCCCTCCCGGTGGAGGAGATCCACCAAGCAGTGTTGGCGGCAGTGGAGCCCTTGTTACACTGAAAAAACGCCTTGCCTGTTCGATTGGGCGTGTGGGATTGATTGTGTGGCCCGTTGTGGGTTTTAGGGCCCACGCTGCAACTTCATTTTGGAAAGGAACGATAGTGATGGTCGTTGTGTTTTTGGCCGATGGTTTTGAAGAAGTAGAGGCCCTGGCCCCTGTGGACCTGATGCGCCGGGCAGGGCTGGATGTGAAAATGGCCGGCGTCACCGGCAGGGAGGTCACCGGTTCCCATGGGATCACAGTGAAAACGGACATGGCTGCCGAAGACGTGGACGTGGCTGCCTTAGAGGCTATGGTGCTCCCCGGCGGGTTGCCGGGCACCCACAACCTGGAAGCTTCCCCGGCGGTGCAGGCCTGCATCGACGGCTGTGTGAAAGCGGGAAAGCTGGTGTCCGCCATCTGCGCGGCCCCGTCTGTCTTGGCCCACAAGGGGCTGCTGAAGGGGAAAAACGCCACAGCGTTCCCCAACTTCCAGAAAGACCTGGAGGAGGGCGGCGCCTGCCTCAGCGAAAGCTATGTGGTCCGGGACGGCCAGTTCCTCACCGGCCGGGGCATGGGGGTTGCCACCCAGTTTGGTTTGGCTCTGGTGGAGGCGCTGGTTTCCCCAGAAAAGGCCAGTGAGATCCGCGCTTCCATCCAGTGGGAGGCATGATCTCTCTGGAGAAAGCCGCTTTGCGCCGGGCGTTGCTGGCAAAGCGGGAAGGGCTCCCGCACCGGGAGGCGAAGAGCCGGGAGATCCGGCGGCAGGTGTTGGAGCTGCCCCAGTTTCATCGGGCAAAAGCCCTGCTGCTCTACTTGAGCATGGGCAGCGAGGTGGATACCTGGGGGATTTTTGAGCAAGCTTTGGCGGCGGGGAAAGAGGTTTTTGCGCCCCGTTGCTTGGACAAACAAGGCCATATGGCCTTTCACCGGGTGGACTCCCGGGAGGATCTGGTGGCGGGGGCTTTCGGCCTGCTGGAACCGGACCCGGCCCGGTGCCCCCTTTGGCAGGGGGAGTCCGGTGCTCTGTGCCTGGTGCCGGGATTGGCCTTCGATGAGGAGGGCTTCCGGCTGGGCTATGGAAAAGGATATTATGACCGCTTTTTAACGTCACATCCCGTGGAAACGGTGGGCTTGTGTTTTGGGGACCTGGTAGTGCCCCGGCTGCCCCACAGCCCCCTGGACAGGCGGGTATCCGCTTTGGTGACGGAAGCAGGAGTGCTGGCCTTCCCCCAGGGAAGTGCCCAGGAAAGGATGGTTGCCCATGAATAACGGACAGACCCCCGGCGGTGAAAACCGCACCACAGGGAATTTTAAATTGAACATCGACGAGCGGGACTTGGCCACCGGTACCTTGGACCTGCCGGAACGCCGGAGCCAGCCGCCCCGGCCGGAGTATTCCGTAAACAAGGCCTACCTCACCGAAAAAGAGCGCCAGGCCGAAAAGAAGGCCCACAAAAAGCGGGACCGGCTGAAGGCCCGGAAAAACCGGCGTGTCTTTGCCCTGGTGTGGGTGTGCATGGTGCTGCTGGTTTCCTTCACCCTGGCCAGTTACCTGATTGGCGGTTCCAACGACTTTTTCGCGGCCAACCGCCCCGAAGGCACCACAGAGGTGACCATCCCGGAGGATGTCACCATCGATGAGCTGACCCAGATCGTCTACAAAGCCGGTGCCATTGACAAGCCGGAGTTTTTCAAGCTGTTCTGTATGATCACCGTGGATGACGACGAACTGGAGTATTTCCAGCCCGGTACCTACCAGCTGGAAACCAATATGGACTACCAGAATATCATCAGCACCTTGCAGGGCGGCAACCAGACCCGCGAGGTGGTACAGGTCACCTTCCCCGAGGGCACCACGGCCTTGGAAGCCGCTGCCCTTCTGGAGGAAAACGAGGTCTGCTCTGCGGAGGACTTCCTGGAGGCCATCAACTCCAGCGACTTTGACAACTACGACGTCATTGCTCCCCTGGCCACTGTCACCGGCAAGTATTACAAGCTGGAGGGCTATCTGTTCCCCGACACCTACGACTTCTACAAAGGGGAGGAGCTTACCTCTGTGGTGGGCAAGCTGGTGTACAACTTCCAAAACAAGGTGGAAAGCTTGATGGCGGATATCCAAGCTTCCGGCATGACCTTGGACCAGATTGTCACACTGGCCTCCATCATCCAGCGGGAAGCTGCCAACACCCAGGATATGTACAATGTTTCCGCTGTACTCCACAACCGTCTGGACTTTGGCGCCCAGGCAGGCATTTACCGCCTGGAGTGCGACTCCACCATTTACTATCCCTACCACACAGCTGAGGATGTCCCTGCCGATGGCGCCCTGCCTTACGGCAACTACAACACCTACGAGATCCAGGGGCTGCCTGCCGGCGCCATCTGCAACCCCGGCCTGGATGCCCTGGATGCAGCGGTGCATCCCAGCACGGAAGGCGATGCGCCCAACTACCTGTATTTCTGCCACGCTGCCGACGGCACGGCCTACTACGCCACCAATGCTGATGACCACGCTTACAATATGCAGCTGGCTGGCTTGACGGAGTGATGACAGTGAAGCGTGTAAAACCAGAGCTGCTCTCCCCTGCAGGGGACCGGGAGCGGCTGGAAGCGGCCGTGACCTATGGCGCGGACGCGGTGTATTTGGCGGGCAAAAGTTTCGGGATGCGCTCCGCCCCAGCCAACTTTGGGGAAGAGGAGCTGCGGGATGCTGTGGCTTACTGCCATGCCCGTGGGGTAAAGGTGTATGTCACCTGCAACACCCTGCCCCGCAATGACGAGTTTGAAGAACTGCCGGGGTTCCTCTCCACCTGCCAGGAGATCGGGGTGGACGCCTTCATCATCTCCGATTTGGGTGTGCTGGCCTTGGCCAAGCAGGTTGCCCCCCAGGTGGAACGCCATGTTTCCACCCAGACTGGCATCGTCAACTTTGCCGCCGCCCAGGTCTGCTGGGAACTGGGAGCCAAGCGGGTGGTCCTGGCAAGGGAGGTGCCCCTGTCTGAGATCCGGGGCATCCGGGAGCGGGTGGATCCCCAGCTGGAGCTGGAAGCCTTTGTCCATGGGGCCATGTGTATGTCCTTTTCCGGCCGGTGCGTCATCTCCAACTATATGACCGGCCGGGATGCCAACCGGGGTGAGTGCGCCCAGCCCTGCCGCTGGGAGTACCATTTGATGGAAACCCAGCGTCCGGGGGAGGTGTACACCTTGGTCCAGGAGGAGAAGGGCGCCTATTTCTTCAACTCCAACGACCTGCGGATGATCGACCACATCCCGGAAATGATTGACGCGGGTGTTGCCAGCCTGAAGATCGAGGGCCGGGCCAAGTCGGCCTATTATGTGGCCAGCGTCACGGCGGCCTACCGCCAGGCCATCGACTTTGCCTGGGAGCATCCCGGCGATCCCCTGCCGGAGGCCATCCTCCGGGAAACGGAAAAGATCAGCCACCGGCCCTACTCCCACGGGTTTTACTTTGGGGGCGAGCCGGGCCAGACTGTGGACCGCAGCCACTATACCCGGGGTTACGAGCTGGTGGCCATCTGCCAGGGCCGGGAGGGCAAGTGCCTGCGTCTGACCCAGCGCAACCGGTTTTTCCAAGGCCAGGAGGTGGATATCCTCCAGCCGGGGAAACCCTCCTTCACCGCCACCCTGGACCGGCTTTACAACCAGGATCGGGAACCCCTTTCGGTGGCCCCCCACGCGGAGATGATCGTCTATTGGGAAACCGACGCCGATGTGCCGGCAGGAGCCTACCTGCGGGTGAAAAAGAGCCAGAACTGACCGGGCAAAGTCCGGCGTTTAAAATCTGTGCAGGATAGGGCATCTGAGTTTTTGCAGCTCAGGTGCCCTTTTGCGTTGCACTTTGGGGCCTTTTTCAGGGGTAAAACTTTCCTGTACAGAGGCGGGGTGAAGCCGTTTCCTGTTGGCCGGGGGAGGGAAAGCGTGGGTCCTTCCGTCCCCTGGCTGTCCCTGGTGGGGGAAACTTTCCCCAAAGGGTCTGTTTTGCCAGGGGGGCTCATATCCTTGTACTAACCCCTAGAAAGGATGATCCCCATGAAAAAAATCCGGCTGGGCGTTTTAGCCCTGATCACTGCCGCCGCCCTGCTCCTGCCTGCCTTCCCCGCCAGCGCGGAAGGGCTGGAGGTGACCGCGCCTTCCGCTGTGCTGATGGAGGCCTCCACCGGCCAGGTGCTCTTTGAAAAGGAGGCCCACCAGCAGCGGCCCTGCGCCTCCATCACCAAGGTGATGACCCTTTGCCTGACTTTTGAAGCCATTGACAGCGGCCGCCTCTCTTTGGACCAGACCCTCACCGCCTCAGCTCACGCAGCGTCCATGGGCG
>CAJFMJ010000108.1:0-5887 GCA_904391645.1 uncultured Neglectibacter sp.
CCCCACCGCCCTGTGGAGCATTCTAACCGGGGTGCCCGCCTGTGTGGCGGCGGCCTTTTTTGCCGCCTCCTTGGACGTGACCCTGCTGCGGCGCATTTTTGGATTTTTTTTACTGGTGGTGGGCTTGCGGGAACTTTTCTCAAAACCGGAAAAGCCTTCCGGCGCCAGCCCAGAAAGGGTGCATAATTCTCAAAATCCCGCGCAGACTAACCACCGAACCCAACCCGGCCAAAGCGCCGAGAAATCCACTGAGAAGGGGTAGTCATAAATGCGAATTTTAGACAAGATCGCTCTGGCCCTGGTCGTCATTGGCGGCATCAACTGGGGCTTAATCGGTATCTTCCGGTTTGACCTGGTGGCCTGGATTTTCGGCGGCCAGGCAGCCATCCTCTCCCGGATCATTTACACCTTGGTGGGCATTGCCGCCCTGTGGTGCATCACGCTGATCTTCCGGGACACAGACAAGGTTTCGGAATAGCCTGCTGGCCTGCGGGCAGCTCCACAAAAAGACAGGAACGCGCTCCCTTTCAACCGGGCTGTGCGTTCCTGTTCTTTTATAGGGCTGGTGGCCTCACTCTGTGAATTCCAATTGGATATCCCCCAGGGAGGCAGCCACCTCCAAGAGGTACACGCCATTCAGCTGGTCTTCCAAATTGGATTCCCCCATGTCCACTTCCTGGGAGATCCGGTAAACCTCCTGTTTTCCTGCGATGGAGCCGGTCACATTGCCGGTGTCGGCGCTCAGATGGATCTCCGAGGAGGAGAGCTTTTCCAATTCCACATTTCCCAGGCTGGTGCCGCAGGTGACAGAGGTCTGGGCGGTGACGCCTTTTAGCACGCAGTTCCCCATGTCGTTCTGCACCGTCAGCCAGGTCCATGTGGAATCCGCCATTTGGATGTCCCCGGAGCTGCCTGCCAAGTCCCCGTTATCAAACAGGCAGTCATCCACCTGCACATTGCCCAGGTCGCTGTCCAAGTCCAAATACTTGCCGGAGCACCCCTGCACAGTGACATCCCCCAGGGAAGCGGAAACCTTGAACGTGTCCGTCTGGGTCAGTTGGGAAGCGGACACACTGCCGCAGGAAGCCTGGGCCGAAACATTCTCCACCCACAGGTTGGAAAGGCTCACATCCCCCAGCTGGGAGGTGGCTTTCACGCTGTCCATCATCCGTTTGGGCAGGGTGATGGTCACGTCGTAATCCCCCCAGGGCTGCAAGTTCAAAAGCCGGTACCAATCCCAGGTGGTCCAGCTGCCGCTGCGGTACTCTTCGTTGGGCTGCACCACCAGAGCGCCAAACTGCATGGTCACTTCATAGACCGAGGAGGCAGCGGTGATCTCCGGTTCCTCTGCATTTTCGTCCCCCTGGATGATCACGTCGCCCATGGGGGCGTAAACCTCCACACACTGGGGTGCGTCTTTATAACACACCGTTTCCCGGACAGCTTTCTCCACCTGGGGATGGGTAAACGCTTTTAGAGAAAAGCCCATGCCAACATACCCGGCGCCGGACAACAGAATGCCTCCCCCCAGCAAGATGCACCCCACCAGGGCCGTCATCCGGAGGAATTTCTTTCCCTTTTTCATGCCAAAACCCTCCCTTTTTTGCTCACGCTGCGCCGCATCCAGCGCCAAATGGATTTACTTACCCACACGCACCCCTTGGTGGTGTAGAAAAGGCCCACCACGGACAGCGCGCTCACTCCCAGCAGCGCCGCAGACAACCCCAGCTGGAACAGCCCCGCAGGCAGGCCCCCGGCGAAAATGCCCACATCCCAAACCAAGAAGGGGATGCCCACCACGCCCACTAAGGCAGCCACCAGGCAGCTCAAGGCCAGCGCGCCCAAAATCACCACCGGCACAAACAGGAGGATGAACAGCGCCAGCAACAGGCAGACCCCTGCCAGCAACAAACTTCCCCACAGGGGGAACCCCAACACCAGCAGCACGATGACCCACACCTTCCGGCCAGTCACCTTGGGCGCAGCCGGTTCCTCTTCCCCCAGAAGCTCCTGGGCCACCTGCCCCGGATCCCCCAGGCCGGCCACAGCTTGCTCCTCGTCCTGGCCATCCTCCATGCGGTCGTCAATGAGCTCGTCATAGTAGCTTAGGGTGCGGTAGCGCTCTTCCCGGTCCATCCCGGCAAGGGCCGCTGCCAGTTGGTTTAAAAATTCCTGCTTTCTCATACACGCTCTTCCTTTCTCCCCGTTTCTTCCATCGTCCCCTCCTCCTGAGAGGCGGCGATATACCGGTAGGCCTTCATCACGTCTTCCCACTCCACCAGGAATTCCCCGATCCGCTGGCGGCCTTTCTGGGTCAGGCGGTAATACTTCCGCAGCCGGCTGTTGTGCTCCATGGAATAGGTGGTCACCATGCCTCCCGCTTCCAAACGCTTGAGGATGGGATACAGGGTGGATTCGGAGATCTCCACAATGGGGGACACATCCTTGATGATCTGATATCCATAAGAATCGCTGGATTGCAGCGCCACCAGCACGCACACCTCCAAAAGCCCCTTTTTCAATTGGGCGTCCATTTCCTCGCTCCTTTCCTCTGTGATCACTTATACTATACATCGCATAGTATTCTGCGTCAAGAGGTATTTCTTTCATGTTTCTTACGTCTTTTTAAAAATGAGCCGCCATCTGCTGCCGGAGAAACTTCCCCACAAAAAAAAGACAGCCTTTCGGCTGTCTTATCTCATTGGGGGATCGGGCGCTCCAACTGGCAGTCGCAGGGTTCTGCCAGCACATGGGCAGGAAGCGGTTCTCCCGCCTCCACGCAGCCCATGGCCTTGTAAAAAGCCTGGCTCTCCACAGAGGAATGGGCGGAAATGTACAGCGCCCTTGCCCCTTTTTGCCGGGCAAAGTCCATCGCCAATTGGAACAACCTGCGTCCCATGCCCAAGCCCCGGCAGTCGGCAGAAACGTGAAGGCTGGTCAAATCGGCATACTGGTTCCTGCTGCCCAGCAATCCGCCCTCCACGGAGGTAAAGCCCTTCAACTTCCCTTCCAGAAAAGCCCCCCACACTTGGCCGCCGGTGTCCAACGTGTTCCTCAAGCAGCCGCACAGGGTTTGATAGTCCTCATCGCTCCAGCGCTCGGTGAAGGCAATATCTTTCACCACCCATTGGCCCTGGACCTTCCGCCAACAGCGCTCCACCACCTGGAAGCGGTCAAAGCAGCCAAACAGCTCCGGCACCAGCTCTTCCCTCTCCAAGGGGCGGAACTCCTTCCGGGGGAGTTTCTTCCATAGGTACAGCACCAGATCGTCATCCGCGGCGCAGGGGCCGTAGGGCTCCATGGGGGCATCCCGGTACCACACCCCGGAGCCGTCGGGGAGATAGCCCCGTTTGCCGTACAGCCGCTGGGCGGCCCCATACCCGCTGTGGAGCCCCACACCTAAGCAAACCGTATCGCTGGCCTCCCCAGCCAGCTCCTCTGCCACCTGCATAAGCCGGCTGCCCACGCCCCGGCGCTGGTACTTTTCCAGCACGTTGAAGTCACAGATTTCGGGCCAGCCCTTTCCCGCAAAAGCGCCTGCCGGAGCTTCGGGAAGCAAGGTGAGGTAACCGGCTTGCTCCCCTTCCCACAGGGCCACAATGCCCTTTCTCTCCCCCCGGCCCTGCTCCTCCAGATAGCGCTGGAACAAGGACCGGGGCTTTTCCCACCCCTGAGCGGCAAATCCCCGGGGGAATATCTCACAGTCCTCCTGTTCCAGAGGGCGGACCGTGAGAGGGCCGTCTTGAAAGTACACCATTCTTTTTTCCTCCCAACAAAAAGGGCGCTCCCCTGAGGACACGCCCTTGGCAAGTTTATTTTCCTTGGCCGTAATAGGCACCCGCGCCGTGCTTGCGCAGGTAGTGCTTGTCCAGCAGCTCCTGCTGCATGGCGGGCAGGGAGGGCTCCATCATCAGGGAATGCCAGGCCATAAAGGCCACTTCCTCCAACACCACCGCGTTGTGTACTGCGTTTTGGGCGTCGGTGCCCCAGGCAAAGGGCCCGTGGCTGTGCACCAGCACTGCCGGGATGTCCTCCGGGCTCTTCCCCTGGAAGGTTTCCACAATCACCTTGCCGGTTTCCAGCTCATACTCCCCGCCGATCTCCTCGGGGGTCATCTTCCGGGTGCAGGGGATCTCCCCGTAAAAGTAGTCCCCGTGGGTGGTGCCCAGTGCGGGGATGCCCCGGCCCATCTGGCTGAAAATGGTGGCCCACCGGCTGTGGGTGTGCACCACGCCCCCGATGTTCTCAAAAGCCCGGTACAGCTCGCAGTGGGTGTCCGTATCCGAGGAGGGATTCCATTTGCCCTCCACTTTTTTCCCGGTACGGATATCCACCAGCACCATATCCTCCGGGGAGAGCTTTTCATACTCCACGCCGCTGGGCTTGATGGCCATGATGCCGCTTTCCCGGTCGATCCCACTGACGTTGCCCCAAGTGAAGGTGACCAAGTGGTGCTGGGGCAGCAGCAGATTGGCGCGGTAGACCTGTTCTTTTAACTGCTCTAACATGGTTAACAACTCCTCTTTCGTTGACGCGTACTGTGGAAGGGATTTTGCCCCAATCACCGCTCTACTACGCGCCCCGCCACATACGTCCAGGCGTAGCTTGGTTTACTTTTGCAGCTTCTGGATGCGCTCCATGGCCTCCACGGTCTTCTGGGCGTCGCCGAAGGCGGTCAGGCGGAAATAGCCCTCGCCGTTCTTGCCGAAGCCCTCGCCGGGGGTGCCTACGATTTCCGCGTTGTGGAGCAGATAGTCAAAGTACTCCCAAGAGCCCATGCCGCCGGGGCACTTCAGCCAGATATAGGGGGAGTTGGTGCCGCCGGTGAACCACACGCCCATTTTGGTAAAGGCGTCCATCATCACCTGGGCGTTCTTCTGGTAGTAAGCGATGGTTTCCCGGATCTGCTTCTGGCCCTCTTCGGTGAACACCGCGGCAGCGGCCCGCTGGGTGATATAGCTGGTGCCGTTGAACTTGCAGCCCTGGCGGCGCTGCCACAGCTTGGACACCTGGACGCCGTCGATCACCAGCTCCTTGCGGATGACGGTGTAGCCGCAGCGCATACCGGTAAAGCCGGCCGTCTTGGAGAAGGAGCAGAATTCAATGGCGCACTTCTCCGCCCCGGGGATCTCAAAGATGCTGTGGGGCAGGCTGGGGTCGGTGATAAAGGCCTCGTAGGCGGCGTCAAACAGGATCACGGCCTTCTGGTCCAGGGCGTAGTCCACCCAAGCCTTCAGCTGTTCCTTGTTGTAGGTGGCGCCGGTGGGGTTGTTGGGGGAGCAGAGATAGATGATATCCGCCTTCCGGCTGGGGTCGGGCAGGGGCAGAAAGCCGTTTGCCTCATTGGCGTCCACATACTCGATCTTCCGGCCGGAGAGAATGTTGGTGTCCACATACACGGGGTACACCGGGTCGGGCACCAGCACGGTGTTGTCCACGTCGAACAGGTCTACAATGTTGCCCACGTCGCTCTTGGCGCCGTCGCCCACAAACACCTCAGAGGCGTCCATGTCCACGCCAAAGTTCTTGTAATAGGCGGCAATGGCCTCCCGCAGGAAGGGATAGCCGTCGCTGTCGGGGGAGTAGCCGTGGAAGGTTTCTTTATGGGCCTGCTCCTCAGTGGCGTCGTGCATGGCCTGGATCACAGCAGGGGCCAGGGGCATGGTCACATCGCCAATGCCCATCTTGATGATCTTGTTGTCCGGATGCTCCTGGGTATAGGCAGCCACCTTTTGGGCGATGGTCACAAACAGGTAGCTCTGCTCCAGGTTCTGGAAATTGCCGTTTAATTTCATGTCGCTTCGATCCTTTCTAAAAATGAGTTATGGTTCACCCTGGATCTCCAGGTGGTCGTTACATTTGCTGCTCTTCCCGGTAGTCCACCGCA
>CAJFMJ010000108.1:5961-9884 GCA_904391645.1 uncultured Neglectibacter sp.
AAGCCCTTGAACAGGGGGTGGGCACGGTTGGGGCGGGATTTGAACTCGGGATGGAACTGGCCCGCCACAAAGAACCGGTTCTGGGGGATCTCCACCGTTTCCACGATCCGGCCGTCGGGGGAGGTGCCGCTGAGGACCATGCCGGCAGCTTCCACGGTTTCCCGGTAGTCGTTGTTGAACTCATAGCGGTGGCGGTGGCGCTCGGAGATCAGCTCCTTGCCGTAGCACTCCATCATCTTGGTGCCGGGCTTGATCTTGCAGGGATAGCTGCCCAGCCGAAGGGTGCCGCCCTTGTTGATGTTCTTGTTCTGGTCGGGCATGAAGTCGATGACCTTGTGCAGGCCGTACTCGTCAAACTCGCCGGAGTTGGCGTCCTGAATGCCGCACACGTTCCGGCAGAACTCGATCACAGCGATCTGCATCCCCAGGCAGATGCCCAGGTAGGGCACGTTGTTTTCCCGGGCGTATTTGCAGGCCAGGATCATGCCCTCAATGCCCCGGCTGCCAAACCCGCCGGGGATGATGATGCCGTCGATGCTCCCCAGCCGGGCAGCGATGTTCTCGGGGGTGAGGTTCTCGGAATCCACCCAGTCGATCTCCACTTTGGCGCTGTAGTCATACCCGGCGTGGCGCAGGGCTTCCATCACAGAGAGGTAGGCGTCGTGGAGCTTCACATACTTGCCCACCAAGGCGATGTGCACCTGCTTTTTCCGGTTGCGGATCTTCTCCACCATCTCCAGCCATTCGGACATATCCGGCTGGGCGGTTTCCAGGCACAGCTCCCGGCAGACGATGTCGGAAAAGTGGTTCTTCTCCAGCATGATGGGCGCCTCGTACAACACAGGGATGGTCAGGTTTTCAATGACGCAGTCGGGGCGCACATTGCAGAACAGGGCAATTTTTTGGAAAATGCTCTGGTCGGTGATAGGCTCGTCGGTGCGCAGCACGATGATGTCCGGCTTGATGCCCATGGACTGCAGCTCTTTGACGGAGTGCTGGGTGGGCTTGGACTTGTGCTCCCCAGAGCTTTTCAGGTAGGGCACCAGGGTGACGTGGATGAACAGGCTGTTCTCCTCCCCCACCTCCTGGGCCACCTGGCGGATGGCCTCCAAAAAGGGCTGGCTCTCAATGTCGCCGGCCGTGCCGCCGATCTCGGTGATGACCACATCCGCGTTGGACTTCTGCCCCACGCTGTAGATGAAGTTCTTGATCTCGCTGGTGATGTGGGGGATCACCTGGATAGTTTCCCCCAGGTACTCCCCACGGCGCTCCTTGTTGAGCACATTCCAATACACCTTGCCGGTGGTCAGGTTGGAAAACTTGTTCAGATCTTCATCGATGAACCGCTCGTAATGGCCCAGGTCCAAATCGGTTTCCAGCCCGTCCTCGGTGACATACACCTCCCCGTGCTGGTAGGGGCTCATCGTGCCGGGGTCTACGTTGATATAGGGGTCCAGCTTCTGGGCGGCTACTTTCAGCCCCCGAGCTTTCAGGAGGCGCCCCAAAGACGCCGCTGTGATCCCCTTACCCAATCCGGAAACCACGCCTCCGGTGACAAAAATATACTTGGCCAACTACTTCTACCTCCTGTCAAATCTTCACAGTGCCTTCAAACACCGTGACCGCTTCTCCGGTCATCCACACCCGGCTGCCTTCCACCCGGATGGTCAGGTCGCCGCCCCGCAGCCGCACCAGGATGTCCTCCCCGGCCGGGCAGTGGCCGCAGAGGATGGCCGCCACGGCGCTGGCGCAGGCCCCGGTGCCGCAGGCCATGGTTTCGCCGCTGCCCCGTTCCCACACCCGCATTTTCAAAGTGTGGCTGTCCACCACCTGGATAAACTCTGTGTTCACTCCCTGGGGGAACAGGGGGTCGTGCTCAAACTTGGGGCCGATCTCCGGCAAGTCCAACCCGTCGGGGTCGCCGCCGAAAATCACGCAGTGGGGGTTGCCCATGGACACGCAGGTGACTTCATAAATGCCGCCGGCCACCTCCACGTTCTCCCCCACCACCCGGTCACCGGGCAGGTTTACCGGGATCTCCGCCGGGTTGAGGATGGCGTCCCCCATATCCACGGTGACCGACTGGGCTTCCCCGCCTTTCTCGTGGATGCGGCAGGTCTTGATGCCGCTGAGGGTTTCGATCTTCAGCTCTTCCTTGTGGGCGATCCCGTGGTCATACACGTATTTTGCCACGCAGCGGATGCCGTTGCCGCACATCTTCCCCTCGCTACCGTCCAGGTTGAACATCCGCATTTTGGCGTCCGCCACCTCCGACGGGCAGATGAGGATGACCCCGTCGCCGCCGATGCCCTTGTGCCGGTCGGAAAGCCGGATGGCCAGCGCCTCCGGGTTTTCCACCTGCTCCTCAAAGCAGTTGATGTAGACATAGTCGTTGCCACAGCCGTGCATTTTAGTAAAGCGCAAAGTGCCCATAGCGTTCCCCTTTCTCGATTCCTTCTATAAATCCACAAAGGACTTTCCAGAGGGAAAGTCCTTTCCGGAAATCTTGGATTGTCACACGGGACATCCGGTGCCTGGCGTCACACTTCCACCACGCCGTCGTAGACCTTTTCAGCCTTGCCGGTCATCAAGACCCGCTCGTCGGTATAGTGGATCTTCAGCTCGCCGCCCTTGAGGATCACACGGATATCCTGTCCTTTTTCGCAGTAGCCATTCAAGGTGGCTGCCACCACCGCGGCGCAGGTGCCCGTGCCGCAGGCCATGGTCTCGCCGCTGCCCCGCTCCCAGATCCGGGCTTTCAGGGTGTGCTTGTCGATGACCTCCACAAAGCCCACGTTCACCCGCTCGGGGAACATGGGGTCATGCTCAAACTTGGGCCCCAGGTCCTCCAGGTCCAGCTTGTCCACAGAGGGCACAAACACAGTGCAGTGGGGGTTGCCCATGGACACGCAGGTGATGCGGTACACGTTGCCACCGATGGAGATGGGCTTGTCCACCACCCGGTCGCCTTCCAGCCGCACGGGGATCTTCCCGGGGGCCAGTTCCGCCTTGCCCATGTCCACGGTCACCTTGGAAACCAGGCCGTTCTTGGTGATGACCACGCACTCCTTCACGCCGCTCTTGGTGTCGATGTGGAGCATATACTGGCCCTCGCCCACCTTGGTGCCCTTGGCGATGCCGTTGTCAAACAGGTACTTGGCCACGCAGCGGATGCCGTTGCCGCACATCAAGCCCTCGCTGCCGTCCAGGTTGAACATCCGCATTTCCGCATCGGCCACCTCCGAGGGGCAGATGAGGATGACGCCGTCGCCGCCCACGCCGTTGTGCCGGTCAGACAGGTAGATGGACAAAAACTCGGGGGAAGATACGGAGTTCTCCTTGTCAAACAGGTTGATGTAGATATAGTCATTGGAGCAAGCGGACATCTTAGTGAACTTCAGCTTCTGCTTGCGCTCCTTCAGGTTGTTGATGTCGATGATCTCCGTGTTCTCCGGGGTGTACCGGCTCATCAGGGAGTCGGCCAGGGCGTTGGCGGTGTCCAGGGCCGTCAGGCAGGGGATGCCCAAAAGGCTTGCCTTCCGGCGGATCTTCACGCTGTCACGGGCAGGGTTGCGGCCCTTGGCGGAGGTGGAGATGACGTAGTTGACCTTGCCGCTTTCCAGCAAGGTGATGGTGTTCACGGAGCTCTCGTGGATCTTGTCCACGATCTTCACAGACAGGCCCACCTTGGCCAGCACCATGGCCGTGCCGGTGGTGGCGTACAGCTCGAAGCCCATCTTCGAGAATTTCTTGGCGATCTCACCGATCTCAGGCTTATCCTGGTCACGGACGGTGATGAACACGCCGCCGCCCTTGGTCATCTTGTGGCCGGAGGCGATCAGGCCCTTGTAGAGGGCTTCCTCCAGGTTGTTGCCGATGCCCAGCACTTCGCCGGTGGATTTCATTTCCGGCCCCAGGTGGGT
>CAJFMJ010000109.1 GCA_904391645.1 uncultured Neglectibacter sp.
CGTTTAAAAACTCCTTGCTCTCCTTCCGCTGGAGCTCCATGTCGTAGGGAATGACAGCGGAGAAGTTGTTGTTCTGGTTCTGCCGCCGCTGCCAGTTGGTGATGTTAGTTTCCACCCCCAACAGCCGGTTCTCCACCTCCCGCACCGCCTCGTCTGTGGGGACGGGCAGAATGTCGATAGAGAGCATCAGGTTCCTGTTCAAATCCGTCAGTTCGTTGACCATCTCATCCTTGATGTAGTTGGCGTACTCTTTCAGGTACAGCACCCGGCAGTATTTGTCCCCCAACTTCAGATGGTCCGCGAAGCGCTCCACGCTGTCGGGGCAAATAGCGTCCTTGAAGCTGTGGCCCAGCCGGGCGGACTGGGATAGATCAAAGTGAAATGCGTCCTCCTCCCCAGGGCGGTAGAAATCGTGGAGGATGCGAAGGCGTTCGGAGGCATCCAACTCCTTGCACTTGGAGCCAAGGGCCGCAAAGTGGGAAGTCAGGTCTGCCCCCACTCGGGCGAAATAAGCGCGGGCCTCCTCTACATTCTTCTTGGCTACGGAGAGGGTCAGGTACTTTTCCTGCATAATGCCGTTGGCTCCCGTGGCCTTGTCCAAGAGCATCTGGTTGTACTCCCGGCGGTATTCATCCCGGAAATTCCCCCGCAAGGGCATGAGGATAGAATCCTCAAAATGGGCTTTGTTCAGCCGCCGGTTGTTGATGGTCAGCTTGCCAGACGCCCCGCTGTCCAGGGAATTGAGCAGCTCCGAATAGGAGAGGAACATGCTCTCCTTGTCCTCCCGGCTGGCCACCCGGTAGTTGATGTCCGTAAACTGGAAGGTCTTGGTGTACAGGTTGCCGCACAGAAAAACGCCGTCCTTCCAAACGCGGCGGATGGGGATCACATCCTGCACCCGGCGGGGGACGGCGTAGCGCTCTTTCTCCAGCTTCCGCTGGTTATTTAGGGTCTTTAACATCACTTACCCCCTTTCAGAAGTTCGTAGTAAAGGTTTTGCGGTTCGCATTTCAGCTGCTTAGGTTCCAGCAGCTCTGAGCGCAGCCAGGCCCAGAGGAATTGCTCGGCTGTCATGCCGTGGTAGGTGATGAATCCCAGGACGGCGAAGGGAGCCGCTCCCAGGACGCACACCCAGGACAGGGTTTCCAGGCCGAACATGGGCCTCAACAAGAAGTACAGCCCCACCGCCACTGCAATGGCCAGCACAGAGAACACGCACTGACGCAGGCTCAGGCCGAAGAACATACTCTCCGTGTAGTTGCGGATTTCCCGGTTGATTTTGACTTCCAAAATATCACCTCGCAATCACATCGCCGGTTTCCAGGTAAACAATGCTGCTTTTGGGAATATAAGAAAATCCCAGAATTGGGTCACCCACGGTCAAGATCTCGTCAGGGGCTGCTTTTGAAAAGCGCCCCACAATCCCCTTTTCAGCGGGCAGGTCGTAATCTTCCATCATCTGGATTGCGGTTCCGTCGATTAAGTGCAGCACATAGATTTGATAACTCATTTTTCCTCCTTTTTTACAATCCCATCATCTCCCGCACGATGCGGTCAGCCATTTTCACGCTGCCCACTAAGACCAACATATTGAAGATAAGCTCACCGATGTAGCTCCACACCTGGGTGACTGCTGCGGCGTCCGCATCCACCACCGGCGGGGCGGCGGCGAACAGGGAGAAAATGACGCAGGCCAGCACAATGATGGCCCCCTCCAAGCACACAGCGGCATAACTTTTAAGAAAGCTCTTGCCCACGTTCTGGGTGGGCTCCCCGGAAAAGGTGGACAGCGGCACCGGGGCAATGGCCGTGTATAAATATAACTTAAAAAACCGCCCGTACACCGTGAGGATCATCAGGAAGGACAGCACCGTGATGAACAGCCCGCCGATAAGCGTCACTGCCCACAGAGGGATGGACTCAAAGAAGCCGCATTCCTCCACCGCTGTGACAATCTCCTCCGGCAGCACCATGTCCCCGGCAGCCCCCAGGCCAGAAGCGTTGAGAATGGTGGACACCAAACCTTGGACGATCTCAAACAGGGCAAGCATCAGTTCCAGGCCGTAGGTGACCACGCCTTTCGCCAGGGCAAACCGGACAAACAGTTTCAAGGCCACTTCTGGCCGGCGCATTTCTGCGAAAGACCCACAGGTGCGCATAACTCCCACCAGGAAGAACAGTACCAGCAGCGCCAGGCCAACGGCCCGGATGGCATCGTGGATGTTGAGGATCACGTCCCAAATGGCCCCGCCCTTAAATTCCGCCGGGCTTTGGGCAATGAGCTGCCAAATCTCCGTCAGGTACTTGTTCCAGGTGTCCAGGGCGTTTTGCAGGTTTTGTACCACCCAGTTGTCGCTCATGGTGCTCCCCCCTTTCCTTTGAATTTGCGAGTCGCACGGCTCAACCCCCGGTGATCAAGTCCAGGATCTCCTTAGCGAAGGTGATGACCACGCCGCCCGCCAGGGTGAGAAACCCCTGGGAACGCTGGCTGGGGTCGTGGGACTGAAAGCTCAGGCCCACCTGAACAACGCCCCACCCCAGCAGGATGATGCCCACAGCCCGGATCAGTCCGAAGATAAAGTCGGACAGGTTGTTCACCACCGTCAGCGGGTCACCCCCAGCGGTGGCAAAGGCAGTGGTAGTGAACGTCCCCACCAGCAAGGTGGAGACAGCAAACAGGGCGAAGGCCCGGCGGCCTCCCTTCCCCAAAATCTTAGGCTGGGTGAGTTTCTTCTTTTTGTTCATGGGACGATTCCTCCTTTTTCGGTTCAAACAGTGTTTCAAGTTCTTCATCGGATAAAAGTTCAAATAATGGTTTTCCCTCCGGCTCCGGCTCCGGCTCTTTCTGCTTCTGAAACATCCGCTGGACAGTGACCCCCGCCACAGCCCGGTCTGTTTGCCCGTGCTCATAGGGCCGGGCTTTCCCGTTGGCAGTCAGGGAAAAATTAGGATGATGGAAAGTGTTATACTTCTCGTCCAGAATGGGCCGCTCGCCCCGGATAAACAGCAGGGCGTATCGGTTGTCCAGCATCCGCACCTCATCGGGGGTCAACAGTTCCCGGCCAATGATGCTATAATTGGTGGTGTAGCTGCCGCTGCGGCCCTTGCTCTCTCCGTAGGAATCCAGCCACAGGGTCGATTTTCCCAAATAGCTTTCGGAGAGGAGCTTGTGGGTGGAGGCCTCGTTGCCGCCCAGGTAGAGCAATTCATCGCAGTTGCCTAGGATGGATTCCCACTGCTTTTCAAAGAGGGCTTTTAACTGGGCAATGTTCTGCAAGATAATGGACACCGAGATGTTCCGGCTCCGCATGGTGGCCAGCAGCTTGTCGAAGTCATCGGGCAGACTCACGTTGGCAAACTCATCCATGAGGAAGTGGACCGGCACCGGCAGGCTTCCCCCGTACTTGTGATCCGCCAGATGGAACAGCTGCTGAAAGATTTGAGTGTACAAGATGGATACCAGAAAGTTGAAGCTGGTGTCATTGTCGGGGATGAGGGCGAACAGGGCCACCTTCTTCTCCCCCAGGCTGGGCAAATCCAGCTCGTCTGTGGCCGTGAGGGCCGTCAGAGAGCGTAGATTGAACTTTTCCAGCCGGGCTGCCAAGGTGATCTGGATGGATTTCAGCGTTTTGGCGGAGCCGGAGCGGTAGTCCCGGTAATACTTCACAGCGATGTGGTCGGGTTGTTTCATCTCCAGCCGGTCGAACAGCTCGTCTACCGGGGACTGGTACTCCTCGTCCTCCTCCCGCACCTCCGCCGCCCGAAGCAGCTCCATCACTGTGGAGAAGTTCTGCTCCTGGGGCGGGGCCTCGTACTTGAGATACAAGATCAGGGCCATGAGCAGCATACTGGCCGCCGTGTCCCAGAAGGGGTCGCTGGATTTGCTGTCCTTGGGGGTGGTGGACTTGAACAGGTTGGTCACCAGCCGCTGCACATCGTTGTCGTCCCGCAGATAGACAAAGGGGTTATAGCAGAAGCTCTTCTCCATGTTGAGCAGATCCAGCACCCGGACTTCATACCCCTTCTTTTCCAGCAGATGCCCCGTGTCCCGGAGCAGCTCCCCCTTGGGGTCCAGCACCACGAAACTGGTATTGGCCTGGCAGAGATTGGGCTTGGCAAAGAACAAGGTTTTGCCAGCGCCTGACCCGCCAATCACCGCCGTGTGGAGGGTGCGCCGGTGCTTGTGAGTATCCAGCCCCATGCGGAAGTGCTGGGTAAACAGCTTGTTGTTTTCAAAATGCTTGTCCGCATATTTCTGGTTTATCTGCCGGACATTCCCCCACTGGGCGGAGCCGTGTTCCTCCCCCCGGCGGTAGGGGTGGCGGGTGGAGAGGAAAATGCCCACCCCCAGCCCATAGGCGGCAAGAAAAAGGAGGACTGCCCGGGGGCTGTCCTCACACCACACGATTTGAAAGGGATGGTTCATGGTTTGGGGGAGATAGATCACAACCCCCTGCAATCCTCCTGAAATGGACGGAGCTACTAACAACGCCAGCCATACAGCGGGAAAGATTCCCAAAGCGTACACCCAGGAAGGCGTCCTCTTTTGAGGCTTCATCGGGCGTCCCTCTCCGGGTGTTTTCTCGTCCGCTTGGGCGTGGATTCCCGATCCTTTTGAAATTTTTTCAACTCCTGGCGCACAGAGGGCCGCTCAGAAGAATCCCTTTCGGAGTTCCTGCTGGGTGCGGAGATACTCCCGGACGGAGAAGGGTTCTCCGTCCTCTCCGGGAAAGGGGCCTTGTCCTCCCGGCTCTGCTGGATGCCGTTTTCAATGGATGCGGTGTCCAGTACGGTCAGCTCCAGGCGCTCCACAATGCGGTTGACCCGGGCGGCATCATCCTGGAACACCATGACGTCCACGGTGTCGTCCCCTTTCTTCACAGGGATGGGGGCGTAGAGGACGCCATACCCTCTAGCTTGCTTGGCAAATTCTGAGCAGTCCTCTTTCTTGATGGTATAGATAGTCATGGGGCGCTGCTGCCGCAGCATGGTGGTGATCCGGGCCTTGCCCTTGGTGCGCTGCTGGTCTTTCAACACAGCGTACAGGGCGGCGGCGATGTTCTTGGCCGCCGCGCCGGAGATTTTTAGGGCAAACTCCGCCCCTTCCAAACTCAGGCGGAGAACTTGGTCGGGAGCCTCGGTGTACATGGGCATCAACTCCTTTCTCGAACATGATCCCTGTTCCTGCTCTCAATTTGTTTTTGTTCCAGATTTTCCCGCATCTTCTCCGAGCGCTGGGCAATGTCCTCGCACAGCGCCACTTCCTTTCGCAGCTTCTTGATTTGCCCGGTGAGGTTGGAAATCTCCTGCTTTACCCAGTCTTTCCGCTCCGGGTCAGACTGCACCGCCACGGAGCGAAACTGGCGGTATAGGGCTGCCCGCTGGGAGATTCTCTCCTCTAAAGCAGCTTTCACCTTGCCCTGATGGTCCTCTAGCTGTTCCACCGTATCAATTTTGTACCGGGATAGCAGCCGGACTTCCTGGGAGAACTGCTCTCCTTTCAGCAATTCCTCCCGGAGAGCAGGTGGCACCCGCCGGGGCAGGCGGCGCTTGTTTCGGGGGAAAATCCCCAACAGGTAGCAGTAGTGGTAGTACAGCGCTCGGAAACCCGTGGCCCTCCGGGCGGGCTTCATCTGCCCGTGGAATTTCACTTTCCGGGGCTGAGGGCGGTATTCCCGCTCCGGGCGGCTTTGCTCCAGCAGCTGGCGGCGGATGCCCGCAGGGGTATAGTTCTCTCCCAAGTTCCGGCCCAGGCGGAAAAACCGCTCTTTTCCTTTGGGCCGCACCGAGATGTCCGCCCCCACTTTTACCTCGTAGCCCATCTGCTGGAGGGCATGAAAAAACTGCCGCTCCGTCATGGACTG
>CAJFMJ010000110.1 GCA_904391645.1 uncultured Neglectibacter sp.
CGCAGCCCTCAAGCCCTGTAATGATATCGTCAGCCGATCTTATCCATGGTTTGTTCCGGCTCCTGGCTGCGGTAAATATCCGCTCCCAAGTCCACCAGTTTTTCCACAATATTCTCATAGCCCCGGTCGATATACTGGATGTCCTCCAGCACGGTGGTGCCTTCTGCCACCAACCCGGCAATGACCATGGCGGCCCCTGCCCGCAGGTCCAAGGCCCGCACCGGCGCTGCTTTCAGGTGATCCACGCCTTCCACAATGGCCACTTTGCCGTCCACGGTGATCTGGGCGCCCATGCGCCGCAGCTCGTCCACATATTTGAAGCGGTTGCTTTCCCAAACGCTTTCGTTGACCATACTGGTGCCCTGGGCAATGGACAGCAGCGCGGTGATCTGGGGCTGCATATCCGTGGGGAAGCCAGGATGGGGCATGGTCTTCACATTACATTTCCGCAGGGGACGGTCGCAAACCACCCGCACGGTGTCGTCCCCTTCCTCCACGGTGACACCCATTTCCACCAGCTTGGCAGAGATGGACTCCAAATGCTTGGGGGTGACGTTTTTCACCAGCACATCGCCGTGGGTGGCAGCGGCAGCCACCATATAGGTGCCCGCCTCGATCTGGTCGGGAATGATGGAATAGGTGGCGCCCCGCAGCTTCTGGACCCCATGGATTTTGATGGTGTCCGTGCCGGCGCCCCGGATGTCCGCTCCCATGGTGTTCAGGAAGTTGGCCAAGTCCACAATGTGAGGCTCCCGGGCGGCGTTTTCAATGACGGTCAGGCCCCGGGCTTTCACCGCAGCCAAGATGATATTCATGGTGGCGCCCACCGTGACCACGTCCAGGTAGACACTGGCCCCGTGAAGGTCATGGGGGGCAGAAACGGCGATCATGCCGTTGTCCAGGCTGTAATCGCAGCCCAGGGCGGAAAAGCCTTTCAAATGCTGGTCAATGGGACGGATGCCGAAATTGCACCCGCCAGGCATGGGGACCACCGCTTTCCGGCAACGGCCCAACAGCGCCCCTAAAAAGTAGTAAGAGGCACGGATACGGCGGGCGATGTCCGCAGAAACTGTGTCTGTGTCCACCGGCCGGGGGTCAATCTCCACGGTGTGGCGGTCCAAGTAATCTACCTTGGCGCCCATGCTCTCCAGGATATACGTCAGGGTCTTCACATCGGAAATATCAGGGAGATTTTCCAGGCGACAAGGGGAATCGGCCAAAATGGTGGCAGGAATGATGGCCACTGCCGCATTTTTGGCTCCGCTGATATTCACTTCACCAGTAAGGCGGCTGCCGCCTTTAATCACATATTTTTCCAAATTTACACTTCCTAACGGCTTTGAAAAGCAAGCTAACCTGTAACACGTTGGTTTACAGAACTAGTATTTGACTGAAGATTATAATAATACATACCAGCCTAAAAGTCAATATTAGGGAGCTGTTTGCGACGTTCCCCGGCAAAACCTTACAGGAATAAACCAGGTCCCGCTTCCCTTGGGGGACCAGAAGCCCCCCCATTGCAGGAAAAACAGCGGGAAACGCCTCAATCCCACAGGGTGCGCAGCTCCAGGCTCTCCGGCAAACGGGGCCACTCCTCCTTTAAAAAGGAGGGGTACAGCAACACGCCCTGCAGGTCCTCCCGGGAGAACCAACGGTACTGATGCCAAACGCCATCGGAGTCCTTTTGGGAAAAGGTTTCCCCTTCCGGGAGGGCATCGGTGGAAAGCTCCACCAAAAAGTACAAGCCCAGCTCGTGAAAGGGGATGTCCTTCCCCTCTTTGGTGTCCATGGTGTAGAAGTTTTCAACCAGCCACAGGGGCCGGACGATCCGGGCTGGCAGAGCAAGCTCCTCCGCCACCTCCCGGAGAAGGGCGTCTTCCAAAGGCTCATGAAGCTTCACACGGCCGCCGGGCAAGTACCAGTGGCCGATCTCTTCTTCCCGCATGACCAGCAGTTTATCCCCTCGGCGGATGATAGCCCCCACCCGGTAATTGAAATTCCCCTGGGGGGTCCGGAAGGTGCAATCCATATCAAGCGCCTTTCTTTCCAAAAGAGATGGGCTTTTCCTCCCCACGGAGCAGGCGGCCAATGTTGGACTTGTGCTTGATGAGCACCGTCAAGCCGATAAACAGGGAAGCCGCCGTGGCAAACAGCACGTAGCCCAGGCTGTGATCCCCGTGGTTCTGCAAAGGGCTGCCGGAGAATTCCGCCAAAAACAGGAACAGAAAGGTGAACACCGGGTACAGGGCCGCACAGGCAACCGAGGCCAGGGAAACGATCCGTTTGGCCGCGAACACAATGATAAAGGTCAGCAGCACCAGCAAAAACACCCGCCAGTCAGTGAGGGCGATCATCGCGGCGGAGGTGACCACGCCTTTGCCGCCCCGGAACCCATAGTACACCGGGAAGATGTGCCCCAGCACGCAGGCAACACCCGCCACATACCGGGCCACGTCAAACACTTCATCCCCGCCTGGGACCAGCCACAGGACAAAGCCCTGGGAGAGCAACAGCGCCGCCACACACTTGAGGAAATCCCCCACAAAGGTGAGGGCGGCGGGAAGCTTGCCCACGCTGCGCAGCACGTTGGTCATGCCCGCGTTTCCGCTGCCGTACTTGCGGATGTCCTCCTTATTTTTGAAAAACCAAGTGAGGATGATGGAACTGTTGATGCTCCCCAGCAGGTAGCCTGCCACCGCGGTGAGCGCCAATGCCAAAATTTCGTAGCCCATGAGGATCTAAAACCGCCTTTCCCAGTTTCTATGTCACTCTTTCTCCCCACGCTCCCGGATGATCATGCGGATGGGGGTGCCTTCCAAGCCGAAGGTTTCCCGGATCCTGTTTTCCAGGTAGCGCTGGTAGGAAAAGTGGAACAATTCGTGATCGTTGCAGAAGCAAATGAACGTAGGGGGCTTGGTTGAAGCCTGGGTCATATAATAGATCTTCAGCCGCTTGCCCTTGTCGGTGGGCGGCTGCACCCGGGCCGTGGCCTGGGCGAGAATGTCGTTCAAAGTACCGGTGGTCACCCGCATAGCGTTGGAGGAGGCCACCAGTTTGATCAGCTCAAACATCCGATCCAGGCGCTGGCCTGTTTTCGCGGAGATAAACAGGATGGGCGCGTAGGACATGAAGGAGAAGTCCTTCTCCAGCTTCTGGCGCATCTCCTGCATGGTCTTGTCGTCCTTTTCCACGGCGTCCCACTTGTTGACGCAGATGATGCAGCCCTTCCCCGCCTCGTGGGCAATACCGGCCACCTTGGAGTCCTGCTCGGTAAAGCCCACCTGGGCGTCGATGAGGATCAGGCACACGTCTGCCCGTTCCACGGCCATTTCCGCCCGCAGGTTGCTGTAGTGTTCAATGGCGTCCTCCACCTTGCTCTTCCGGCGCAAGCCCGCAGTGTCGATGAAGGTAAAGGTGCCGTGCTGGTTCTGGATGGTGGTGTCCACCGCATCCCGGGTGGTGCCGGCAATGTCGGAAACGATGCAGCGGTTCTCCCCCGCCACTTTGTTCACCAGGGAGGACTTGCCCACGTTGGGCTTGCCGATAACCGCCACCTTGATGATCTCCCCTTCGTCCTCCTCTTCCACGTCGTCGGGAAGCACGTCACAGATGCGGTCCAGCAGGTCGCCGGTGCCGTGGCCGTGGACGGAGGAAACCATCACCGGGTCCCCCAGGCCCAGGTTGTAAAACTCGTAGAACTCCGGAGGGGGCGCGCCCACCTGATCGCACTTATTGACGCACAACACCACCGGCACCCCGCTTTTCAGCAGGATGCTGGCCACGTCCGCGTCGGTGGAGGTGACCCCGGTGCGGATGTCCGTGACAAAGATGATGGCGCTGGCGGAATCGATGGCAATCTGTGCCTGCTCCCGCATCTGGGTGAGGATCACGTCCTTGCTGGCTGGCTCAATGCCGCCGGTGTCCACCAGGGAGAACTTCCGGCCGCACCACTCAGCGTCGCCGAAGATCCGGTCCCGGGTGACGCCGGGGGTATCCTCCACAATGGAGAGCCGCCGGCCCACGATCTTATTAAACAGTGTGGACTTGCCCACATTGGGCCGTCCCACAATGGCTACAATTGGTTTTGCCATACTTCGCTCCTTTCGTTCCAAGCATTGCCTCAGAAGCGCATTTTCACATTCCTCTACAGGCGAGCCGCCCATTCACCGGTGCTCCCAAGAGGCCTCATAGGGGTTGTGGCCGGGGGCATCGGGCTCCGGCAGGCCGCAAATGGCACACACCAGGGCCTCCCCTGTATTGCCCACCCGGCGGATGGGCACTCCCAGCTCTTGGGACAGCTGGGGCACCGTCATGTCGTCCAGGAACACATCCTCCCCGGAACGGAGCATATTGGTGGAGAGCAGCACCTGGTCCCCCAGGTCCCGGCCCTTCAGGTTCTTCAGGATATCCTGGCCGGTGAGCAAGCCCGTCACATTGACGCTGCCGCCGAAAAAGTCGTTCTTCACAGGCAGCAATTCTATAGTTATATTATGGCATTTCTCCCGCAATCCGTCAAGCAGATGGTCGAGAAAGGCAAAGGCCCCCTCGCCGGTGGGGATGGTGACTTTCCGAGGTGTATCCGGCAGTTCCAGGTCCTCCAAGGCCCAGTCGAACTCGTCCTGGAGGTTCCGCAGCATTCCCACGCCGTTTTCGATCTGGGGGAAGTCCTCGTAAAACTCCAAGGGCGGGATGGGCCGCTTGGCCAGCAGGTACAGCTCGTCCGAGCCGTACACCACCCGGCTGCCCCGCTCCTGTTTCCACCGGTCGCCCCAACGCTCCAAGATGTCCAGCACTTCCCCGGCGGTCTGCTGGTTATAGGGGACCAGGGGGAACAGCCCCTCCCGGTAGCGGGTGAGGCCCACCGGCACACAGGCCACGCTGAGGAGCCCCTCTCCCAGGGACCAGAATTTCTCCAGGGTATCCTCCAGGGCGGGGCCGTCGTTGATCCCCGGGCACAGGACGATCTGGCAGTTCAAGTGGATGCCCCCCTGGGCCAGCCGGTACAAGTGCCGCAGGGAATCCCCAGCAAACCGGTTGTGCATCATCTTGCACCGCAGCTCCGGGTCCATGGTGTGGACCGACACATTGATGGGGCTGATGTGCATTTGCAGGATGCGGTCCACTTCCCGGTCGTCGATGTTGGTCAAGGTGATGTAGTTGCCAAACAGGAAGGAAAGCCGGTCGTCATCGTCCTTGAAGTACAGGGTTTCCCGCATCCCCTTGGGCAACTGGTCGATAAAGCAGAAAATGCACTTGTTCCGGCAGGACCGCTGCTCATCCATCAGGTAGGTTTCAAACTCCAGGCCGATGCCGGCATACTGGGGTTTTACCAGCTCCACCTGATAGGCCTCCCCATCCCGGGTGAGGGACAGCCGCAGCTCCCGCTCCGTTTCAAAAAAACGGTAATCCAGCACATCCACAATCTCGTGGCCGTTAATGGAAACCAACACGTCCCCGGGCTGGATCCCCGCCCGCTGTGCACGGCTTTTGGGCTCGATCCCGCTGATTGTTACAGCCATCTTCCACGCCTCCTTTTCCGGCAAAAGGCGCCAAAACCTGCCGGTAAAAATAAAGAAGGGAGCGCATCCCCGCGTTCCCTTCTCGCCATTGCTAAAAATTTACGCTTCCTTCTTCACAACGGCACGGCCATTGTAGTAGCCGCAGTTGCCGCACACTCTGTGAGGTGTCTTGTACTCGCCGCACTGGGGGCATCTCATCAGGGCGGGAGCCTGGAGCTTCCACACATTGGAGCGCCGCTTGTTCTGCCGAGCGCTGGATACTTTCCGCTTGGGTACTGCCATGGGTGCACCTCCTTAA
>CAJFMJ010000111.1 GCA_904391645.1 uncultured Neglectibacter sp.
CCGGGCAAAGTGTTCCGGCCGGGTGAGCTTGCGCTCCAGCCCGGGGGAGGACACCTCCAGCAGGTACTCCTGGGAAATGGGGTCTTCCCGGTCCAGCACAGGGTTCACCGCGTGGGTCATATCCACGCAGTCGTCAATGGTGACGCCCCCCTCCTTGTCGATAAACAGCCGCAGGAACCAATCGGCTCCCTCCTTGACAAACTGCACGTCCCACAGGGAGAGGCCCAAGTCCTTCGCCAAGGGTTCCGCCAGCTCCCAGACACGCTGGGCCACGTTTCCTTTTTTCTTTGGTGCGGGGCTCATACGCTGCCACCTTTCCCGGCCCGGGGGCCGACATTTTTTGCTTTTCCACTATAAGCAAACAAAAGAGCGGGTCGCCCCACTCTTTCATCATCCTACCTATACCTTAGTGATTATAGCACCAAACTTTAGGAAAATCAAGGCTTTTTCCCAGGTTTCTCAAGGCTTTGGGGCTTCTGCCTCACACTTCCAGCTGCCGGGACAGGAACATCCCCGCCGCCCTCAGGCTTTCCAAAACCTCGCCGCTGGGTTTTTGGGGGCCTTTGTCCCCTTTCAGCAGCATAACTGCCCCCATGGGGTCGCCGTTGGCCACCACCGGGTGCACGGCCACGGCCGCGGCAGGCAGCCCCTGGGAGAGGGGCAACGTGCTCTCCCCGTTGGTGACAAACTTCCGCCGTGCCTGGACCAACTCTTCCAGCTGGGGGGAGATCCCCTTGTGGAGCACCTCCCGCTTGGACGGCCCCGCCAAGGCGATGACCTGCTCGGCGTCGCACACGGCGGCGGCCAAACCGGTGAGGGTCACCAGCGCTTCGGCATAGGCTTGGGCCAGGACTGCCATCTCCCCCACGGGGGAATATTTTTTCAAGATCACCTCGCCGGACACGTCGGTGAAAATCTCCATGGGCATCCCCTCCCGGATCTTCAGGGTGCGGCGGATCTCCTTGGGGATGACCACCCGGCCCAGGTCGTCGATCCTGCGGACAATTCCTGTGGCTTTCATACCATTCCTCCCATAACTCTGTCACGCCGGAGGGATCTCCGGCGGCTTGTTTTTCCATAGGGTAGTATTTGCCAGTTTTTTGGGATTATCCGGGAAGTTTTCCACCACCTGCAAGAAAACTTTTTAACCGCAAAAACCGCGGGGCCTTTTTCAAGGCTCCGCGGTTTTCCTGTGTATCTTATCTCTTACCGCCGTCCATCAAGCGGTGGGCTTCCGGGCCATCTGGGAGAGGATCCCCTGGACCATCCCGTCCAGCAGGGCACCGCTCATGGTTTCCACCAGCTGCCCGTCGAAATTGTCACGCACCTGGGTCTGCTTATCCACCACCAAGGTGTGCAGCCCATCTTCCCCGGCGGGGTCCCACTGGGGGATTTCCGGGTTGTTGGGGTTCCCTGTGCGGACAAAGGCCATCACCGTTTCAAAGATCTGGCGCTCCAGCCGCTGGGTCACGCCCTGCTCCTGGGTGGAGGGCACCAGGTCCGTGGTGTGGAACACAAAGGGGATGTCCGCACAGTGGGGCGGCAGCTGGCCTCCGTACATGGGGCCGTCCAGGTTGAACATATAGTCCCAAATGGGCGCGCTGCCTGCGGCCACCCGGCGATTTACATAATCCAGAGTGTACTGCCGGAACATATAGTCCATTCCCAACAGGTCGATCAAAGGCCGCTGGGGATAGGCCTCCTGGAACAGAGGGATGGCCTTGTCCGCCAGCTCTTTGCCCAGCTTTTCCTCCACAGCCTTCCGGGCTTCCTCCGGGGTGATGTTCTTCCGGTCATATCCCATGACCCCAATTGCGTTGAACTCGCTGAAGGTGGAACCGATCAGCAGGGGGATGTGGGCTGTTTCGGGACGGAAGGGCACCTCCAGGGGGTCCCCGGCGTAGTACCCGTTGCGGCAGGGCGTTTCGCCGCTGTTCACCTTCTGGGGGCGCAGGCTGCTGCGCATCCACTTGAAGGCACGGGTCAGCTGCTCATAAGGGATCTCCTCCAGCTCTTTCACCGTGGAAACCCCGGCTTCTTTCAGCAGCATCTCCCCCATGGGGCGGCCGGAGCCTACGCAGTCGAAGATGGCCCCGCCCTGGACGCCGCTCATGATCAAGCCCTTGTGGAACAGCCCGTCGGCAGCAGGGGTCTGGAGCAGAGCGGTCACCTTCATGCCGCCGCCGGACTGACCGAAAATGGTGACATTGTCCGGGTCGCCGCCAAAGGAGGCGATGTTGTCATGGACCCACTGGAGGGCTGCCACCATATCGGCAATGCCTGCGTTGCCGGAATCCCGGTACTCCTCCCCAAACTCGGAGAGGTCGCAAAAGCCCAGCACGTTCAGCCGGTGGTTGATGGATACGAACACGATCTGCCCGTATTTGCTGGCGCTGTGGCCCTCATAGGCCACCATTTCCATGGAAGACCCGGCAGAGAACCCGCCTCCGTGGAGCCACACCATCACCGGACGTTTGCCGCCGTCACAGGCGGGGGTCCACACGTTGAGGTTCTGGCAGTTTTCGCTTTGGACGCCCACCCGGTGCGGGGTGCCCAGGTCGCTGTCCGGGCGCTCCGGGTCCAGCAGGGGGCAAACATACCCATAGCCGGTGGCCTCCCGCACGCCCTCCCAGGGGTCGGCGGGCTCCGGGGCGTGGAAGCGCTTTGCCTTGGCGTAGGGGATGCCCTTGAAGACCGTCACCCCATCGTACTCATAGCCGTGCACAGCCCCTTGTTTGGTCTGGACCACGGCCGTATCCTTGTCGTAGCGGAACGATTTTTCCATGATACTCCTCCTTTTCACAGGTCTTTTTCCTTGCATTCAGTATACTGCGAAAGGGAGGAAAACCTCTTGCAGTATTCCGAGGGAATCTTTCGTTTTTCGGACTTTACCGGGCGTTGAACCGGTCGCAGGCATCCTGGTAGCACTGGGTGATTTCATCTATGTTATGCGATTTTAAGGTTTCTCTGAATTCATCATGAGATGTCGTATCAGTTCCTAAAATATACTTGACCATTCGTTCCTGCATTAAAGTAATAATATCTGTCATATTAGAATTGACATATTCGTTTTCTTCCTGATTAAGCTGCACTCCAACCGGTATACTGATAGTTTCCTCTGGGCTAGCCCAAACCTCACCTGCTTTTATCTGCATAATTGCTCCATCACTAGATGTAGCCACCTGTACCGAAATTTCAGCTGTTTCGGACTGGAAACCCATATAGGTCCTCATGGCATATTTTCCAAGAGCATCTGAAACAGAAATACCGTCAGGATTTTTTAGAATAGCATCTGTAAACGTAATATTTCCTGTTTCATCTACCACATATGACTCATTTTCAATTCCATAATAACGGTAATTGATCCCTTCCTGCGTATATTGATAATCTAACCATTTGCTAATTATATCGATTTTATCTTTGGCTTGAGTCGTGACATAGATCTCTTGCTGAATACACGCGTTTCCACTACACTTCACCGGATCATCCCCTTTATTTAAAACGATCCCTCCCAATGGTTGAAGATCCAAGTCATCATTGGAAACATATCCCTGTGTATACAGTTCTTTGCCCATAAGAAAATTGAACCAAAAACTAAGGAACAAAGTTTGATCATTCTCAAAATTAGAATAATCCCCTGATATTGCTGCCGACCCTGCCGTAAAGTTCTTGTCAATCAAACCTTCTGCATACCAGTCCCGCATGGTATCCAGCCAGTCATCCCATCCAGGAGCAAAAGGAGCCAGCAAAACCGTGTCTGTACTATAGTCATATTGCCAATATTTGGATGCCCAGTCTGTATTAACTCCCCACGCCCATGAAAGCGAAGTTCCACCATCCGACTCCAACGTCATTGGGGCAGTCATTCCGTTATCCCGGCATTGAATTAACAACTGATGGAGATCCTCAACGGTTTCCGGTACATCTGCACCCATTTCAGCAAGGATGTCCGCTCGATAGGCTGGACCCATAAAAGCCCCTCCGCCGTCTACGCCTTCATCGTTTCCCTTAATTACACGGACAGAATGCATCTTTCCATCGTCATAGGTAGCCTGTTTCATAGCATCTTCACTAGATTTTAAAAGTGCAAGATAATTTGGCATATATTTTTCAATATTTTCTGCCATATCCACTAGAACACCATCTTCAATTCCTTGCTCATATCCTCCCGGATATGTACTAGTACCTCCAGGAAACATAACATCAAAATATTCCCCTGTTGCTAAAAGCTGCTGAAATTTCTCAAGCATTTCTGTTTCGGTGTACGTCATCCAGTTCACATGGACATTGGTGGCCTCTTCCATGGCCTTTACGCCGGCGATCTCATTGGGGTCTTCCACAATTTGGGAATCGTAGACCATCAGCACGCTGATCTCCTGTTTCTCCGCACTGATGGGCAAGGTCAGCCCGTTGATGTCCCGGGTTTCTACAGACTGGCTGGACTCCTCGTTCCCGCCGGCAGAGCTGCTAGGCTCCCCGCCATTGGAGCAGGCCGCTGTACTCAGGAGCATGGTCAGTGCCAAAAAGGTTGCCAATAGCTTTTTCATCGTTTTCGTTCCTCCTTTATTATTTTCACTCTTCTCAACTCTTCACAGCACCCATGGTAATGCCCGTTACAAAGTATTTTTGGATAAACGGGTAGATACACAGGACCGGAAGGGTAGATACCACAATGGACGCATATTCGATCCCTTTTTTATAAATCGTAGAGCTTTCCGCCAAATCCGCCGCATTGGAAGTGATGTCCGCCGTGGAGGTGATCAGGATCTCCCGCAGGACCATCTGCAAGGGGTACAAATCGCTGCGGGTGGGCAGATAAAGCAGCGCGGAAAAGTAGTCGTTCCACTTTGCCACCGCAGTAAACAGCATGATCACCGCAAAGGTTGCCTTGCACAGGGGAAGGATCACGCTCCACAGGATGCGCAGGTCGGTGGCCCCATCGATTTTGGCCGCTTCAGAAAGTTCCATGGGCACGTTTTCCATGGAGGTGCGCATGATGATGATATTGAACACGCTCAGTGCGCCGGGTATGATCAGCACCCAAGAGGTGTCGGTCAAATGCAGGCCCTTCATCACAATGTAGCTGGGGATCATGCCCCCGTTAAACAGCATGGTAAAGGATATGATCATCATAAACCCGTTGCGGAACCGGAAGCTTTTCCGGGAAAACACATAGCCCGCCACCGTGGTCAGCACCGCCGTCAGCAAGCAGGTGCTCACAATGTACAGAAGGGTATTCCCATAGGAAGACCACAGCTTGTTGTACTGGAGGATGATCCGGTAGGCCTGCACATCCACATTCCGCAGGGGCCAGAACACCAGCCCGATATGGGTGTTCAACGCAGTGGGGTTGCTGATGGAGGCCATCACCATGTGCCAAATGGGAACGATGCACACATAGGTAATCAAAACAAGCAGGATGGTATTGATGACGATAAACACGATCCGGCTGGGCTTTTCTTTCAGTTTCATCAAACCACCCCCTTAAAACATGGAGGTGCCGGAAAGCTTTTTCAAGACCTTGTTGGAGGTCAGCAGCAGCACCGTACCGATCAGCGAGTTGAACAGGCCCACCGCGGTGGCGAAAGAGAATTG
>CAJFMJ010000112.1 GCA_904391645.1 uncultured Neglectibacter sp.
TGGTGAACGGACTCGAACCCCTGACCTGCTGATTACAAATCAGCTGCTCTACCAACTGAGCTACACCAGCGGATTTTTTAGCGCTCGTTTATTATAGCGTAGCGGAAGGGGAAAGTCAAGGGTAAAAAACGTGTTTTTTTAAAAATTTTTCGTTTATCACCTTTGGAAAAGGATCGTCGGAAAGAGAGGATGGAAAACCAGGGCCATTCTCAAAAATCTGTGGACTTTTCCTTGAATTATGGTACAATAAAGTTGAATCATAACTTTTGGGAAAAAGGAGTGTTGTTGCAGATGAAAAAGTTGGTTTGTTTGGCCATAGCGCTTTGTTTAGCTGTCTTTTCTTTCAGCGGCTGCGGCAGCAAGGAGAAAGACGACGACAATTCCAGCTTGGCTTCCACAGTTTCCACCACGTCCCCCACGCCTACCCCTGTACCCCAGACTGCGAAAGCCCTGCGGGTCACGGCAGATTCTGGCCTGAACATCCGGTCGGAAGCCTCTACCGATGGGGAGATCCTGGGTCTGGCGGAAAATGGCCAGCGGCTGGCCTTGATGATGGAAGATGCCCAGAACGGGTGGTATCAGATCCAGTATGAGGGCAAAACAGCCTATGTTTCCGCTGAGTATGCGGAAGTGATCGAAGTGACCATGGATGAGTATAACCAGTTGCGGGGAACTTCCACGGATAGCGGCAGCTCTCAGACAGAAGAGCCGTCCGGTTCCTCGGAATCTTCCACTTCGGAACCGTCTTCTACCCCCACTCCCTCCCCGGGGTCCAGTGGGAATGAGAGCAGCACTAATACCATGGACGAGGAGGACGGCGAATAACGCAGTTCTCTTTTTCCTGCGAGTTTTGTGGATCGGGCGCAGGGCGCCTGTATATGAAAGTGAGGGTAAATCCAAATGAATATCATGATTGTTGGCGGGGGCCTGCTGGGCCGAAAAACAGCGGAAATGTTGGATGAGGCAGGCCACGATGTGGTGTTGATCGACGGCAATTCGGAAAACCTTGCCCAGCTCAGCCCGGATTTCAGCGGCGTCACGGCTGTTGGTTTCCCCATGGATATCAAAAGCCTGCGTTCCGCCGGGATCGAAGGCTGCGATGCGGTGGCGGTCACCACCCCGGACGACAACCTGAACATTACGGTGGGCCAGATCGCCAAAAATTTCTTCGGCATCCCCAAGGTGATCGCCCGCATTTCCGACCCCTACCGGGAGAACATCTTTGAGCGGTTTGGCCTGCAAACCGTATGCCCCACCAATATGGCTGGGGATAAGCTGGTCACTGCGCTGACCACCCCTTGGCAGAGCCGCCAGATCTCCTTTGGCAGCACCACCATCTCGCTGCAGGTGGTACCGGTGGAGCGTCGGTATTTTGGCCACTCCACAGCCAGCCTGGAGCTTCAGCCCGGGGACGGGCTGTTCGGCGTGATCAAGGACGGCGGCCAATTCCTTTTAAAATGCCAGCATGAAGAGATCCATCTGGAACCAGGGGATTACCTGGTGTGCAGCAGGAAGATCGATTAAGGAGGCGCAGGGAAATGAAAATGGTAATTGTGGGTGGCGGCAAAGTGGGCTGGAACCTGGCCCGCATCATGCTGGAACGGCGGCATACCGTCAGCCTTATCGAGCGGGACCGTCAGAAGTGCGAGAAGCTGGCCGATGAGCTGGACGCCGCCATTTTCCGCGGGGACGGCACCAACGTGGCCGTGCTGGAAGCCGCCGGCACCCAGGATGCCGATGTGTTTATGACAGTCACCGGCAGCGATCAGGACAACTTGGTGGCTTGCCAAGTGGCCCGGGACCACTTCCACGCCAAAAAGGTGATCTCCCGTGTAAACGACCCCCGCAATATCGAAACGTTCCGGGTGTTGGGCATTGAAAATACGGTGTGCAGCACGGATATCCTCACCAAGATGATTGAGCAAGAGGCCGACTTGGCCCATATGCACCTGATTGCCACCTTGAACCAGGGCAAAGCGGGGATCTGCTCCATGACGCTGCCTTCCAACACCGCCTTGGATGGCGTGGCTTTAAAAGATATCAGCTTGCCCCGGGGCACCCTGGTGATCTCCCTCATCCGCCGGGGGGTGCTTACCATCCCCAACGGCTCCACCATCCTCCAGGCAGGAGATGAATTGGTGGCGGTCAGCGAGGATAAAAGCCAGAAGGCGTTGATGCGTGCCTTGGCTGAAGTGACGCATTAACAGTTTGTTTTTAAAAAATTTAAAAAATAAGAACTATTACTACTTTACAAACAGGAAAACCTGTGGTATACTGTGTTCACAGGCAGCGGGGAAGGCCCATGAGGCGCCGCTCCTGCGAGAGAAACGGCACAAAGAAAGGAACGAGCTTAGTTTGGAAAAACGCGAAAATTTCAGCAGGAAGCGAATGGCCATCCTGAATACGCTCCAGGAAACGACTGTTCACCCCACGGCTGACTGGGTGTATGCCAAACTGAAGCCCCGCTACCCCAACTTGAGTTTGGGCACCGTGTACCGGAATTTGAAAAAGTTCTGCGAAACGGGGAAAGCGGTGAGTGTGGGAGTCATCAATGGGCAAGAGCATTTCGATGCCCGGGTGGAACCACACGCCCACTTCGTCTGCAAGTGTTGCGGCGCTGTGCTGGATATCCCCCAAGAGTTTTTCTGCGAGGAAGAGTTGGACCAGTTGTCCGCCCAGTTCCATTTAAAGGTGGAAGGGGCCAAGGTGCTCTTTGAAGGGGTCTGTCCCCAGTGCGAGAAAAAAAGCTCCCATGGGGCCGCTTGATGAAGGTCCCGCACAGAAACCGGCGGGGCAAGTTGGGTTGAGTTTTAGCAATCACAAAGACTGACAAATTTAAAAAACTAAAACGGAGGAATTAATCATGAAAAAGTTCGTATGTACTGTTTGCGGTTATGTTCACGAAGGCGATGCTGCTCCCGAGAAGTGCCCTGTTTGCGGCGCTCCTGCCGAGAAGTTTGTTGAGCAGGCTGGCGAAATGACCTGGGCTTCCGAGCACGTGGTGGGCGTGGCCCAGGGCGTGGATGAAGAGATCCTCCAGGGCCTGCGTGAGAACTTCCAGGGCGAGTGCACCGAAGTGGGTATGTACCTGGCCATGGCCCGTGTGGCCCATCGCGAGGGCTATCCTGAGATCGGCCTGTACTGGGAGAAGGCCGCTTACGAAGAGGCCGAGCACGCTGCCAAGTTTGCCGAGCTGCTGGGCGAAGTGGTCACCGATTCCACCAAGAAGAACCTGGAGATGCGCGTAGAGGCCGAGAATGGCGCTACCATGGGCAAGACCGAGCTGGCTAAGAAGGCTAAGGCTCTGAACCTGGACGCTATCCACGACACCGTCCACGAGATGGCCCGCGACGAAGCCCGTCACGGAAAGGCCTTCGCTGGCCTGCTGAAGCGGTACTTCGGCAAGTAAGCGCAATCACTTGCACAGACAGATAAACTCACGTAGAGACCGCTGAATATCTAGGAATTTTGCGGTTTTACAAGTGGGGAAATCCAGATGGTTCATGGAACAGGGATAACGAGAAATCGTTATCCCTGTTTGTGTTTCCGGTGGCATCGCCATGTGTGCGGTGGGAAATTGGTGGGAAAATCCGCACATACAACATTGTTTTTCCCTAAAATCTGCTTTTTCCCACGGAAACATGGAAAACCCGCATCAATGCTGGGTTTTTCCGTTTGTCTTTATTATACCGTAAGGGCACACCTACGCCACGATCCTTGCGGAAAATGGAGCACATCCCAGATACGTGCAGCAACAGTTGGGACACTCCAAGTTCGAATTTACACTTCGGTACTATACGCATGTAACAGCAAAAATGGGAGAACAGGCTATGGGACTGCTGGAGACAGAACTGGAGCTTCCCTCTGTTTTTGGGGAAGTGCCTCATCAGTTTTTCGAGTCGGGAAGGAATCTTGGTTCCAGATGACGGGTTTAACCACGTGCGAATCCGATATCCAGATAATAGTTTTTCAGACGCTTTGCGGCAGGGGACGCAGCTGGAAATCTGGAATAATGGGTCGTGGGTTTGCTCTACCGGCAGCGGAGAGCCGCCCGGCATCGACTACCTGTTTGAACCGCCCGGATGCGGCGACCAGTCGGAGACCCACACCGTGCGGGAGTGGCTGGGGAGCTTCCACATTCCCGTGGACGACCCGTTCTTCCTGGAATGGCAGCAGGGGGCCATGTTCCTCTGTGAGAGCTTCCGGGACCTGGAACAGGTCAGTGAGATCGCAACCGCCGTCTTGGTGAGGCCAATGGTCTACCAGCGGCTCTATCTGGACTACTCTCTCCAAGGGGAGTTTCTGCCCCAGTTCCGGAAGAACATGGAAGCGGTCCGGCACTTCGTTGCCGGGCTTCGGGAGAAGGTGGAGGCGGAACCATGAGCAAGGACCGGAACCGCAACCAGATCATCCGCAAAGACGCCCGCGGCTGTTTTGTGGAGAGCTTAAACGATGTGTTCTCCATCGACAAGGCGCACCTGGCCTTTGTGGCCTATGACCTACACAGCCCCGCCGGCCAGCGGCAGACGGACAACATCCACATCTACCTGGATATTGCCGAGCTGCTGGAGCTCTGCCGGAAGGCGGAGTCGGGGGAGCTTCGCCAGGCGCTGCAGGCCAAAAAGCGGGACGGGGACAAAGACCCTCTGTACCAGTGTATGGGTGGCACCTCGGCGGAACGGCTGCGGCAGCTGGAAAAGCCCAGGGCCGACGGCATGAGCCTTTCCAGAGTCTTTCAGCTGCTGCCCGGCAGCCGGTCCGATTTTCTCCTGGTGGCAGACAGCGGCCCAGGAGAACGGGACGCCAAGGGGCTTATCGTACCCCGATTCGGAAAGAAACCGGAAAACCACGTGACCCTCAGCATGACCATGGAGTCCTTCTGTGAGCTCCTGCTGCTCACCAGGGCCCATTACCAGGCCTGGCTTTCCGCCGGTTACGCCAGGGGTGACATTTCTCCCCAGGAGAGTGAACTTCCCGGCGTAGGAGAGGCGGCAGAAAAAACTCTCTTCTAATAGTTCCAGCGAAAAAGGCTGCCTCCCGGTGGGGGGCAGTCCTTTTTCTCCTTCAGAAGGACGGTCTATCCATCTTTTCCCAGAGAAAAGCAGCAATTTTTTCACGATCCGTCTACATGATGGAAATGCGAAGAACCGTTTTGTGCTTGGAGAAACCCCAGTCTTCCTCCCGCCCTTGACAAATACGGCGGGAAAGGCGTATACTATCCCCTGTAATTAGTTACAACTAACTGGCGGTTTCCCGACGGGGAACGCCTAGGTTTCGAAAGCAGGCGAAATTATGCTCTTACTTAACAAAACCCTCTTGCGGATGGCTAAAGGCCTGTGGGGGTGGATTTTTCTCATCACGGCGCTCAAGCTCCTGACGCTGGTGGGCACGGCGGCCTTTGCCCAGATTGTCTCCGGGTTTCTGGGGGATTTAATCAGCCCCCAGATGACGGCCGCCGCCGCAGGGCAGGCCGTTATTTCGGCACTGATGACTGCTTTGCTTTTGCTGGGAGCGGAGCTGCTCACCGGCGAGGCGGAGTAC
>CAJFMJ010000113.1 GCA_904391645.1 uncultured Neglectibacter sp.
ATCTCCATGGGCCGCATCGCCCTGGTGGGGGACGCCTCCCACTGCATCGGGGAGAACACCCAGGTCATCGACGCCCACGGCGCCGCCATCGCCCCCGGCTTCCTGGACGGCCATATCCACGTGGAATCCTCCATGATCTCCGTGGGGGAGTACGCCCGGGCTGTCATCCCCCACGGCACCACGGGTATTTTTATGGATCCCCATGAGATCTGCAACGTGCTGGGCCTGGAGGGGGTAAAGTGCATGGTGGAAGACGCCAAGCGCACCCCCTTGAAGGCCATGGTCACCACCCCCTCCTGTGTACCCGCCGTCCCCGGCTTTGAGGACACCGGGTCTTCCGTAGGCCCTGAGGACATCCGGGAAACCATGGACTGGGACAGCGTGGTGGGCTTGGGAGAGATGATGAACTTCCCCGGTATCCTCTCCTCCGACGAGCGCACCCATGCCATTGTGGGCGAAACGCTTAAGGCCGGCAAAACCGTTACCGGCCACTACTCCCTGCCGGAAACGGGCCCCGGACTCAACGCCTATATCGCCTCGGGAGTCCGCTGCTGCCACGAATCCACCCGGACAGAGGATGCCCTGGCAAAAATGCGCCTGGGGATGTACGCCATGTTCCGGGAGGGCTCCGCTTGGCGGGATCTCCATGAAGTGGCTAAGAGCATCACCCAGCAAGAGATCGACACCCGGTTTGCGGTGCTGGTTTCCGACGACAACCACCCCCACACCCTGATGGCCCAAGGCCACATAGACCACATTCTCCGCCGGGCTTTGGAGGAGGGCATCGACCCCATCACCGGCATCCAGATGGTCACCATCAACTGCGCCCAGTGCTTCCAGCTGGATCACGAGATGGGCTCTGTCACCCCCGGCAAGTGCGCGGACATTGTGCTGCTGAAAGACTTGAAGTCCATGGAAGTGCTCCAGGTGCTCATCAACGGCCAAACCGTGGCAAAGGACGGCCACATGACCCTGGAATTTGCCCCCTTCCACTACCCGCAATGGGCCACTGGCTCCATGCACATCGCCGGGGAGATCACCCCGGAATCCTTCCAGATCCCCGCACAAGGGGAAACTGCCACCGTCCGGGTGATGGAAGTGGCCTCCGGCAAAGTGGACAACCGGGAAACCCGTGCCGTACTGCCGGTGGTAAACGGGCAACTCCACAGCGACCCTGCCCAGGACGTGCTGAAGGCCGTTGTCTTTGAACGGCACCACGAAACCGGCAAGAAGGGCGTGGGCTTTGTAAAGGGCTTCCAGATCCAGAAGGGCGCTATGGCCTCCACGGTGGCCCACGATGCCCACAACCTGCTGGTGATCGGCACCAACGACGAAGACATGGCCCTGGCTGCCAACACCCTGATCCAATGCGGGGGCGGCATGGTGGTGGTCCAGGACGGGCAGGTGTTAGGGCTTGTGCCCCTGCCCATTGCCGGGCTGATGAGCGACAAACCTGTGGATCAGGTGAGCGCCCTGGTAGAACAACTGGAAAGCGCCTGGGAAAAGATCGGCTGCAAGATGGTTTCCCCCTTTATGACCATGGCGTTGATCCCCCTGGCCTGCCTGCCCCAGCTGCGGCTGACCGACCGGGGCCTGGTGGATTGCGTCCGGTTCCAGTTTGTCCCCCTGGAAATCACCGAGTAAGTGTTGGACAAGCCGCGCTGCATATGGCTGGCTTTCTTTCCCTAAGTGCCCCTTCCCTGCCGTGGGGAGGAAATCCTGAGAAAGCATACAAAAAGTGCTGTTGCAAAATGCAACAGCACTTTTTTCGTACCGTGTTTTCCTTACAGATGATATTCCATGGGATAGGTCAGGTAGCAATGGGGTTCCAGCTGGTCGCAGGTGACATAACCGGCAGGGGCGTTTAACAGGCTGGGGATCCGGTTGACGATGGTGGCGCAAGTGTGCTCCACTGTGGCGGGTTTCACCACATGGAACTCGGTGTCCGGTTCGCCGCTGATCCACCAGTCACACTGGTCACCGTCCTCGGGGCCATACACCTTGCCGATGGTTTCCTCTTCAATGGTGATGCCCTGCATGGTTTCGATGGTGACCACCGCCGACATACCAATGCAGTTGCCTGCGGGGATGGTCTTGCCCATGGTGGAGCTGTACACGTCGTGATCCACAATATAGGGCACGTGCTTTTGGTCGATGGACTTGATGGTCAGCCCCAGTTTGCTGCAGATGGCCTCGCTGGCATTCCAGGCGTAGGAAGGCTCAAACTCGGCCGGATGGGCGATCTGCTCTTCAAACTCCTGGGGAGTCAGGCCACAGCCATGGGCCTCAGCCAGGGCCAAGCCGTAATCTTCCACGTTGTAGCTGTAAGCGCCTTTGATCTTGGTGATCTTGTGGCAGCCGCTGGCCACCATAGCCACCATGTTGATCCAGAAAATGTCCTGCATACCAGAGCCGGTGATGGTACAACCGGTTTCCTTGGCCAGGGCGTCCAGCTTGTTGATCTGGGCGGCGGCGGTGGTCCAGGGATAGATAGCCTCTTCACAGGTGGTGATCACGTTGATGCCCCGACGGACACACTTCTCCACGTGGTCATAAATATCGCTGATAAAGCTAAACAGGGTGACAATGGCCACGTCGGCCTCGCACTCATCCAGGACCTTGTCGGCGTCGTTGGAAATGATCACGCCGGTCTTCAGACCCAGGCCTGCATAATCGCCCACATCCATGCCCACCACTTCCGGGTTCACATCGATCGCACCCACGATCTGCGCGCCGTGCTCATAGAGATAGCGCAGGGTATACTTGGCCATTTTCCCGCAGCCATACTGGACAACCTTGATTTTTTCCATAACAAACAACCTCCTTTAGGTCCACTGTGTTTCTGAGGGCAAAGCCCCCTGTATTTGTTCTACCCACAGTGTAAACCCTCATGCAGGAAGAGGGTCAAGAGGGTTTGTGAAATTTTTGGCATTTTCTTACAGGAGCTTTATTTCTGGAAGGTCACAGGCACCTGCAGCCGCATGAACATGGTCCGGGGGTCGTTGTCAAACACATGAAAGCCGGTCATCACTTCGCAGATGTAATCCCCGGCGATGGTGTAGCGGTTTTCCCGGCAATACTCCCGCAAGCGGCGGGCATAGTAGATTTCCTCGTCATAATTGTCCAGGTACACGCAGGCGTACATCCCGCTCTCCACCACGTGGAAGGCAGGGGATTCCCACTCGTCCCGGCGGGTGGTGAAAATGAAGATACGGTCCGCTAAAAAGCGGTCCTCTTCGTAATCCTTCTGGGCGATGGAGGTCCCGGTGTTGTAGGAGTGGATCTGCGGGAAACCAGCCTCCTCCAGCTTCAGGCGCAAGCCCTGCAAAAGCCGCTCGTAACTGTGGACATCGTCGCTGTAGAAATTGGTGGAGCAAGGGATGCCCCACACAAACCGGCGGTCGATATACTCCAGGGAAAACGTGCCGGTGACGGGGGATTTCCGGTAGCGCTCAATGGAGAGGATGGCCCGCTCCACAGCGTCGTGCTGGGCCTTCAACTGACGCATCTGCTGGTGGATCTGCTCGTTTTTCTGGCTGAGCAACTCCTCAATCAGGGAGATGTCCTCTTTCTGCAAGGCCCAGGCAATCTGGGAGAGGCTCATACCCAGCTCTTTCATATAGGCAATCATGTCCAGGCGGGCATTTTGGTTGATGTCGTAATAGCGGTAGCCTGTTTGCGGGTCGATGTAGCGGGGCTTGAGCAGGCCTTTTTCATCATACAGCCGCAATGTGGAAACCGTGACCCGGTTCAAAGCCGCCATTTTCCCAATGGGAAGCAGATCTTCCTTCACAAAAACACCTCCAAAACTCTCTTCTTAGATTAGAGTTTACGCGGTATTTGTCAAAAAGGCAAGGGGCTTTTTTCAGGCCTGTTCCCCACTGGCTTCTTACTGGGAAACGTGCTCCTGGATGGCGTCGTACAGTGCCTGGGTGGAAGCCTCGTCCGGGCCGTTGAGCACCACGGTTTGGCCGTCTACCTCCAGCACCACGCAGGCGTCACAGGAAGCATGAGTATACCGGGTATAACTGCCGTAGAGGTCGTTTTGAAAGGTACCCATGGAAAACCGGAAATTCCCCATGCCGTTGGTACGCATCCCGGAAACGTCTTTCGAGGGGTCACGGGCAAAGTATTCCACGCTTTGGATCTCTTGGTAGTCCACGGTTAGGTCCCCCCATCCCCCAGCCTCCACTGTGAGGGAATCAGCACCGCAGGTGATCTCCAGGCTTCCAGAAAACAAAGTAAAGACCAGGAACCCGCCAAAAGCCAGGATCATCAAAAGCACCAGCACCACACTGGCAGGGCGCACAGGGCTTTTCTCCACCTTGCCCGCCTCCAGCTGCCGGCGGTAAAACCAGTAGGAATACACCGTGGGGACAAGGGCCATCACCAAGATCAGCACAACAAAGGCTGCCAAAACCACCACGATACTGGGGATCAGGGCGCAGACCATGCACAGCAGGCCCCCTGCCACCCAGACTTTCCCGGCAAAGCGATGGGTTGCGTTCCAGTTTTCCTCGTTCTCCAGGGTCCACTTGACCCGGATGCCCAAAGTGTGGTTCTGGCGGATCTTGGGCATATAGTTCCCCAAAACCAGGAACATCACACCAAAAAAGAAGAAAAACGCCGCGATCAACACATCTGCTGCATCACCGCCTTGCAGGACTGCTCCCGCCGTCAGCTGCAAAAACAGGGAGGTTGCTGGCAGGACCCACACCACCAACCCCAACGCTTTGGGGTTCTGGTCTTTATTTTTCCAATCGTGGAACACCAAAAGAACCACCAGCCACTGGGTGGCCAGCAGGAAAATGGGGTACCAAAAGAGCGCCGTTCTCCCCGCCAGCGCTGCAGGGATCATGGGCAGCAAGATCATCAGGGAGGACAGCAGCAGCTTCCCCCTATTCTTTCTCAACAGTTCCTTCATCATTTCCTCCTTTCAGCTGTACCAGCCACAGCATCACTTCCTCGAGCACCGAGGCATTGAGTTGGTAGTAAATGTACTTTCCCTCCCGGGTATCCCGGATCAGGTCGGCCTCTTTGAGCACAGACAAATGCCGGGAGATGGACGCCCCCGTCACCGGGAAATGCTCCCCGATCTCCCCGGCGGAAAGCCTGCCCTGCTTCAGCAGATTTAAGATCTCCCGGCGGGTGGGATCTGCCAGGGCCTTCATGGTATCTTGAAATCCCAGGGGACAGCCCTCCTTTCTGTTCATTTAACATTTAGTCTAATTGTTAAATATAATGTACCACGATGCCAGCCTGTTGTCAAGAAAAAAGGAAGCCGCCCTGGCTAGCAGGACGGCTTCCTTTTTGGTGCTCACATCTTATCGAAGGAGGGGTTAAAGGCGTAAAAGTTTTTGGAATCCAGCTGGTCGGTCAGTAGGCGCAGGCCCTCGCCGAAGCGGGCAAATTAAGTAAATGCCGTCAACCCCAGGTTTTTCCTGGGGTTGGCGTGTTTGGAAGAGGCGCCTCTCCCCCCCTG
>CAJFMJ010000114.1 GCA_904391645.1 uncultured Neglectibacter sp.
TGTTTCAGGGTATCATCCATCAAATGCGGGATACCATCGACCGTACCATCGGTGTTGTGGACGAGTCTTCTGTGATCATCGCCTGCAGCGAGCTGGGAAAAATCGGTGAGGTCTGTGAGGAAATTACGCCGGAGGAATTGGCGTCTTCCGATGTGTTTGTCACGGATGAATACAGCTTTAAATCTTTTGGAAGCCGTCCCCGGCCGGAATATGCGGTGTTTGTTGCCGGTAAAGATCCGGAAGCCCAGAAGTATGTGAAGATCCTGTCGGTTTCCCTGAACAGCATCAAGCAGTATTATGACGAAAAGTATGACCGGGGGAATTTCATCAAGAATGTTATCCTGGATAACATCCTGCCCGGCGATATCTATTTGAAGAGCCATGAGCTTCATTTTGATTCCGATGTGAGCCGTGTCTGTATGCTGGTGAAGATCGCGGAAAAGAACGATATCTCCGCCTATGATGTGCTGCAAAACTTGTTCCCGGATAAGAACAAGGACTTTATCATCAATATCAATGAAACTGATATTGCCCTTGTCAAGGAAATCAAGCCCAACATTGATGAGAAAGATATCGATAAGTTGGCCAGCTCCATTGTGGATACCCTTTCCGGTGAATTCTACACCCATTGCACGGTTGGTATTGGCACGGTGGTCAACAGCATCAAGGATCTGGCCCGCTCCTTTAAAGAGGCTCAGGTGGCTTTGGAAGTTGGTAAGGTGTTTGATACCGAGAAGCCCATTGTCAGCTACAACCATTTGGGCATTGCCCGGTTGATCTATCAGCTGCCCACCACCCTGTGTGAGATGTTCCTGAAGGAAGTGTTCCGCAAGGGCTCCATCGATGCACTGGATCATGAAACCCTGTTTACCATCCAGCGGTTCTTTGAGAACAGCTTGAATGTTTCCGAAACTTCCCGGAAACTGTTCGTCCACCGGAATACCTTGGTCTATCGTTTGGAAAAAATCAAGAAGATCACCGGTTTGGACCTGCGGGAGTTTGAAGATGCCATCGTGTTTAAGGTTGCCTTGATGGTCAAACGGTACCTTTCCAGCAACCCTGTCAAGTTCTAAAGGATCGGGAAGCTGTTCCCAGTTCGTTTACAATTTATTTCTGCATGAGAATGATACAGGCGGCACCCATTGGTATAATACGTTCTATGCCAGGGGTGCTGCCCTGTGCGTTCATCAGCTTTGTGGCAGCGTGAGTTTTCCCTTCAAGTGAAACAGGGGAGAGGCTTGCTTTTCCCACGACCCTTGCAGAGAAAGGAAGGTTAATCGCCTTGATAGAATTTCGGAATGTGTCAAAGGTGTATAACAATGGCACAGAGGCCCTCCACAATATCAACCTTACGGTGGATAAGGGCGAGTTTGTCTTTATCGTGGGGTCTTCCGGTGCCGGTAAGAGCACATTTTTAAAGCTCGTCATGTGCGAAGAACGGCCCAATTCTGGCCAGATCATTGTGGACGGTGTGGATGTAACCCGTCTTCCCAAGCGTAAAATCCCCTATATCCGGCGGAAAATGGGCATTGTGTTCCAAGATTTCCGTTTGATCGACCACATGACCGTGTACGACAACGTGGCATTTGCCATGCGAGTGGTGGGGGCTTCCGCCCGCTCCATCCGCAAACGGGTGCCTTATATCCTGAGTCTGGTAGGGTTGCAGCATAAGGCCAAGCATTACCCCACAGAGCTTTCCGGCGGCGAGCGTCAGCGTGTGGGGCTTGCCCGGGCACTGGTGAACAACCCCTCCATGATCATCGCCGATGAGCCTACCGGCAACATTGACCCTGCGCTGTCCTTTGAGATCGTGGATCTGCTCAGTGAGATCAACCGCCGGGGTACCACGGTGCTGATGGTCACCCACGAACATTCGCTGGTAAAACATTTCCATAAACGCATCATCCAGATCCATTCCGGCGAGATCGTGGCGGATACTGCTGAGATGCAGGATACCTATGCCCCGCCGGAGCAGTATGCTTCTCCGGAAGAGGCTGTGGAGAACGACGACGATTACGCCGAGTATGACAATGAGGAAACCTATGAGCCGGCTCCCCCTGTCTACCAAGAGGAGGTTGCCGTTGCCCAAGAGGAGGAAGTCCTCATGCCAGAGCCCTACCAGGACGAGTTGGAACAAGATGCCGACGCCATCACCCGGGAAATCCTACTAGAGCATATGCGCGTCCCGGAGGATGACGATGAGGAGGTGGAACCATGAGTTTGCACAGTATCGGCTACCTGTTCCGGGAAGGCCTGAAAAGCCTTTGGAAAAACCGCACCATGAGTGTGGCGTCCATCGGTGTTTTGATCGCCTGCTTGCTCATGACGGGCATTGCCGGCCTGCTTTCTCTGAACCTCTCCGCCACCATGGCTACAGTGGAGGGAAGCAACACCATCCAAGTGGTTCTCAGCCGGGATGTCCCCTCTTTGGAGGCTGTGCGGATCGGTGAGGAGATCCGCAAGATTGACAACATCTCCGAGTGTACCTTCGTGCCAAAGGATGACGGCCTTTCCAACATGATGCAGGACTTGGAAGGTTCCGGGTCGCTGTTCGATGCGTTCACCGGCGAGAACAACCCCTTGCCGGATTGCTACAATATCTCCTTGGACGATTTGAGCCTTTACGATGAAACCATCGGTGCTGTGGAAGCTATCGACGGCGTGGACAGCGTTTCCAACTACAGCCGAATCGCCAATATGCTCAGTGGCTTGGACCGTGTGGTTCGGTATTGCAGCATTGGCATTGTGGCGATCTTGGCGGTGGTGTCCTTGTTTATCATTTCCAATACGGTCAAGGTGACTATCTTCTCCCGCCGGATGGAAATCAACATCATGAAATCCGTAGGCGCAACCAATGGGTTCGTCCGTGTCCCCTTTATTGTGGAGGGTGTGATTATCGGCATTGTTTCCGGTTTGGTGTCCGCTACCGTGCTGTATTACGCTTACGACAAAGTGGTGGAAGTGGTTGTCAACTTGGCGCCCTTCTTGACCGTAGTGGACATTCATCCCTTTGTGTTTTTGCTCTATGGGGCCTATGTGGTTTTGGGAATGTTGTTTGGCCTGTTGGGCGGCACGATCTCCATTGGCAAGTATCTGAAAAAACAAGGCGAGAATGCCATCATTTAACCAGTGGGGACTATTTCCCCCTACTGGCGCATACACTGAAAGCAAATGGCCCGGGAGCCGCGGTTTTCGCGATTCCCGGGGCTTGTGCGTTCTTTAACATTGACAATGCCCCCCGGGGTCACTATAATTAAATAAGTCGGTCTGCCGGGTGCGGGCCATATTAGCAAAGGATGGAAGAGCAATGACAGCAGAAAAGCAGTATTTTGTAACAGAAGAAGGTTTAGCCGCTCTGGAAAAAGAGCTGGAATATTTGAAAACAGTCCGCCGTAAAGAGGTGGCCGAGAAGATCAAGGTTGCCCTTTCTTTTGGCGACCTTTCGGAGAACAGCGAATACGACGAGGCTAAGAACGACCAGGCCATGGTGGAAGCCCGCATTGCTGACCTGGAAGTGATGCTCAAGGGCGCCGTGGTCATCGACGAAAGCGAATTGAACAACGAAACCGTGCACATTGGCTCGAAGATCGAAGTGGAGCTGACCTCTCCCACTGGCGTTCAATCCCGCCGGGATTATAAGATTGTGGGCTCGAATGAGGCAGATCCCCGCAACGGGAAGATCTCCGATGAGTCTGCTGTTGGCAAGGCCCTGATCGGCGCAAGAGTGGGGGAAACCATTGAAGTGGAAACTCCTGCTGGGATTTCCCATTATCATATTGTCACCATTTCACGGTAATCACAGGAAAATATCAGACGGCGAAAGGAACGAATAGGAATGGCGGAAAAGAACGGAAAGGCACCTCAGATGGAAGAGGAACAGGACTTGAGCGAGATCCTGCGTGTGCGCCGGGATAAGCTGAAGAACCTGCAGGACCAGGGGAAGAACCCTTACGAATACACTTCCTTTGACGCGAAACAGCACGCACAGGAGATCGTGGAACACTTTGAAGAAGAATATGAGGGGAAACAGGTTTCTGTGGCAGGCCGCATTATGAGCTGGCGCGACATGGGAAAAGCTGCCTTCATGGATCTGCGTGACTCCACGGGCCGGATCCAGCTCTATGTCAAGATTGATATGCTGGGAGAAGAGGCCTATCGGAGCCTCACTGCCTCCCTGGATATTGGCGACATTGTGGGCGTGACTGGCGAGGCGTTCCGTACCCGCCGCGGGGAGATCTCTGTCAAAGCGGACAGTATGGTGATCCTTTCCAAGTCCCTGCTGCCCCTGCCGGAGAAGTATCACGGCCTGAAGGACACCGACGCCCGCTACCGTCAGCGCTATGTGGACCTTATCGTCAATCCGGAAGTGAAGGACGTGTTTGTGAAGCGGTCCAAGATTATCACTGCAATCCGGGAGTATCTGGATGGCAGCCAGTTCCTGGAGGTGGAGACCCCTGTGCTTCACACCCAGGCAGGCGGCGCTGCGGCCCGGCCCTTTATCACCCATCACAACACCCTGGATATCGATATGTACCTGCGTATCGCCCTGGAGCTTCACCTGAAGCGGCTGATAGTGGGCGGTTTTGAGCGGGTCTATGAGATTGGCCGCGTGTTCCGCAATGAGGGCATGGATACCCGCCATAACCCTGAGTTCACCATGCTGGAGGCCTATCAAGCATTTACCGATTTCAAGGGCATGATGGACTTGACGGAGGACATGATCCGCACGGTCGCCCACAAGGTGCTGGGTACCGGCAAGGTGGAGCGTGACGGTGTGGAGATTGATTTGGACAAGCCCTTTGCCCGGATCAGCATGGTGGAAGCTGTCCAGAAGTATGCCGGGGTGGACTTTACCCAGGTGGAAACTCTGGACCAGGCCAGAAAGCTTGCGGACGAGCACCACATTGAATACGAGCAGCGCCACAAGAAGGGGGATATCCTGAACCTGTTCTTTGAGACCTACTGCGAGGAGAAATTGGTGCAGCCCACCTTCCTGACAGGACATCCGGTGGATATCTCTCCCTTGGCAAAGCGCCAGAAGGACAATCCTGAGTACACCCAGCGGTTCGAGCTGTTTATCTGCGGCGCTGAGTACGTGAATGCCTTCAGCGAGCTGAACGATCCCATTGACCAGCGCTCTCGGTTTGAGGCTCAGGCAGCTTTGAAGGCTGCCGGCGACGACGAAGCCTGCGATGTGGATGAGGATTTCTTGACTGCGCTGGAGTATGGTCTGCCTCCCACGGGCGGTATGGGTATGGGTGTTGACCGGTTGGTGATGCTCTTGACAGGGGCTTCTTCCATCCGCGATGTCCTGTTGTTCCCCACGATGAAGCCTTTGGACTAAAATTCCACAATATATAGTGTCTGACGAAACTGGACGGCACAAGATGTAGTAAAAAGGGCTTACAACTACAACTTTTCTACAACTTTTGCTTGAAATCAGACGGCATCAGACGGGCCAAAATGAAGGGCAA
>CAJFMJ010000115.1 GCA_904391645.1 uncultured Neglectibacter sp.
CGGACATCATCCCCACAATGGCCACTTTCCGCTGGGGCACAAATTGCTCCAAAGCCTCCCGCAGGGCCTTGGCACAGCCAGGGTTGTGGCCGCCGTCCAACAGGCACAGGGGCTCTCGGGAGATCACTTCCATCCGCGCGGGGACAAAAGCCTTGCCAAATCCCCGGGCGGCGGCGTCCAGGTCGATGGCCCACCCCCGGCCTTTGAGCACCTCCACCACCGTCCAGGCGGTGACGGCATTTTTCACCTGATGCTCCCCCAGGAAGGGGGTGCGCAGGACCCGCTCCCCCAGCTGGAAGGTGGTGCCTTCCATGGAGGACTCCAACTCCCGAACTTGGGCAAGATCCGGGACAACCAGCTCCACCTGCCGCTCTTTGCAGATCTGTGTCAGCTCACGGGCCACTTCCGGGGCCTGGTCCGGGTAGAGCACCAACCGGCCGCCCTCCTTCACGATCCCTGCCTTCTCAAAGGCGATCTTCTCCAGGGTATCCCCCAGAATGGCAGTGTGGTCCAGGGAAATGGACATGATGGCTGCCGCCTCCGGCACATCGATCACATTGGTGGCGTCGAACCGGCCGCCCATGCCCACTTCCAGCACCACAATGTCGCAGCCCCGGCGGGCAAACCAGTGGAGCGCCAAGGCAGTGATGTATTCAAACTCTGTCACCTGGTCGCCGTTTTTCTCAAACTCATCGGCAACAGGGGCCAAAACCTCCACCTCTTGGACCAGCTCTTCCTTGGGGATCATCTCCCCGTTGATCTGGAAACGCTCCCGGAAATCCAGCACATAGGGGGAGGTGTACAGCCCCACGGTAAACCCACACTCCTTCAAGGCCGAAGCCACCAAGGTGGAGCAGGTGCCCTTGCCGTTGGTGCCTGCCACATGGACGAATTTCAGCTGTTTCTGGGGGTCACCCAGCCGGGAAAGCAAAGCGGAAATGCGCTCCAGGCCCGGCTTGATTCCAAACACCAGACGGCCATATACGTTGTCCAATGCCTCTTCATAGGTCATGACGATTCCCTCCATTTTCAAAGAGTAGACTGCAAAAAGGGCAGTGCCGCAGACGGCACTGCCCAGACGGACGGCAATTGTTGGCCACATCCCGCTCCCCGGTGGTTGCCCACCTGCCCGTCAGTCACGGGGGCCATGCTTGGGAAAGTATACCACAGGGCCGCTCCAAACGCAAGAACGCCCAGTGTGTTTTTTACTGCAAAGCTTTCAAAGACTCCTCGATCATGCGGACCTTTTCCTGCAGCTTTTCGGCGTTGTCCTTCACGCCGTCGATGACATTCTGGGGAGCCTTGCTGATAAACTTCTCGTTTTGCAGCTTGGCCTGTGCAGTGGCCAACTGCTTTTAGGCGCCCTCCAGCTCCTTCTGGAGCCGGGCGGTTTCGGCCTATTTGTCCACCAGGTCGTCCATGGGCAGGTACCCACGGCAGGCGGCGGTCACCACGGTGACGCTGCCCTCGGTCTGCTCAAAATGCTCGCCCACTTCCACGCTGCTGCAATAGGCAAGCCTTGCAATGGCTTCCTGCTCGGTGACAAAGGCCTGGGGCGCAGCAGTTTCCACCATCAGGTGGGCCTTCTTGGAGGGGGGCACGTTCATCTCACTGCGGCGGGTGCGCACAGCGGTGATCAGCTCCATTACCTTCTTCATCTCCACCTCGGCCTGGGGGAAGGCGTGGCCTTCCTCATACTCGGGCCAGGGGGCCACGATCAGGGCCTCGCCCTCGTGGGGCAGGCTCTGCCAGATCTCCTCTGTGACAAAGGGCATGAAGGGATGCAGCAGCTTCAGAGTGCTGCCCAGGGTCCACACCAGCACCTGGCGGGCGCCTTGCGCGGCGGCCTCGTCGGCGGAATTCAGGCGGATCTTGGCAAGCTCAATATACCAGTCGCAGAAGTCATCCCACAGGAAGTCGTACAGCTTCTGCACAGCCATGCCCAGCTCGAACTTCTCCAGGTTCTCGGTGACTTCCTTAGCCACCGTGTTGAACCGGCTGACGATCCACTGATCCTCCAATGTGAGGGTTTCCGGCAGGGCGCAGGGCACGTCCTTGCCGTCGATGTTCATATGGATGAACCGGGCAGCGTTCCAAATCTTGTTGGCAAAGTTCCGGCTGGCGGCCACCTTCTCCTCGCTGTAACGGGCATCGTTGCCGGGGGAGTTGCCGGTGACCAGGGTAAAGCGCAGGGCGTCGGCGCCGTACTGGTCGATGACCTCCACGGGGTCGATGCCGTTGCCCAAAGACTTGCTCATCTTCCGGCCCTGGGAATCCCGCAGCAGGCCGTGGTACAGCACCGTGCTGAAGGGAGCCTTGCCCATGTGCTTCATGCCGGAGAAGATCATCCGGGCCACCCAGAAGAAGATGATGTCGTAGCCGGTGACCAGGGTGTTGGTGGGATAGAAGTATTTCAGCTCTTCCGTTTCATCGGGCCAGCCCAAGGTGGAGAAGGGCCACAGGGCAGAGGAGAACCAGGTGTCCAGGGTGTCCTCGTCCTGGTGGAGGTGCTTCCCACCGCACTTGGGGCAGGTGTCCACATCCGTTTCCGAAACGATGGTTTCCCCGCAGTCCTCACAATACCAAGCGGGGATGCGATGGCCCCACCACAGCTGCCGGGAAATGCACCAGTCTTTGATGTTCTCCATCCAGTTGTAGTAGGTCTTTTCCATGCGCTCGGGGATGAAGCGGATGGTGCCGTCCTTCACCACGTCGATGGCAGGGCCGGCCAGGGGCTCCATCTTCACGAACCACTGGGTGGAAACCCGGGGCTCCACCACGGTGTGGCAGCGCTGGCAAGTGCCCACGTTGTGCTTGATGGGCTCCACCTTGATGAGGTAGCCGCCCTCTTCCAAATCTTTCACAATCTGCTTGCGGGCTTCCATCCCGGAGAGGCCGGCGTACTTGCCGCCGTTCTCGTTGATGGAACCGTCCTCGTTCATCACGTTGATCACAGGCAGGTCGTGGCGGCGGCCCACCTCAAAGTCGTTGGGGTCGTGGGCGGGAGTGATCTTCACCACGCCGGTGCCGAAGTCCATCTCCACATACTCGTCGGCCACAATGGGGATCTCCTTATTCACCAAAGGCAGGATCACTTTCTTCCCCACCAGGTGCTTATACCGCTCGTCCTCGGGGTGCACTGCCACAGCGGTATCACCCAGCATGGTTTCGGGACGGGTGGTAGCAAGCTCCACATAGCCGGAACCGTCGGCCAGAGGGTACCGCAGGTGCCAGAAGGAGCCGTCCTTCTCCTCAAACTCCACCTCCGCGTCGGAGATGGCAGTCTTGCAGTTGGGGCACCAGTTGATGATCCGCTCGCCCCGGTAGATGAGGCCCTCGTTATACAGCTTGACGAACACGTGGCGAACGGCCTTGGAGCACCCCTCGTCCATGGTGAAACGCAGCCGGTCCCAGTCGCAGGAAGAACCCAGCAGCTTCAGCTGTTCCAAAATACGGCCGCCAAACTTGTCCTTCCAGGCCCAGGCCCGCTCCAAAAAGCCGTCCCGGCCCAGGTCCTCTTTGGTGATGCCCTCTTGACGCATGGCCTCCACGATCTTGGCCTCGGTGGCGATAGAGGCGTGGTCGGTGCCGGGGAGCCACAGGGCGGAGTAGCCCTGCATCCGCTTCCACCGGATGAGGATGTCCTGGAGCGTTTCGTCCCAGGCGTGGCCCATATGCAGCTGCCCCGTGATGTTTGGCGGGGGAATGACAATGGTATACGGTTTCTTCTTCGGATCCACCTCGGCGTGGAAGTAGCCGCCCTTCATCCAGAAGTCGTAGATGCGGCCCTCCACCTCCTGGGGCTCATAAGCCTTGGCAAGCTCTTTGCTCATGTTGTTCCCTCCAATATCCTGTATGCCCGGGGAATCCCGGGGTCTTTCCAATGGTAACGGGGGAAATCCCCTGAAAGTTTATTATTTCATCTTATGCCCGGTTTGTCAACAGGAAATGACGTTCCCCGGCCTTTTCCCTGGGTTTGGCAGCAAAAAAGCCGTCCTTGCGGACGGCTTTGCCTTGACTAGCAGCTTCATGCTTTCAAAGTGGGTTCGTTGGTATTCTCCAGAGCTTCTCCTGTGACCCCGTCAGAAGGCTGTTCCTGTCCGTTTTCATCGGGCTGTCCTTCTGCGCTGGTGTCCCCCTCCCCCGAGGGCTCCTCTGAACCTTCCTGGGGCTCTTGCGGAGTGGATTCCGAAGAAGACTCACCCTCTTCCGGGGTGCTGGACTCGGGAGGCTCTTGGGGCTCTTCCTCCGGGTCTTCCTCCGGCGGAGCAGGAGGGAACGTTTCCACCAGCTTCACATACCGCACAAATACGGAGGCAGCCTCACAGCGCCGGGTGTAATCCACGGGGTTGAAACGGCCTGTTTCGTCACCGGAAACCAGGCTGTTGCCCTGGCACCAGTACACGGCTTCCTTGGCCCAGCTGGAAATGCTGTCGTCATCGGGGAATGCAAACCCATCCGTTTCCGGTGCATTGGGCACCAACGTCCGATTCACATAGTTCACCAGGATCACGCACATCTCCTCCCGGGTGATGGGCGCGTTAGGACGGAAAGTGCCGTCCTCATAACCGGAAACCACCTTCTGTTCCCCTGCCCAGGAAACAGCTGCGGCAAACCAGTCGCTGTCCTTCACATCGACAAACGGGCTGGCCTGGGGGACATAGTCCTCCGGGGCCAGGGCGTTGAACAGCACCTGGACAAACTGGGCGCGGGTAATGTTGTTCTCCGGGCCAAAGAACCCCTTCTCATCCCCGGCAAACAGGCCCATATCCGCCGCTTCTTCCACATAGGAATAGTACCAGGCACTGCGCTTTACATCAGGGAAACGCAAAGGCTCGTATCCACCGGGCTGGTACACATAGGCGTCCGTGTTCTTGGTGGGGTAGCGGAAATTCACCGTATCCAGATCGGCGTCCGGCACCCAGGGGTTTTTCTCCAGGTGGTCCGGCTGCTGGCAGAACATCTGCCCATCCACCACCGTCATGGAACCCACCAGGAAATACAGGTGGGAACCGGTGTCCCCGGTGTCGTCCCAAGTCAGATCTAAATTGTACCAGTCACCGTCATCCATCTTCACGTTGTTCCACATATGGGTGTCGCTGGAAACCAGCACACAGGGGATCTCCAGCAAGTCGCAGACCACTTTCACGGCCTTGGCATAGCCGTCGCACACAGGCTCGTAAGGGTCCCCTGCCACCAAGCAGCTGTACGCCTGGTGGGAAAGGCTCTCCGCTTTGGTGCCCACCTGCTCCAAGGCTTCGTAATTATATGTGCTTTGCGCAGCCAACAGGTCGTGCACCTGCATCACCTGCCGGTACAGGTCTGCACTTTGGTCCACCCGATTGGCCAAAGCCCGGGCGCTGGCCATCTGCCGGTTGTACATCTCCAGCTCGTCGCCGTCATACTTTAAACGGAAGGCAAAGATGGCCTCTTTGGTGACTACAGAGGAGCTGCCGCT
>CAJFMJ010000116.1 GCA_904391645.1 uncultured Neglectibacter sp.
CTTTCCCATCCATTTGGCGGATTCAAACCCGCACTCCCGGCACTGATAGATCAACTTGTTTTTTGTGGCCATTTGTTTTCCACATCCTTATATTCTCATACCATCGTGCTCCACGGTGGCGGTAAAGCGATTTTCTAACGAACTTGGACGGTTCTTATTATAGCATAAAACCGTCCTGAGAAAAACCCTTTACTCCATTTGGGAGGAGTTCTCTTCCTGACGCTGGTCTAAGAAGGCGATGATCCCATTGTAGATAGACGCCGCCATTTGCTGTTGATATTCTTCTTGCCCCAGTAACTCCGCTTCCCCTGGGTTGGAAAGGAAGCCGCATTCCACCAAAACAGCCGGGACCTGGCAGTGGGTCAGCAGGTAGATCTCCTCCCCCGCCTCTTTATTCTGCCGGGTGTTTTCCGGCTGTAAAGAGGTGACAACACTTTGCCGGATTGCTTCTGCCAGTTGGGCGCTTTCAGGGTTATTGGGGGAATAGAACATTTGCGCGCCACTGTATTGGCTTTGGGAGAATTTGTTTTGATGGATGCTGACCAAAATGCAATCCCCCACCGATTCCACCAAAGCCACCCGGTTTTTGGTATCGGACCGTTTCCGCTCCGCTACGGTGGACAGGCTTTGATCCCCTACAGAGTAATCCCCATCCCGCACCAAGATCACTGTGAAATGATTGGCTTTTAAGTCCTCAGCAAGGGACAGGGCAATGGACAGGTTCACATCTTTTTCCACCAGTCCGTTAATGCCCACTGCACCTCCGTCTTCCCCGCCATGTCCCGCATCGATGACAATGGTTGGCTTCTTCTCAAAAAATTCCGCATGGAATGCCACGATCCCAAAAGCCTCGATTGTCTGAAACCCGAACAGCAGCAAGGAACCGCAAAACAACAGCCAAAACAACAATTTCCGTTTCATAATCATCCCCCCAAAAACACAATACAGGGATATGCAAAAAGATTTTTGGCTATTCTCTTTTCAATTGTTCTCCCCCATGGTACAATAAAAAAATACCCGAATGAAAGGACGTGACTCTCGATGAAAATAAAGGACCTTTTGGAGAACAGCTCCAAAAAAGTCACCTTCTCCTGCGAAATATTCCCGCCCAAAAAGGATACTGCTTTTAGCGGCATTTTCGAAACCGTGGATGCTATCCAGGCTTTGGGTGTGGATTTTATCAGCGTGACTTACGGTGCAGGTGGCAGCACCTCGAAAAAAACTGTGGAAGTGGCCTCCTATATCCAGGAACGCCACCACACTCCTGCCCTGGCACACTTGACCTGCTGTGATTCTTCCAGGGAGGAAATTGCAGAGCGCTTGTCGGAAATGAAGGAGCGAGGGATTGAAAACATCCTTGCTTTGCGCGGCGACCGACCCAAGGACTTTGTCCCCGGCCCCTATACCTATGCGGTGGATTTGATCCGGGACATCAAAGAGCAAGGGGATTTTTGCATAGGCGGCGCCTGCTACCCCGAAGGCCATGTGGAGTGCGAACATAAAGAGGACGATATCGCCTACTTAAAAGAAAAGGTGGACGCTGGCTGTGATTTCCTCACCACACAAATGTTCTTTGACAACAATGTGTATTACAACTTCCTTTACCGGGTGCTGGCCGTGGGCATCAACGTCCCTGTGATCCCGGGTATCATGCCGGTGATCAATGCCAGGCAGATCAAACGTAGCTGCGAGCTCTCCGGCACCGTGTTGCCACCCCGGTTCAAGGCCATTGCAGATAAGTTTTCCGACGACCCTCTTGCCATGGAGCAAGCCGGCATTGCCTATGCTACGGATCAGATCATCGACCTGATTGCCAACGGGGTAAAATACATCCACCTGTACACCATGAACCGGCCTCAGACCGCAGCCAGGATCATGGAAAATCTCAGCCATATTCTGCGCTGAGGTGCCTGGATGGACCGGCAAGAGATCCTCCGCTATTTGGGCGGAGCAAAACCGACCCCTACTTTAAACGCCATGATTGACCAGGCGGAACAGGCGGTTCTGCAGGCCTCCACCCCCCGGTTCCTTTCAGGGAAAATTTCCCTTTCCGTGAGCCAGGGGGATGTCATTTTGGGCGGGACCCGTGTGCCCAGCAAAACATTGGCCGCCCACTTACAGGGCTGCCAGGAGGCTTTTCTCGTGGCTTTTACCTTAGGCCCCGGTGTAGACACTCTCATCAAGCGGCAGGAATTGACGAATATGCCTATGGTGCCTGTTTTGCAGGCCTGTGCAGCCGCTTATACGGAGGAACAGGCGGACTTGGCCCAGGCTGACATAGAGGTCTATGCGGCTGCGCGGGGCTTGTACCTGCGGCCCCGCTACAGCCCAGGCTATGGGGATTTCCCTTTAACCTGCCAGCGGTTCCTGTTTGAAGCGCTACAGGTTTCCAAAAAGATCGGCATCACTTTGACAGAGAATTGTTTCATGCTTCCCACAAAATCCATCACCGGGGTGGTGGGGCTTTCCGCCGATCCCTCCCTGTGTCACGTGGAAAAATGTATGACTTGTTCTGCGGAAGACTGCCCCTTCCGCAAAGCAAAAGATGAAAATGACCTTCACAGAAAGGATGACGCACATGGATAAGGTTTTAAGCCAATTGGGTGGGAAGATCTGTTTGTTTGACGGCGCCATGGGCACCACACTGCAAGCCATGGGCCTGCAGCCTGGGGAGTTGCCGGAATTGTGGAGCCTCACCCACCGGGAAGATTTGGTGGGCATCCACCGCTCCTATTTACAGGCAGGGGCAGATTTTCTCAAGACCAACACCTTTGGCGCTAACCGGTTCAAGCTGGAGGGCACCGGCCACTCCGTGGAAGAAGTGGTGTCTGCCGGGGTGCGCAATGCCCAGCAGGCTGTGGAAGAATGTGGCCATGGGCTGGTGTTTTTAGATATCGGTCCCACAGGGAAACTGCTGCGCCCCTTGGGAGAGCTGGACTTTGAAGACGCTGTTTCTGTTTTTGGGGAAATGGTGCACGCCGGAGTGATGGCTGGCGCGGATGCTATCCTCATCGAAACTATGAGCGACATCTACGAGGCGAAGGCCGCATTGCTGGCAGCCAAGGAGTATTCCGACCTGCCGGTATTTGTCACCATGACCTTCGATCAGGATGGGAAGCTCCTCACTGGCGGGAGCATTGAAGTGGCTGTTGCAGTGCTGGAAGGCTTGGGGGCAGATGCCATTGGCTTCAACTGTGGGCTGGGGCCCAAGCAGATGGCTGCCCTCCTCCCCAAACTCCGGGAAGCTACCGGGCTGCCTATTGTAGTCAATCCCAACGCGGGGCTTCCGGTAGAACGGGATGGCAAAACCTGCTATGACATCACCCTTGACGAATTTGCCAGTTGGATGGGTGAAATCGCCCGGGGCGGTGCCTGGGTAGTGGGTGGCTGCTGCGGTACCACGCCGGAACACATCCGTAAAACAGCTGCCACCTGCGCCGGCCTCAGCTGCCAAGAGCTGCCTGTCCCCTCTCGTACCGTGGTCACCTCGGGGATTCAGTGGGTGGAATTTGGGAAACAGCCGGTGATCATCGGTGAGCGGATCAACCCCACCGGCAAACCAAAATTTAAACAGGCCCTGCGGGACCACGACATCCCCTATGTGCTGCGGGAGGGCATCGCCCAACAGGATGCGGGAGCCCATGTGTTGGATGTGAATGTTGGGCTGCCTGAGATCGACGAGCCTGCTTTGATGTGCCAGGTGGTGGAAGAACTCCAAGCCGTGTCTTCCCTGCCCCTGCAGATTGACACATCTGACCCTGTGACCATGGAACGGGCTATGCGGCGCTATAACGGCAAGCCGCTGGTAAACTCAGTGACTGCAAAAGCTTCTTCTATGAAGGCCATTTTCCCTCTGGTGAAAAAATACGGCGGCGTAGTCATTGGCCTGACCATCACGGAAGAGGGGATCCCGGAAACCGCCGAAGGACGCTTTCTGGCAGCCCGGCGGATTGTGAAAACCGCTCTTTCTTACGGCATCTCCCGGAACGATATCATCATTGACCCTCTGACTATGGCAGTGAGCGCTGGCCAAGATGCCGCTCTTGTCACCCTGGAGGCCCTGGAACGCATCAAAAAGGAGCTGGGGGTAAAAACATCCTTGGGGGTGTCCAACGTGTCTTTTGGGCTCCCTCAGAGAGAAAATATCACCACGGCTTTTTTCCTCATGGCGTTGCAGCGTGGATTGGATGCAGCAATTATGAATCCCAAGTCTGAGCAGATGATGCGCACATACCGCTCGTACTGCGCTCTTGCTGGCTGGGATGTCAACTGTATGGATTACATTGCCGCTTATGGCCAAGAGGCAACAACAGCAACTCCTGTCCCCTCTAAAAGCGAGTACACCTTGCAGGAAGCCATTGAAAAGGGATTAAAGGATGCTGCTCACCAAGCAGCGGAACAGGCCATCCAGACTCGAACGGGGTTGGATCTGATCAACCAAGAGATTGTCCCTGCTCTGGATGCTGTTGGGGAACGCTTTGAGAAAAAGACGCTCTTCCTTCCCCAGCTGCTCATGAGTGCAGAAGCAGCAAAGGCAGCTTTTGAGGTGATCAAGTCCCATTTGCAGGGAGAGGAAGATACTCAGCGCAGCCGGTTGACCATTGTGATTGCCACCGTGAAGGGCGATGTGCACGATATTGGGAAGAATATTGTCAAGGTGCTTTTGGAGAACTATGGTTTCCATGTCATTGACCTGGGCAAGGATGTGCCCCCGGAAACGGTGCTGGAAACAGTGAAACGGGAAAACGCACAGTTAGTTGGCTTAAGCGCCCTGATGACCACAACCGTGGTGAACATGAGGGAAACCATCCAGCTGCTGCGTCAAGAAGTTCCCCACGTCAAAGTGATGGTGGGCGGCGCTGTGCTCACCCAGGAGTACGCCGACAGCATTGACGCAGACTTTTACGGAAAAGATGCCATGGCCTCGGTGCGGTACGCAACAGAGCTGGCAGAAAACCTATAAAATGAAACAATATTAAGAAGGCTGTTTTCACCTGGTTGTCAGGATGAAAAACAGCCTTCTTTTTGCATAAAGAGATAGAAACCGGAAAAAAATAAATCCGTATTCCAAAAGGAATACGGATCTTTGGAGGTGACACCCGGATTTGAACCGGGGAATCAGGGTTTTGCAGACCCACGCCTTACCGCTTGGCTATGTCACCATCTGTAAGAAAAGACGCTTACTTTTTGAGAGGAAAATAAGCGTCTTTTCAAAAACTGGAGCGGAAGACGAGGCTCGAACTCGCTACCTCCACCTTGGCAAGGTGGCGCTCTACCAGATGAGCTACTCCCGCAAATGGTGCCTCCGATCGGAATCGAACCAATGACACGGGGATTTTCAGTCCCCTGCTCTACCAACTGAGCTACAGAGGCAAATATGGCGACCCGGAACGG
>CAJFMJ010000117.1 GCA_904391645.1 uncultured Neglectibacter sp.
CTTCACCGCCCGGTTGGGCGTGACCCCGTGGGGGACCAGAAAGGCCACCACGTCCCGGGCGCCCCGGTTTGCCAGGTAGGACTCCTGGATCTTTTTCAGTTTCCCCGCGCTGATACCGGGGATGGACAGCAGCCGTTCCGGTTCTTCGTCCAAGATGCTGAGGGTGTCCGTACCAAGGGCTTGGAAGATCTTCTCCGCCGTCTTTGGGCCGACGCCCTGGATCTGCCCGGAGGATAGGTCCCCCACGATGCCCTCCTTGGTGGGGGTGATGATTTCCTCATACCCCTCCACCTCGAATTGGACGCCGTACTTGCTGTCCCGGGCCCAGCGGCCTTTCAGCTCATAGGAGAGGTTTTCCCCTGTGGGCAGAAAGAAACCCACGGCTTTCACCTCCGTCACAGGGCGCCCGGCGGCGTCCCGGAGCTTCTCACAGGGCTGGTACAGCACAATGCGGTAACCGCTGTCCTCCGGCGGCGGGACTTTTGGATAGATGAGCCTTTTAAACGTACAGAGCAAGGCGTTCTCCTTTCTCCGGCTTAAGCCGGCTCAATGTGGACCTTTACCTTGCGGCTCTCGGAAACCTTCAGCACATCTTGAAAGACAGCTGGATATTTTTCCTTGAGTGCCTTGGAATCAGGCCGTTTTGTGGTTTTGGTGACGAAGTCGATGAGGAGCTTGTCCTTGGTGGCGTTGAGCACCCCGTGTTCGTGCTCCTTCATGACCTCGGCGATCCGCACACTGTGCGCTTCCACTTCCTTTTCACAGGTTTTGATCTCCTGGTTGCAGGCAGCGATCTGTTCCTGGAGCAGCGCGATCTGCCGCAGGGAGTGCTCGTATTTGGGGGAGAACTCCACCGTGGGCAAACCCGGCAGGCTGGCGCCGTAAATGCGGGCCAGGGACTCCAGGGCCAGCTTGGGCTTTACATCCTCCATGGTGGGAGGCTTGTCGTACTCCAGGCTCCAGACCCACTGCTCCAGGCGCTCAAAAATCATGTCCTCTTTCGCTTTATCCCGGATGATTTCCGGCATGGCCAGATCCGTTTCCGGGTTGTTGCCCCAGACACAGGAGAAAGCGCCGTACTCCACATCCAGCACGGCTAGGTAAAAGCGAAGTTGGAGCTCGTAATAGAGGGGGATGGCGTCCTCCGCCCAATCCCCCGCCTTGTGGTAGGTGCAGCTTTTGCACTCCAGAATTCCCGGCTCCCCATCCTCGTGGCGAGTGTACCGCCGGTCGATGTTGGCCAGGGCGTAGGGGTGGTCCGGATGCTGGTACAGGTTGGTGTCATCTGTGACCAGGTTTCCCGTCTTTTTCTCGAACCAGTGGGCGGCGATGGGCTCCAGCAGGTGGCCCATCTCCAGCTGGTTCTCGTTGCTTTTGACAGGGGCTTTCATCCGTCCTTTCTTGGTGAGCCACAGCTCCAGGGGCGTGGTCCAGGGGGACAGGCCGAAGATGGCAGCCACATCGCTGCCCTCTACGGTGTAGGGGATGTCCCCCTTTGGCCCGTGGGCGCGGTACTCCAGCCAGCGGTCGTTGGCCATGCCGGCACAGTCGCAGAGAATGTTGGGCTTCGCCATCAGGAGACGCCCCCTTTCGGCAAGACCAGAAACGTGTGAAGATCGATTTTCATGTTGACTCCTTTCTGCGGTCCCCCGCAATGAAAAAAGCCGGCCTCCCGAGGGAAACCGGCTTGTGCCTTGGATGCTGGCAGGAAACAAAAAAGTGCCATCCGCCAAAAAGGCAAATGACACTTTGCAAACAAGAAACTATGTTCAGCTCCCGCCAAACTCCGATACTGACAAGAGTATTATACCAGAGGGGTGGGGCGGAGTCAAGAAATCCTGGGAAACACGTGCAAACATCAAGGTAAAAAGGCTGCCCTCCCAGGCTGTCTCTGTCGTTATAAATATTTCTCGTACTCTTGGAAATCATAGAAGAACCGGTGGATCAGCACGGCTTTCTCCTGTTCGTCGATCTCATAGATCATGACGTAGTGTTTGATTACGGCCCGGCGAAAGCCCTGCGAGGCAAGCCGGGGGTTGCGGCAAAGTTCGTAGAGCGCAGGCATCTCTGAGAGCCGGACATAACAGGCGTCCACTGCGTCTGCAAAGTCTGCCGCCGCCAAAGGGGTGTGGAGTTCCTCCACCATATAGCGGAGGATGGCGTCCAAATCCTGCTCCGAATATGGGGTGGTGATGACCTTATATGCCATGCTTCTCCCTCAGCTTGCGCAGGGACTCCCTGGCGTCAACCACGTTCCCGGCCCGGAATTCCTCGGCGGACTGGGCCAGCTTGGCCTCCACGTCCAGCAGCATCATTTTTTCCTCATAGGCTTCCAGGCTCATGACCACCATATCCCCATAACCGTTTTTGGTGATGAAGATAGGCTCCTTGGACTCCTTGCACATCTGGGAGATGTGGGTGGTGTTTTTCAAATCCCGAATGGGAATGATCCGTGGCATGGACAACGCTCCTTTCTGTGTCATTACTGTGGGATTATTATACCACAGCCTTCCAAGGAATGCAATCCGAAAAAAGGATTCGACCTACACTCCCTATCCCAAGACCTCTTTCGAACCATCCACTGAAAAAGGACTTTCGTAAAGCAAAAAGGAGGAGCGGCACAGCGCCGCTCCCCCCATTTCCAGATACTATGCAACACGGGTTCATTGTGCGTAATCTGGTTAATTGTGGTAATTGAATAAAGCCATTGCCCAGTTTTCGGGCTCGTTTTTCACGATCTGAATCGTCTCAGGGTAGACGCGGGCGGTGTGCTCAGCCAGGTTATAAAATCTGGAATCAAACTGATACTCGCCGAACAGGAAGTTCGCCAGGTTCCGCAAATAAAGCAGAGCCATTTCCTGGGACGACCCTGACCAGTATGGCCCCTGCATCGAAAATACCTCTGCGACAATCTTTTCTATGTCCGTCCCCAGCGATTCCTTTACTTTCGATACATGGTGCTCTATGGGCGTTCCCGTAGGAAATACCCTTGGCAAACTCGTTGAGTTCCGAGAGCCAGTTTTCTTCCAGCTCTTGGCGGACCTCCTGTTCCGCCATGTGGGTGAGCAGCCGTTCCATCTCCGCCTCCACGGTCTTGGAAAGCTCCGGGGCGTAGCTGTTATTGCGCTCCACCCGGCCTCCCATGGGTTGGGAGATGGCGTCTGTCTTCACCAGGGGCATCCTGCCCTTTTCCTGGGCAGTCACCTCTTGCTTAGAGGAATCCTCTTCGCCGGTTTCTTCAGACAGTTCGGCTGTCCCCATGGAGAGGGCGGCGCCCTTTGGGGAAGCAGCCTCCCCTTCCCCGGCCTGTTTGGCCAGGGCCTGGGTTTTCTCCCGCCGGGCAGATAGGCTCCCCGGCCCAGGGCTCCCAGAGATTGGGGCGGTGTCCCCTTTGCCGCGGGCGGAACCGCCAGTGAGGCTGGAAAGCTCCTGTTCCAGTCTGGAGAACACCGAACCGCCTTTCCCGGCGGCCTTATCCTCCTGGTGCTGGCGCTTGATGGCCTCCACATACTCCCGGACCTGCTCCCAACAGCGGATGAGGATGGTGTTCACCGTCTTCCACCGCTCTTTGCCGGAACGGGACTGCAAGTCCTTGTCCAATTCCGGAAGAAGCTCGAACACGGTCCGGATGTGCTCCTCAGTAAAGGGCTCTTCCCCGTACTTCAACTCGCCGAACTTGCCATAGGACAAAAAGAGCTGCAATAGGCTGAAGAACACCGGCTGGCCCTGGGCCTCCCGCTCTTTGAGCTGGGTAACGGTGGGCATATCGTTCCACTGCCAGTCCCGCAGGAAGTCCAGGCTCTGGCCCAAGGTGCCGGGGAACGCCTCCAGGATGCGGTTCTCGATAGAGGCATCCTCCAGGACGTTCCCCACCTCGTGGGCCACCCGCGCAAGCAGCGGCAGGTTCTCCGGCTCTGCCTGGGCGTAGTCCCACAGGGCCCGCTCGTTCACCCGGTCTTTAACCGTAGTGAGTATAGGCGCCTCCGGGTACCACCGGCAGGCGGAGATCTCCTGCCCATAGGTCTGGCTAGCGAGGAAATCCGTGTACAGGCAGTGGCCCAGCTCGTGGGCGAAAAGCCCGCACACCATCTGGTACCGCTCCTCTCTGGTGGAGAATTGGGTGATGATAGGGTTACCGGCGTTGATGTGGATGGTCAGGTTATTGGTACAGGCTGCCTGGGGTGCGTCGGGCTCCCAGGTCAAGTGGACCCGCACCGGACGACGGGAACCGTACCGTTTTGTCTGGGCGGCGGCGATGTCCTCAAAGTGGAGGGCAAGCATCCGGGAGGTAAAAAACTCCCGGTCGGTGATTTTCCCCCGCCTCTCTTGGATCAGTTGTTTTACTTTCTTGTGGTTGACTCGTGCCATGGTTCCGCCCTCCTTACGCCGTCTTCCGCCGCCTGGGGGCGAACACCGGGTCCAGCACCGAGGTGATCAGGGCTTCCCGGTCCTCCGGGTCGGCGGCGGCCTTGCTGACCACCGTGTCCAGAGCGGAGGTATAGGGGTCCCCAGAGATCTGGGCGCTGAGCACCCAGTCCAGGAGGCTTCGCATTCCCACGACACCGTCCATGACACCGTTCTTCCGGCAGAAGTCCGCCATGTCGCAGACCACCTGCACCATCTGAGCCACCTGGTACTCATCCTCCGCCCCGGTGGGCAGGGTAATGGTTCCCTCCTGCTCCAGCAGGGAGTTGAGGCCCACCAGCACACCGGGCTGCAGGATGGTGGAAGGCTCCTGGATTTCCGCAACATATCCGTTCTTCAATGCCTTGATAAAGTCCGTTTCCACATAGGAGTAGGTTTGACCCGAAGTTTCTGCAGGTGCGGCGCTGAGCTGCCGCACCTTCTCGGTGACCTTTTCCAGCACCAGGGCCATGCAGTCCTGGGCGGTGGCGGCTTGGTTCTCCACCCCGGTAAGGGATTGGTACACCCCTGCCGGGTCGTAGTCCATGTCCTCCAGGTCGGGAAGGTGTAACAGCTTGCTGACGTTTTCATAAGTCATGCCCCCCAGGGAGCGCAGCTGTTCCCGTTCCCGGTCCAGCTGGGCGTCCCCGGTGGCATGCTCCGTATCGGGGAACACCATGCCCACGAAATCGTAAATCTCCGTCCCAGCGGAGCAGGTGTACTTCATGTAAGGCAGTCCCAGCCCCGCAGCGATGGCCTTGGCCCCCATGGTCTTACCTGTGCCAGCGGGGCCGCGAAGGAGGAAATTCCGCATCTGGGCTGGCTTGCCCGTGGTGAGCTTAGCGTGCTTGCAGATGTCCACCACCTCCGGTGGAATGACGTACCACTCGGGAAGGGCAGGCACCAAGGCCTGTTCCCCGGCGGACAGCTTCCTGCCTGGAGT
>CAJFMJ010000118.1 GCA_904391645.1 uncultured Neglectibacter sp.
AGATGTCCTTCTGCTCCTGGGAAACCTGGCCCAAAGCCACCGTACGGGTCATATCAGAATGATAGCCGTCCAACAGTGCGCCGGTATCCATGGTGATGAAATCGCCTTTCTGAATCTGGTAATCAGTGGGCACCGCATGGCACTGAGAGCCATTCTTACCCGCCGCGACAATCAGGTCAAAGGCCACTGCCTCCGCACCCTGATGGCGCATGAAGAACTCAATCTCCAAAGCCAGCTCCCGCTCGGTGACACCCTCTTTGATATAGGGTAGGATGTGCTGGAACGCTGCATCGGTGATCTCCTGAGAAGCCTCGATCTTCTTGACCTCTTCCGGGGACTTAATCATGCGCAGGTCCCGGATGGCATTGTCCAAGGTTTCGTCCAGAACTGCCTGAGCACCGGCGCCTTCAAAGCACTTTTCAAAGCGGCGGGCCTGAGCCACAGAGAGCATCTCTGTCTCCATATAGACCTGCTTGACACCGTGCTTTTTCAGCAGCTCCTCCACCTTGGTCATCAAGGAGGTGAAGCCTACCACAGTGCAGTTCTTAGCCTGGTAGTGAGCGGCTTCCTCATAGCGGAAGTCCATCAGCAGATAGGCCTCCTCTGCGGTAATCAGCAACACGCCGTCCGTGGCAGGGAACTGGGTGAAGTACCGGCGATTTTTCTCAGAAAACACCAACACTGCCTTTTGGCTGTCGCCTGCGATGAGGCGATCCGTCAGGCGTTCCACAGGATTTTTCATCACAAAACATCCTTTCTGCTCTGAAATTTTTCCCGCAAGCCCCGCTCAAAGGACCTGCGCACGCGAAAGGTGAAGCCCTCCTCCGGCTCTATGGGCGTCAGCAGGATGGACTTCATCCCACACAGATTGGCCCCTAAAATGTCGGTGAAGATCTGGTCCCCAATGATCACGCACTCCCTGCGCTTGACGCCCAAGCGTCCCGCTGCCCGCAGATAGCCCACAGGCAGTGGCTTGATGGCAAAGCTCAGGGTGTCCAGGCCAAAGACGTTTCCAAAGGACCCCACTCGCTTTTTGAAATTGTTGGAGATGATGATCATCCGAAAACCGGACTTCTCCATGGTCCGCACCCACTCCAGCGACCCTTGAGAGGGCTTGTGAGAGGTGTAGGTTGCCAAGGTGTTGTCCACATCCAGAAGCAGAGCCTTAACCCCCATACTTCTTAAAAACTCCGGGGAAATATCCGTGACCCGCTCCCGCACGGCAGTCGGCTGAAAGATGCCCATCTAACTTTCTCCTTGCGCTTAAGTTTTTCCGTGACCAACAAAAAAGCGGGCGCACCGCCCGCTTTCTGTAACCAGCAGCTTATTTATACTTGCGCTTGCGAGCTGCTTCTGACTTTTTCTTACGCTTGACAGAGGGCTTTTCGTAAGCCTCTCTCTTACGGACCTCTTGGATGACGCCCGCTCTCGCACACTGCTTTTTAAAGCGACGGAGCGCGCTATCCAGAGATTCGTTTTCCTTGAGCCGGATCTCAGCCATTTATATCCCTCCCATCCGCCACAAGGCAGGGGTTCTTTCGTCGTAGCGTTACCAGTACAACACAAACAATTATACTTTCCCAGCCTCCGGTTGTCAACCCCTGATTTCTTTCATTTTTATGTCTTTTCGAAAGAAAGCCACCGCCACACTTGCTCCAGACTATCTACTACGGGAACGCCTGCCTGCTCCAGCCTGGTGCGGCTTTGGTGCCCCTGGGCCAACAGGATACAGGGGCATCCGGCCTCCTGGGCCACCTCCCAATCGTGCAGGGTGTCCCCCACAAACAGGGCTTGTTCCGGGGGGATCCCCTGTTCCTGAAAATACCGGCGGGCAAGGCCGGCTTTGCTGCCGGCATAGATGTCGGAAATTCCCAGCAGCGCTGCAAAACACTCCCCCACCCCATGCTCGACCACCTGGCTCTCCAGGGCCTGCTGCTGGGAAGCGGATACGATGATCTGCCGGGCACCCTGTTCCCCCAGAGAACGGAGGATGTCCCCCACTCCCGGGTACAGGCCGCAAGTGGGATACTTGCGGTAATATTCCTCTGTCCACTCCACCGCCAAATCTTCAAAAGCCTCCCGTTCCAGATCCAGGCCGGCCGCAGTGTAGTATTCACGCACCGGGAATGTGAAGAGCTTCCGGTATTTTGCCACGCTTTCCATCAAAGGCAGCCCCCGGCGGGACAACATGGCATTCATGGCAGAAAACGCCACCTGCACATCATTTAACAGGGTGCCGTTCCAATCCCACACAATGCACCGGTACATACAACCCCTCCTCTGGATTTTCCCGAATTCTTTCCCGCCCATCATACCATAACCCGGTCTTTTTGAAAAGCCTGGCCATTGGAAAGCTTGCCTTTCCGCACACTTTAGCTCCAGCAGTCAATTTTCTGGCGCCAACACTTTTGAAGTTGTCGAATAAAAATCATGCAGGATTTCATTGACAAACTTCTTTCTTCATATTATAATTCAAAAAGCGGACAAAGGCGTCCGGCCCATAGAGGGAGAGTTCTATCCTCCTCTGGGCCGGGCGCTTTTTCGTTGTTCTCTCTACCGCCAAAACGCAGGATGCCTGTAAGGATTATACATTTTCAAGAGAGCATTGCCGTACTATGGGAAAATGCCCCCGTTTTTTTGGAAACACAGCAGTTCAGGAAGGCAGGCGATTCGCCACGCCGGGGAATAAAAGGATCCCCACAGGCTTCCCAATGGGAAAAGCCTGTAGTATACTATAAAAATGAGTTGAGAATCACCAGGAAAGGCGGCGGCGCCATGCGCTATTCAGAAGCGGATATCCGGGAATTTATCGCGGATAACGATGTAAAATTTATCAAGTTCTCCTTTTGTGACGTGTTTGGAAACCAAAAGATCATTTCCGTGCTCCCTTCGGTATTGCCCCGGGCCTTTGCCCAGGGCATTGCCGTGGACGCCTCTCGGATCGAAGGGTTCTACAAGCCCGAGGACAGCGAGCTGTTCCTCTTCCCCGACACGGACACCATTTCCCTCTTGCCCTGGCGGCCTTCCCACGGGAGGGTGGCCAGGTTTTACTGCCACATCAAGGACCAGGAGGGCAACGAGTTCGCCCAGGACGGCCGGAAGATCCTGCGGGACGCAGTGAACTACGCCAAGGCCCGGGGCATCCGGGTGAATTTTGGCGCGGAAAACGACTTTTACCTGTTCCGCACCGATGAACAAGGGGAACCCACCGACATCCCCTTCGACTATGCTGGGTTTATGGACGAGGCCCCGGAGGACCGTGGGGAAGACGTCCGCCGGGACATCTGCCTCACCTTGGAGGCCATGGGCATTGAGCCCCAATACTCCCAACACATCAGCGGGCCCGGCCAAAACCGCATTGATTTTGCCCCCGGTCCTGCTTTGGAATGCGCGGATAACGTGATCACGTTCCGCTCTGTGGTGAAGATGATGGCCACCCGCAACGGCCTGTGGGCGGCTTTCTCCCCCAAACCCATCCCCGACCAGGCAGGCAACGGGTTCCGCATTGCCATACGCCCCGTGAAAGACAGCCAAAGCTGCGCCGACGCCTTCCTGGCAGGGATTTTAGAGCATTTTAAGGAAATGGAAGTGTTTTTCAATCCCCGGGAAGAATCTTACGACCGGCTGGGGACTTTTGGCGCACCGGACTGCATTTCTTGGGCAGACACCGGACGGGGCAGCCTGCTGCGTCGCAAAGCTGACGGCCGCATCGAGCTCTCCGCCGCCGATGGAGCTGCCAACCCCTATCTCTGCTTTGCCCTGCTGATCTATGCGGGTATTGATGGTACGGAGCGGGGCCTCTCCCTCCACCAGGCAGAAGTAGGCCAACCGCTGGCACGCTCTTTAGGGGAAGCCAAAGTACTTTGCCGGGAAAGCAGCTTCCTGCAGGGGCTGCTCCCCAGGGAGATCCTCCGTGCTTACATTAACGCATAAAGGCAACGGGGGCAGCGGCCGCAAAGGCGCCGGCCGGCGGGCACTGGTGGCCACTGCTGGAGAAAAGGGACGTTCCCAGTGGGAAAAACTCTTGCAGGAAGCAGGCTTTTTAGAGGTGGCCTTTGCCGCAAGCGGAGGCGAGGCCAGGCGCTTGTTGCTTTCTGGGGACTGGGAAGTCCTGGTGGTAAACGCCCCCCTGCCAGATGAATTTGGCCATCAATTAGCCATGGACGCCGCAGACGAGGGAACTGGTGTGCTCTTGGCAGTAAAAAGCGAGCAATGGGAAGAGATCAGCGAGCAGGCGTCTTCGTTTGGCGTGCTCACTTTGGGGAAGCCTTTCTCCCGGGGGATGTTTTCCCAAGCAGTGGGCCTGCTCCTGGCCAGCCAGGCCAAAGCCCAGTGCTACCGGGCGGAAAACGAAAAGCTCCGCCAAAAGCTGGAGGAGCTGCGGATTGTTTCCCGGGCAAAGTGCTTGCTGGTGGAGTACCTTCACTTAAACGAAGAAGAGGCCCACAAACATTTGGAACGCCAAGCCATGGAAGAACGGAAAACCCGCCGGGCAGTGGCGGAAGAGATCCTGCGGGAATACGGCTGAGGACCGGTCCCTGGAAACAGATGCCGCAGGGAAATGGAGTGGAAAGGAAGGACACACTTTTATGAAGAAGGATCAGTTGGAAAAGCTTCACGAGGAGTGCGCCGTCTTTGGCGTGAGTTTAAAGGATGACAGCCAAGGCGAAGAGGCCGCCGGCATTTGCTACAACGGGTTGCTGGCCATGCAGCACCGTGGCCAGGAGGGGGCCGGTATCGCTGCAGCACGGAACAACGCCATCACCTGCCACAAGGATGTTGGCCTGGTCACCGAGGCATTCCCTCCCCGGGAAATGGCAAAACTCCCTCCTGCACGCCAGGCCATTGGCCACGCCCGGTACTCCACCACCGGCTCCAACACCGTTTCCAACGTACAGCCCTTTGTGACGGAATTTCTAACAGGCCGCATTGCCACCGCCCACAACGGCAACGTGGTCAATGCCAGGGAGATCCGTGAAAAGCTGACGCCCTTTGGGCTGGATTTCTCCGCTACCAGCGACAGCGAAGTGATCTCCTCCTTGATTGCCTATAAGGCCATCCGGGCCAAGGACCTGCTCACTGGGGTGAAAGACGCCTGCAAACTTCTGAAAGGCGCTTATTCCCTGGTGGTTTTGTCCGGGGACGGCCGGATTGTGGCCATCCGCGACCCCAACGGATACCGGCCCCTGTGCCTAGGGGAAAACGAAAGCGGCGTGGTGGTGGCCTCGGAAAGCTGCGCCCTGGACAGCTGTGGCTTCCGGTTTCTCCGGGATGTGCAGCCGGGGGAAGTCGTCCTTTTGGAAAAGGGCAAGGTGGTCCACA
>CAJFMJ010000119.1 GCA_904391645.1 uncultured Neglectibacter sp.
GGCATCCGCCGTTACCTGCACCTGGGCACCGGCAACTACAACGACTCCACTGCCAAGATCTACACGGATATGGGCTTGTTCACTTGCAACAGCCAGTACGGCGCAGACGCCTCCTCCCTGTTCAACGTGATCACCGGCTATTCCCGCCCTCCGGAGTACCGTCACTTTGTGGTTGCCCCCCACACCATGCGGCCTTTCTTCTGCCGGATGATCAAAAACGAAACGGAGAACGCCAAAAAGGGCCTTCCCAGCGGCATCACCGCCAAGGTGAACTCCTTGGTAGACCCGGAGATCATCTCCCTGCTGTATGAGGCCTCCCAGGCAGGTGTTCCTGTGAAACTGATCGTGCGGGGCATCTGCTGTCTAATCCCTGGCCTGGAAGGGGTCAGCGAAAACATCACGGTCATCAGTGTGGTTGGTCAGCTTTTGGAGCACAGCCGCATCTTCAAGTTTGAAAACGCCGGCAACCCCAAAGTCTACATGGGCAGCGCCGACTGGATGCCCCGCAATTTGGACCGCCGCATTGAACTGGTGTTCCCCATTGAAGAGGAAGAACTGAAACAACGGGCTTTCAATACACTGGACATCCTTCTCAACGACAACACCAATGCCCGTATGATGCTTCCAGACACCAGCTACCAACACGTGAGCCGGCGGGGCAAAGCCACCTGCACAGCCCAGCTCACCTTCTACCGCATGGCCCAGGAACGCCTGAAGGCAAAGCAAGAAGTGGAAAAGGACAGCCCACTGATCCCCATCCACTCTGCAGAGGAAGCGGGAAATGCTTGACAGGTATGGATTCTCTGGTAAAATGAAAAATAGATAGTCTATGCACTTCGGGGAAAAATTTAATACAGAGAGGACGGTAGATTGCATTGAAACGAGTGGGAATTTTAACTAGCGGCGGCGATTGCCAAGGCCTGAACGCAGCCATTCGCGGCGTAGCAAAAGGGCTGTATGAGGAATTTGGCAAAGACGTTGAGATCTACGGCATTAAAGACGGTTACAAGGGCCTGATTTTCGGCGAGTATAAAAAAATGAATGAGTCGGATTTCTCTGGCATCCTCACCTTGGGCGGCACGCTTTTAGGCACTTCCCGCCAGCCCTTCAAAACCATCCGGGTCATCGACGAGAACAGCGTGGACAAAGTGAAGTCCATGAAGGACAACTACAAAAAGATGAAGCTGGACTGCCTGGTCATTTTAGGCGGCAACGGCACCCAGAAAACCGCCAACCTGCTGAGCCAAGAGGGTCTGAATGTGATCCACCTGCCCAAGACCATCGACAACGACATCTGGGGCACGGATATCACCTTTGGCTTCCACAGCGCGGTGGAGATCGCCACCAATGTCATTGACTGCATCCACACCACTGCCACCTCCCACGGGCGGATCTTCATTGTGGAAGTGATGGGCCACAAGGTGGGATGGCTCACCTTGTCCGCAGGCATTGCCGGTGGCGCCGATGTGATTCTCCTGCCTGAGATCCCCTATGACATCAACAAGGTGGCCAAGACGCTGAACAACCGCATTGAGAAGGGCAAGAAATTCTCCATTTTGGCGGTGGCAGAGGGTGCTATCTCCAAGGAAGAGGCTGCCCTTTCCAAGAAGGAATTAAAAAAATCCCGAGCCGATTTCCCCCATCCCTCCATTGTGTACCGCATCGCCGAAGAACTGTCGGAGAAAATCGACAACGAGATCCGCGTTTGTGTCCCCGGTCACTTCCAGCGAGGCGGCAGCCCCTGCGCCTACGACCGCGTGCTGTGCACTCGTTTGGGTGCCACGGCAGCCCGGTTTGTCAAGGAAAAGACCTTCGGCGTAATGGTGGGCATGGTCAACGGACAGTGTGTCCCCGTGCCCCTGAAGGACGTGGCAGGCAAGTTGAAGTCTGTTCCTTTGGATTGCGATGAGATCAAAGCTGCCCGCCAAATCGGCATCAGCTTTGGCGACTGATACCTCTGATTAAAACAAGCGTACCCGGCAGGGATCTCCTGGCCGGGTTCCGCTATTTTCTCCGAGAAAGGAGTGGATGCAAAAGTGGAATATTCTGTCAGCCTTTACAGTTTTTCCAACGAACTCCGCAAAGGAGGAATCACTCCCGTGGAGTGTGTCTTCGCCGCCAAAGACTTGGGCTTTGATGCGGTGGAAGCTGTGGACTTTATCAATTTTGATTGCCCATTGGAAGAGCGGGAAGCCAAGGCCTTGGAACTGAAAGAGGCCGCAGATCGCTGTGGCCTGAAGATTTCTTCCCTGGCCGTGGGGGCCGACTTTCTCAACGGCTGCGGCGGCGATACTGCCCAGGAAATCCAGCGGGTAAAGGGCTGGGTGGAGATCGCCGCCCTTCTGGGAGCTCCCAGGATGCGCCACGACATCACCCAGGGGTACTCCAGGGATTCCGGAAAATACCAGAGCTATGAATGTTTGCTCCCCACCTTAGCCACCGCTGTGCGGGAAGTGGCTGACTATGCTGCCACCCGAGGCGTGGTGACCATGACCGAAAATCACGGCTTTTTCTCCCAGGATTCCCAGCGGGTGGAGGCCTTGTACAACGCGGTAGGTCATACAAATTTTGGGCTGTTGTGCGACATGGGGAATTTCCTCTGTGCCGACGAAGACCCGGCCCAAGCTGTGGCCAGGGTAGCCCCCTATACCCGGTATGTCCATGCCAAAGATTTTATTTACAAGCCCTTTTACAGTGAAAACCCAGGCGAAGGTTCTTTTCGGACCCGAGGCGGCAACTTCCTGCGGGGGACCATTATCGGTCAGGGAAATGTGCCGGTGAAGCAGTGCCTTCATCTGCTGAAGGCCGCTGGATTCGATGGTACCATCGCCGTGGAGTTTGAAGGCCTGGAGCCTGCCTTGGACGGGCTGCGCATCGGCCTGAATAATTTGAAACAGTATTGGAGTGAAGTGTAATGTCCGTTAAAGACGTATTTCTCGACTTGATCTCTTACAACACCGGTTCTGACGAAACCACCGGCACCACCCCCAGCACCCCTGGGCAGAAAGTCCTGGGCGCGCATATTGTGGAGGTTATGAAGTCCATGGGCATTGAAGACGCCCACATGGACGAAAACGGTTACGTGTACGGCACTGTGCCCGCCACCGAGCCCCGGAAAAACACCGTGGGCTTTATCGCCCATATGGACACCTACGGCGGCGTTCCTGGGGAGAATATTCATCCCCAGGTTATTGAAAACTATGACGGTGGCGACATTGCCCTGGGCACCAGCGGCTTGACCCTCTCCCCGGAGGCCTCTCCGGAGCTCACAAAGCACGTGGGAAAAACCTTGATCACCACTGACGGCACCACCTTGCTGGGCGGCGACGACAAAGCCGGCGTGGCAGAGATCCTCTGCGCGGCGGCGGAGATCTTGAAAGAGGGCAAGCCCCACGGCACCATGAAGATCGGCTTTACCCCGGACGAGGAAATCGGCCAGGGCGCTGACCACTTTGACGTGGAAGGCTTTGGCTGCGATTATGCCTACACCGTGGACGGCGGCTCCTTGGGCGGCCTGGACTATGAAAACTTCAACGCGGCCTCTGCTGTGGTGGAAGTGGAGGGCTTTTCCACCCATACTGGCGGCGCCAAAGGCCGGATGATCAACTCCATGAAGGTGGCTATGGAATACTGTGACCTGCTGCCCAAGGGCCAGGTGCCGGAGCTCACCGAGGAACGCGAGGGCTTTATCCACCTGGACTCCATCAAGGGTACCGTCACCCATACCACCATGCAGTTCATTATCCGGGACCACGACAAGGAGCTGTTCCTGCAAAAGAAGGAACTGATGGGCCAGGCTGCTTCTTACATCAATGTGAAGTACCCCTCTCAGCCTTTGACCCTTACCGTGAAAGACAGCTACTACAACATGAAGGAGCAGATCCTTCCCCGGATGGACATCATTGAGAACATGGAGCGTGCCATGCGGGAAAACGGTGTGGAACCTCACTCCTCCCCTGTGCGGGGCGGCACGGATGGCGCCCGGCTGTCCTTTATGGGCCTTCCCTGCCCCAACATCTGCACCGGCGGCGGCAATGCCCACGGCAAAACAGAATATGTGGTGCTGGAGGATATGGAAACCATTAAAGACATCATCAAGACTGCCATCTACAACGTGGAATAAGCGGGAAAGGAAACGCCTATGCTTCGATTTGGAACAGTCGGCTCTGGATGGATCGCAGACGAGTACATCCAAGGGGCCAAGGACAGCGGCCTGTGGGAATTGACAGCCGTCTATTCCCGGACGCAGCAGCGGGCCCAGGAATACGCTGCCCGACACGGCGCCCCCTATACTTTTACAAGCCTGGAGGAAATGGCCTCTTCCGATGTGCTGGACGCAGTGTACATCGCCAGCCCCAACGCACTGCACTATGAGCAGAGCAAGCTCTTTTTACAGCACGGCAAGCACGTCATCTGCGAAAAGCCCCTCTGTGCCCAGGCTGACAGGGTACGGGAACTGCAAGCCATTGCCCAGGAACATGGAGTGGTGTTTTTGGAGGCCATTATGTTCCTCCACCTGCCCCAGAGAAAACTGCTGGAAGACACCTTGGCAAAGCTGGGGAAGCTTTCCATGGTAAAGCTGGACTTCTGCCAGCGCTCCTCCAAACTGGACGGCTATTTGAATGGACAACTGCCCAACATCTTCAACCCTGCCATGGAGGCGGGCGCCCTGATGGACCTGGGCGTGTACTGTGTGTATCCGGCACTAACGCTGTTCGGCAAACCGGATAGCTTCACCATTGACCCTCAAATGCTGGACAGCGGTGTGGACGGTGCCGGCATCATGACGCTGCGGTATCCGGACAAGCTGGTGACCTTGACCTACTCCAAGCTGGGGCAAGCCGGCGCCAACAGCGATTTCCAAGGGACAGAGGGCACTCTTTCTGTGGAATCCATTTCCCGGATCGCAGGCCTGTCCTTGTGGCGGAAAGACGGCACCGTAGAGCAACTCTACGGAAACGATGAAAAATACAAACTAATGGGCTGGGAAGCCAAAGACTTTTACCGGTACATCACCCAGCCGGAAGCTTCTGCCCAGGAATATCAGCGTTGTAGCCAACTGAGCTTGGCCGTGTCCACCTTGATGGAACAGGCTCGGAAACAAGCGGGAATCGCCTTTCCCAGCGATTTGGCGTAAAGAATCAAAAAAAGAGAACGGAGAGTTTCCCAAAAGGAAGTGCACCTGTAAAATGAAAGTAGACACTCACAAAAGTGTGGGTGTCTGCTTTTTTATGGTAAGATAGAGAAAAGGAGGAAGAGGAAATGGGAAAGAA
>CAJFMJ010000120.1 GCA_904391645.1 uncultured Neglectibacter sp.
CCACACAGCAGACCAGGGCGGCGATGACCTCTTTTTTGGTGATGCGAAACCGTCCCAGGAAAGCTTTGGGGGAGGCTGTTTCACTGGGGGTGCCGCAGACCCGCTTCACCATGGCGGCCACCATATTGACGGCGGTAGACACAGCCCCCAGGATGATCAGCAGGGAGATGAGGGGCGTCATGAAGGAGGCGCCCACACCGTTCTCCACCATGAACAAGGTGGGGATGCTTTGGGAAGCAGCCTCCGGGTTGGTGTAAATGGTCATCAGGCCCAGCACCACCATTACCATCATCAGGGCGTTGACCACAGCCCCCAGGCCCATGCTCTTCACCGCATCCCCAGGCTTTTCAAAGGACTTGGCGTGCTGGACGAACACGGCGATGTTGGACAGCTGGAAGGTGCCGTACAGGAAGGCCGAGTACAGGGCCGGGCCCAGAGGCAGGTGCTGTTCCCCCATGGAGGTGACCGCTTCGGAGATCTTCCCGGCGTTCAGGGCGATGTTGGGCAGGTAGACGATCAACAGACCGGCAATGATGCAGATGGACAAAATGGACGCCACCCGCCGTACCAGGTCGGTGCCGAAAATGGCCACCACAAAGATGAAAATGCCGATGAGGAAGGTGCACAGCAGGTAGGGCAGGCCTGTCAGCTGGCTGAGGGTGGCGCCGCCGGTGGCAAAGGCCACTGCCGGGGCCACGCACATGACGCACAGGTACAGCAGCTCAAACAGGTTGGAGAAAACCGGGGCGAACTTCCCGTAGAAGGCGTTGTTGTAGGAGCGGTAGTCGTAGACCTGGTGTTTCCGGGCAAACCGCAGGCTGTAAGCGAAGAAGATCCCGTTGTAGGCCATGGCCAGCACCGGCATGACAATGCACCAGGCACCGTAGCGGACAAAGTAACTGTAGATCTGGGCGCCGGAAGCAAAGCCACCGCCAAAGTGGGTGGTAAACCACACAAAGGCCACCCCCAACACCAGCGCTCCTGTCTTAGCCTTTTTCATGTCACTGCACCGCCCTTTCTTTCAAAACTTCCATTGCCTCTTCCAGCATCTGCCGGGTCACACGGTAGGGGTAGTGGGCAATGTCCGACATGGTGGGGATCACATCCACACATTCTTCCCACTGCTCCGGGGTGATCTCAAGTTCCTCCAGGCGGGTGGGCAGCCCGATGGACTGGTTCAGCTGATAGATCTTTTCAAACTCTTCCTTCTGGCCATCCACCAGCAGCGCCAGCAGGATGCCAAAGGCAACCACTTCCCCGTGAAGGTGGCGTTCCTCGATGACAGGGTAGGCGGTGAGGGCATAGAACACAGCGTGGGCCAGGCCGCTGTTGTAGTCTGGGGTGAAGTCCTTGGTCAGGAAGATGGAGGCAATGCCGGTAGTGACCACAATGGCCAGCACCACCTGCTCCACCGCGTAGGTGCACAGCCCCTGTTTGTGGTCCTCCAAAGCCTGTTTGCTGTAGGTGAGCAGGGGGTCGCGGCACATCCGGCTGACCTCCACACCCAGGGCGGTGAAGTGCTCCAGCTGCTCATCCCGGGAGGAGATCATGGCCTCGTAATACTTGGCATAGGTGTCGCCGATGCCCGCCCACAGATACTGGCTGGGGGCTTTGGCAAGGATCTCCGTGTCGATAAAGGCGTGCATGGCGGGGCGCACAAAGAAGTTGGGCTTTAAGAAGGTGCCGTCCTCGTTGTACATGATGGACACCGAGGTGGTGGCAGCGCAATTGGAGGCGATGGTGGGGAAGGTGAACACCGGCTTGTCGTCGGTGATGCACAGGCATTTCACCGTGTCCAGGGCCTTGCCGCCGCCCACACCAAACACCATGTCTGCCTCCTGATAGAGGGGCATGGCCCGCAGGCGTTCCACGGTGGCATAGGTGCAATTCTCGCCGTAAATCTCCTTGCCAATGATCTCCAAGTTGGTCTGCTTCACGTAGGAAACGATCTTGTCGTAGGCAGCGGCCAGGGCTTTGCGCCCGCCGATGACCAGCACTTTCCTGCCGTAGGACTCACACACCGGGCCGATCTTGTCGTAGATGGTGTTGCCGATGGAGTAGCTTGGCAGATGGACCTCGTAATTTTCCAGTTTCATAATCGAACCCCTTTCCGGGACGGGGCAAATAAAAAGCGCCCTTGTCCCTTACAAAAACTATGCAGGGACAAGAGCGCAACACTCCTGCGGTGCCACCCGGCTTGACGCGGTATCCGCGTCCACTCACGCATACGAAACCCATATGCTCTCTTTGGTAACGGAGTTGGTTCTCCGGCTTGCTTACTGCTGTTTCAGCTCGCCCTCAAAAGCCCATTCGCCTCAGTCCCTCCTGCCGCGATCCCACCATCCGCAGCTCTCTGGTAGCAGGTATCCTGAGGTTACTTGCTCTTTCTCAACGGTTTGGTATTACGTTATCACATAAAAGCGAAAAAGTCAATGGGGAAAACCATTCTTTTTTACAAGGTTCCTCCCTGGTAGACGTTTTTCGGGAACTCAGCCCTGAGAAACCGTGGGATTGTAGAAGGGGGAACGCTCCCGCTTTTCTCCCAGAATGTCCTCCTCCCGGAACGACATCCATTTGATCCCCCGCCGGTTTTGGTAAGCAAAGGCCAAATGCAAGGCACCGTCCCGGGCCTGGATCAGGCAGGGGTACTCATACTGACGGTTGTTGCAGCGGTTTTCCACCCCGGCAAACCCTTCGCCCAATTCCATCATGCGGATCAGCGGGAAGGTGTGCCCTTCATCTTCGGAGAGCGCCACGGCCACAGGGCAGCGCAGCCCGGGCCACACTGCCATACCGGGCTTGTCCCCGGGGCATTGGGTGGGGTTGTAGGCGATGGCGATGCGTCCGCTTTGCAGCTTTAGGGCGCTGATGCTGGAGTTGTTGTTGGGTAAGGGCGTGGGTAGGGGGGAGGTCCAGGTGTCGCCGTTGTCTAGGGATTCACTGCGGTAGACCCAGTCTGCCTCCCGGCTGCGGAGAAACGCCAACAGGTGTCCGGGGGACAGCTCCACCACATTGGCGTGGACCCTGCCCCGGCTGTTGGGAAGCTCCACGCACCGCCAAGTTTTGCCCTGGTCGTCGGAAATTTGGAACACGGTGGGATCCTCTGCCAGCTGGTTGCCGCTGTCGCTGCACAGCCAGTTGGAAAAGATCCACCGGCCGTTTTGCAGCTTTTGGATGGGCTGCCGGCAGAAGCTGCCTTCCCGGTTAAAGAGGGTATCAGCCTCCCCCCAGTGGAGGCCTCCGTCAAAACTGCGCTGGCGGCGGATGACAGCTGTGAACTGCATACTGTCTTTACCGGGGACGCGGTCCTGCTGGGCGGTGTACACAGCCCAGAGCTCTCCCTCCGACGCTTGGAATAGGGAGGGGTTTTGCTCACTGCGGTCTGGGTCATGGGAAACCTGCTCCGGCACGGTCCATTGGCCCTGGCCTTTGGGCAGCCGGGAACAGACGATACTCACGTCCCGGTTGCCTTCAAAAGACCCGGCAAACCAGGCGCACAGCAGGTCGCCCTGGGGAGTTTCCAACAGTGCCGGGGCGTGGGCGCTAGCCCAAGGGCCTGGAGGCAGCATGGCCTCCAAAGTGCCCATGAGCTGGTTGTGGTAGATGACCCCATCGGGGGTCAGTTGAGGTAAGGTGGGATACTGCATGATTAGGTTCCTCCAGATGAAGCACAGAGCGGTGAAAACCGCTTTTTCTGGCTAGGGCGATACAGAAAAAGGGGAAAGGCTGGGAGCCGCAGGGCCCCACCCTTTCCCGGGGTGTTTTTTCAAATGGCCGGATACTGGGCAAGCCTCCGGCAGTTGGCCTTATGGGGCAATCACCACTGGGTCAGCTCCAGGTACAGGTCCTTGTACTGCTTGGCGGAGTTCTCCCAGGATACGTCCTTGGCCATGTCACGCTGGACCACTTCGTCCCAGTGGTAGCGGTTGTCAAAGTAGAGCGTCTTGGCACGGTTGATGGCGTCTAAGAGCAGGCCCGACTCGTAGCGGTCAAAGGTGAAGCCGTTGCCGTCCCCTGTGAAGGTGTTGTAGGGCTCCACAGTGTCCTTTAAGCCGCCGGTTTCCCGGACGATGGGGATGGTGCCGTAGTGCATGGCGTTGAGCTGCGTCAAGCCGCAGGGCTCAAACCGGGAGGGCACCAGCAGTGCGTCGGCGCCGGCGTAGATCCGGTGGGCCCTGGCCTCATCATATTGGATGCAGGCGGCAAAGGTGCCCCGGTTGGTATCTTCGTAGTAGCGGAAGGTGTCCTCGTATTGCTTGTCGCCAGTGCCCAGCACCACCACTTGGGTGTTGCCGTCCAGCACTTGGGGGATGATGGCGCTGACCAGGTCCAGGCCCTTTTGGTTGGTGAGCCGGGAGATCAACCCGATGACGAACTTGCTGGGGTCCTCTTCCAGCCCCAGTTCTTTTTGCAGGGCCAGCTTGTTCTCCATCTTGTGGTCCAGCACATTCCCCAGGCCGTAGTTTACAGCCAGGGCAGGGTCTGTTTCGGGGTTCCACATCCCGTAATCGATGCCGTTGACAATGCCCCGCAGCTTGCCGCTGTGGTAGCGCAAATGGCCTTCCAAAGTTTCCCCATATTCACTGGTTTGGATCTCCTGGGCATAGGTGCTGCTGACGGTGGTGATCCGGTCGGCGTAGGCAAGGCCGCCTTTAAACATATTGGCGTTGTTGTAATCCTGTTTCAAGGCGCCCATGTTGAACACAGAGTCAGGCAGGCCAGACCAGTATTGGATGGTGGGGATGTTGTAGATCCCTTGGAAACGAAGGTTGTGGATAGTGAGGATGGACCGGGCCCTGCCCACCGGCGAATCCTGGAACAGGGTGCGCAGGTAGATCGGCACCAGGGCGGTCTGCCAGTCGTGGCAGTGGATGATGTCGGGGATCCAGTTCATAAAGTTCAAAGCAGCCAGGGCAGCCTTGCTGAAGAAGCAGTATTTGGGGATATCATCCACCAGGTTGATATAGGGGTTACCCGAGGAGAAAAACTCCTGGTTGTCAATGAAATCGTACACCACGCC